>CAIQBC010000001.1 GCA_903869955.1 uncultured Opitutia bacterium
GCCACGGCCGCGAAATTCTCCAGTTGCCGCCGCGCCTCGTCGAGGTGGCCGCCCAGCCGCTGGAGGTACTGCTGCATAAACTCGGGCAGTTGCGCACACCCCACCCCACCCGCGACGCAGAGTATGCGGTCGAGGATTTTTTCCAACATCGTCAGCAGGCCCGTCAATAATTGCGACCAACGCATGGCCCAAGCATCGCCCAAATCCGCGTGCCCGCAAGTCCGCGTCTTGCACCCGGTCTCAGGGCGCCGGCTCCGGCTCGACGTGCGCCGTCGTGAGCTGCACCAGCTCTCGCAGCGAGGCGAAATGCCGTCCGAGATCGAAGTCGCCGCCCAGCCCGCCAACCACGCGGTCAAACATCTCCTTCTTCGCCGCCTTGAGCGTTTGGATGCGCTCCTCAATCGTTCCCGCCGTGACCATACGATAGACGAATACTGTTTTTTTCTGCCCGATCCGATGCACCCGGTCCACGGCCTGCGCCTCGACCGCCGGGTTCCACCACGGGTCGAGCAGGAAAACGTAATCCGCGGCGTGCAGCGTGATGCCGGTGCCGGCGGCCTTGAGCGACACCAGCATCGCCGCCGCCCCCGGCGCGTGCTGGAACGCCGCCACCGGCTTCTGACGGTCGAGCGTCATGCCGGTCAGTTCATAACGCGGCAGGTCGGGAAATTTTTCCGTAAGCGCGGTCCGCACGCGGCCAAGCAGCATCACAAACTGGGAGAAGATGACGACCTTGTGGCCGCTGCCGACGATCTCCGCGAGTTTCTCCACGAGCAGGCTGATCTTGCCGGAATCGGCGAGCGGCGAGTTTAGCCACGGCAGCATGTCGGGGTCGCAGCACGTCTGCCGCAGCCGTGTGAGCAGCGCGAGGAAGCCGAAGGATTTCTCGCGTAACGCCGCGCCCACGTCGTCGCCCAGCCGCTCCAGGCCCTCGCGGCAGATTTCCGCGTATTGCGCGCGTTGCACCTCAGTGAGCGGGCAAAGCAGCTCCATCTCGACCTTGGGCGGCAGTTCCTGCGCGACCTCGTTTTTTGTCCGCCGCAACAAAAATGGTGCGAGCTGGGCGCGTAGCCGGGTGAGCGTGCCGTCGCGATCGGTGTGCAATGCCGCCTCGAACGCCACCCGCGTGCCGAGCAGCCCCGGCAGCAGGAAACGAAAGATGCTCCACAGGTCGAGCTGGCGGTTCTCCAGCGGCGTACCCGTGAGCACCAGCCGGTGGCGTGAGCGGATGGCAAAGCACGTCTGCGTGATTTTGGCGTCGGGGTTCTTGATAAACTGGCCCTCATCGAGCACCGCGTAGCCAAACTCCGTGCCGGCGAGCAGCGCGCGGTGCTTGCGGAGCTGCGCATAGCTTGCCAGCCACAGCGCCGGCCCGCCCGGCAGGAGCGCGGGCACGGAAAAATCGTGGCCGGCCTTGAGCACCTCGACCGCAAGTGATGGAAAAAATTTGGCGATCTCTTCGCGCCATACCGGCACCACGCTCGCCGGACACACGATGAGGCCGGGCCGCCCCGCGACGGGCCGCGCCGCGAGCAGCGCGAGCACTTGGAGCGTTTTCCCCAGGCCCATCTCGTCGGCGAGCAGCCCGTGGCAGCCAACGTCACAAAGATGATGCAGCCACTCGGCCCCGCGCCGCTGGTAAGGGCGCAGGATTTCCGCCTGCGTGGCGGCCGCCGCCGTGGGTGTGAGCACGCGCTGCCGCCAGGCCTCCAGCTCGGGCGACAACGTGAGCTTGAAACGCGTGTCGTTGAACAGCGAAAAAATCAGGTAGGGCGGCAGCGCGCCGTCGGCATGCGTCTCCGCCACGCCGCGCCGCCAAGCGTTGAGCGAGGCCAGTTTTTCGGTCGGCAGCGTCACGATGCCGGTCCCGGGCAGGATCGCCGGGTTGACGCCGCGCCGCAGCAGCGCGTCCACCTCGGCATCGCTGAGCAGCCGCTCGCCCGCCTTGAAGATCCAGCGCAGGTCGAGCGCGCCGCCCGTGTCGCCCACGCGGCGCGACGCGACCGCCTCGACCTCGATGGTGCGCGTGCCCTCGCCCAGCCGCGTGACGTCGGCGTCGAGCTCAACGGCAAAAAGTTTCCGCCACGCGGCGAGTGTGCCCCGCAGAAAATTCGGGATCTCGGCAATGTTTCCCAACGTGTAGACCCCCGTGTCACCGTGATAGGTGAAGTGCGCCTTGCGTGCATAGGCGGCGAGGCCGATGAGCTTCGTGCGCTCGGCGGAGGTCACGTGGCCGTTGCCGCCCGCATGCGCCGCCGCGCCAAGCGCCGGCTCACGTTTCCTACCCGGCCCGGCCCAGTGCGCCTGAAACGTCAGGCCGTCGGCCGTCGTGGTGAACGCGAGCAGCAGCGCACGCGCCGGGCCGGTCGCCGCCACGCCGTGGACCGGCGACACCCGCGTGGGTGCATGGGCGGAAAGGGATGCGGCCTGGCCGTCGCCATTGCCATTGCGGGCTTGGCTGGGGAGGTGATTGTCCGCGTCGGCGGGCAATTTTCCGTTGCCATGACCGTTAACCGAAACGGGCGGCGCGTTTTCGGGTAGCGGCGAGACCTCGTCGGCGACGAGCTCCTCAATTTCATGCAGGCCGGCGACGGCGAGCGCACGCGCGACCTCGGGATCGGTGGACGAGGAGCGTACGGCGAGCACGCCGTCCGCACCCCATTCGATGACGGCATATTGGTCGTGCTTCTCGATGCGGCGGTGGACAATGGCGTCCTCGTGCGACAGCTCCAGCTCGCGCACCTCACCCTCATGGTAAAGGCGGTGGCCGGCGGCGAGCTGCGCGGGGGAGAAATGGCGTTCCCAGTCATCCTCCAGTTTGGCGAACCAGAACTCGATGGATTGCGGGGTGTAGATGCGTTTCGGGCCGTGGCCTTGCATGCGCGTAAAAGGCGAACGTGGAGTACGCCCGCTGTCGCGCAACCATAAATACGCACCAGCCCTATATGGTCAAAGTAACCTGTTAGTAACCTGTCCGTCGCACCTTTGGCACAAAGCCGCGCTACCCTCCGGCTCAGTTCGAACCGTCTAAAGGGGCCATTTCGCGTTCACTATAATCCTTTCTCTCCCATGAATCCTCACGTTCACCACCGCATCCTGCCCAGCCTTCAGTTCGGAATCCCCGGCAGCGCGCGGCTTGCGCCCGGCGGCTGGGCGAGGCTGGGCGCGCGTACCGTGCTGTTTCTCTTCGAATTCATAGTGGAACAGACCGGCTTGCTGCCCGGGGGCTGCGCCAATCGCCTCGCCAAGTTGCCTCCAAAGAATTCTGACCAGCCTGCCGTTCGCGTTGATCCCCTACACGAGGGATCCCCAAAGCGCGACCTCACGCAGCCCGGCAGCGGGCTGCCCTCCACGCCAAAATTCGATTTATTCGAAGACGCGCATGGCAGCTACCTCGTGCAATGCGGCTGAGATGACGGCGAGGCGGGAATAATGTTTGGCCAGAAGGTAACAGCGATTTGCCCAGAACTTTTACGGCGTGCTCGCTGCAGGGAGAGTGTGCTTCGGGTTGAAATATTGCCTGCGCGTAAAGTCCAACGTGGAGAGCGATCCGCGCGCGATGCAACCACGGATTTAAAAATTTTCGCGTGATGGCGGATAGCCGCCAAAACGAGCCTACGGCTTGGGCGCGGGTGGTGGCGGCGGGCCGGTGAGTTGAATCAATTTGTAGCGGATGCTAGACAGCCGATCCGGTGGGGCAAAAAACTGGAATATGCCCGCGACTCCTTCGGCTGTCTTGAAAAAATATGTCACCCCCGGCTTCGCGTAATGATAGCTTTCGCTTTCGACCCCAACTCCGGCAAGCTTGCCGATCACTACGTTGGGTGCTGCATCCCATAGGTCGGTTGAAACCTCAACTGTTGCAAGGCCGTGAAAATGTATGCCAGAGTGATCGTTGTCATAAATAGCATGGGCGATATTTCCGGGCGGGACTTGGTCCACAAGATTGCCCGATTTTAAATCCAAAAAGGTGCCGGTTGGGGTTGGGTTCCCGGGAGTGCGGCCAAAAACCACGCCTAATAAACTGCGTTCGGCCACCGGACCAAAGGTCATGGCCGTAGGACTCGGCATGGCAGACGGAGCCGACGACGGTGCCGGCGGGGGTTGGGGAGCCGTGGCTTTTGCGGCAGCAGCGGACCGGATCGAGGATTCGGCGGGGGCGGGGCCGGACTGGGCACGCAAGGCGGCGAGGAGAGGCAGGGCGAGGAACAGGAGGCGAGAGATGTTTTTCATGGGCGCGGCGATAATGGCAGAAAACGCACGGCGAGTTGTCATGGAGTTGTAAAATCTTTATCAGAAAATTGTCGTGAGGCGCAGGCAAGTTTGTGCCGGTCGCGATTGAAATTTCTACAACTGCTCCGCGAGGGCGACGGCTTTCAGGAGCGCGGAGGCTTTGTTGACGGTCTCCTGATACTCGGCCGCCGGATCGGAGTCGGCCACCACGCCGCCGCCGGCTTGGATGTGGATCTGCCCACCCTTGATCAGCGCGGTGCGGAGCATGATGCACGAGTCCGTGTTGCCGTCGTAGCCGAAGTAGCCGAGCGCGCCGGCGTAAAAGCCGCGTCGCACGGGTTCCTTCTCGGCGATGATCTGCATGGCGCGGATTTTTGGGGCGCCACTCACGGTGCCGGCGGGAAACGTCGCGCGCATGAGGTCGAAGGCGGTCTTGTCGGGCGCGATGCGGCCCTCGACCTGCGAGACGATGTGCATGACGTGCGAGTAGCGCTCGACGACCATCATTTCCGGCACGGTCACGCTGCCGAACTGGCACACGCGGCCGATGTCGTTGCGCGCGAGATCCACCAGCATGAGGTGCTCGGCCTTTTCCTTGTCGTCGGCGAGCAGCTCCTTTTCAAGGGCGAGGTCCTCGTCGTGGGTCGCGCCGCGTTTGCGCGTGCCGGCGATGGGGCGGATTTCCACGAGGCCGTCGGTGAGGCGGACGTGCACCTCGGGCGAAGCGCCGACGAGCGCGAAGTCGCCGGTCTCGAGGATGAACATGTAAGGCGATGGATTGACGGTGCGGAGCGCGCGGTAGAGGTCGAGCGGCGCGCGGGCGAACGGACGCGTGAAACGCTGCGAGGGCACGACTTGGATGATGTCGCCAGCGCGGATGTATTCCTTCACGTCGTCCACGAGCTGCTCGTAGGCGGGGCGCGTGAAGTTGCCCGGCGGCACGGTGATCGTTGGCGTGGCGGAGATGAGCGCGGGGGCGAGCTCGCTCGGCTGGCGAAGGAGATCAAGCAGGTGGCGCAGCTCGGCAACGGCGGCATCGTAGGCGGCGACGGGGTTCGCGCCGACGTGGGCGTTGACGCAGAGGCGGAGGGTTTGCTTCGCGCGGTCGAAAATCAGCAGCGAGTCCGAAAGCATGAAGTAGAGCAAGGGAGTGCCGAGCGGGTCACTTTTGGCCGCGGGCACAGTAGGCTCGATGCGCGTGATGTATTCATAGCCAAGGAATCCGACCGCACCGCCAGTAAAACGAGGCAGGCCAAGCAGTTGCACAGGATGGTAATCGCGCAGCTCGGCCTCAAGCAGAGTGAGCGGGTCGCGTGGTGTCGGGATGATGGCCGCCGGCTGGCCGGGGACGCGGATCTCGGTCGTCTGCGGGCCGCACGCGATGACTTTGCGCGGGCGGCAGCCGATGAAGCTGTAGCGCGACAGGTGTTCGCCGCCCTCGACGGACTCGAGCAGGTAAGACGGGCCGGCCGTCTTGAGCTTGGCGTAGGCAGAGACGGGCGTCTCGCAGTCAGCAAGCAGGTCAGTGCAGACAGGGATGACGTTGCCCTGCGCACTCAGGCGCAGGAATTCGTCGCGGCTCGGGAAAATGTGCATGTGAAAAAGGCGGACGCAAATGAGTGACCGAAGCGCGGGCGTAGAACAAACCGAAAACAACGTGCCAGCCCTACGCCTCGCAGGCGACAGCCTGCCCTCATTATCTGCTTCTCCTCGTAGCGTTCAACCCGTCAGCAAATCGCGGGCGCAGCTGCCAGATGGGAGCAGGACGACCCAAAGTGGATCAACGTGCTTCACCTCTCTTCTGAGGTGGCGCGAGCTTCACGGTCAAATCTCAGATCGAGAAATCCCCGCTGCCCGGTTCGTGCAGACCGCATTCGCGCTTGTCGGCGCCGCCACGCGTGTCTTCCTCGCTCATGCCAGCCTCCAGTTTTTTCGTGCTGTGCGAGTCGCCGACCGAAACATAACCCTGCTCCCACAACGGATGATAAGGCAGGGCATGCTCCTTGAGGTAACGGTAAATGCGGCGGTCGTCCCAGTCGAGGATCGGGTGAATTTTGGTGACCTTGTTTTGCCGCTGCACCACCGCCAGCGTCCCGCGCGTGCTCGCCTGCGCGCGACGCAGGCCGGCGAGCCACGCCTGCGCACCCAGCTCACGCACGGCACGATCCATCGGCTCACGTTTCACCGTATGCTTGTAGAGTTTCTCCCGCTCGGAACCCGCTTCGGCC
>CAIQBC010000002.1 GCA_903869955.1 uncultured Opitutia bacterium
AAATTCGCCGGATTGCCGTGGGTGAGGTGGCCGCCGTGGCTGAGGTTCATGCCGAGGATCTTGTCGCCGGGCGCGAGGCAGGAGGTGTAGACGGCGAAGTTGGCCTGCGAGCCGGAGTGCGGCTGGACGTTGGCGTGTTCGGCCCCGAAGAGTTTTTTGGCGCGCTCGATGGCGAGGGTCTCGACCTTGTCCACCTGCTCGCAGCCGCCATACCAGCGTTTGCCGGGGTAGCCCTCGGCGTATTTGTTGGTGAGCACGCTGCCCTGCGCCTGCATCACGGCCGGGTAGGTGAAATTTTCCGAGGCGATCAGCTCGATATGGCCCTGCTGGCGGGCCAGCTCGGCGGCGATGGCGGCGGAGATCTCGGGATCAAGGGCGGAGAGCGGGGAGGCGTTGAGCATGATGTGAAACCGGCAGGCTCGCCCATCGGCGGGCCGAGGCAAAGAAAAATTTGTGAGGGCGGCGGCACCCCACGCATCTTTTCCCACGGCTCAAGCCGGTTTCGCGGCGAGCGTCTTCAGAAACGCCACCAGCGAAGGCAGCGCTTCGACCAATTCGTCGCGGCAAACTTCGTAGCGGTTGAGTGGGCCTCCGTAGGGGTCGGGGACTTCCTTATTGGCGGCGGCAGGCAGGAACTCACGGAAGAGGCGGATATTTTCCGACGGCGGCTCAAACAGCAGGTGGATAAGCGCACGGTGGCTTTCGGTCATGCAGATGACAGCGAGCGCGTCCTCGACCAGCTCGCGCGTGAGCGGCTGGCTGCGCTGGCCGGCGATGTCGAGGCCGACTTTTCGCAGCGCGACGACGGAGTTTTCCGAGACCAGGTCGCCCGGGCGTGCGGCCACCCCGGCGGAGACGACGCGCAGCGAGCGGAGCGGCTCGGGCTGGGCGGCGAGCGCGTGTTGGAGCAGCGCGGCCGCCATCGGGCTGCGGCAGATATTGGCCGTGCAAACGGCGACGACGGTTCCGGGCTTGGCCATGCGATGGGGGAGAGCGGACACAGTTTGCGCCGGAAGGCAACCCTGCGCCCGCTGCGTGCAGTTTCTACCGACCTGCATCATTTTATTTGATGGTTTTTTGTCCGCTTGGTTCCTCGGGCAATCGTTGCGTATCCACCATATTATAAATTAGATGAGAAACAAGACAGCCGTAAACCGACTTTGAAAGACGGCCAATTACCGTCCCTGCATGGCAGGCCCAAACGACGCAATTGACAAGCCCGGTGCGGTCCACTCTTTTAGCCCCCCGTATGTTTTCCTTCCTCATTGGTTTTCTCACCTTCGCGCTCATCGGCGTCTCGTCTTTGCTCGTCTTGGTCGTCCTCATGCAGAAGACGAAGGACGGCGGCATGGGCGCGGCTCTCGGTGGCGGTGCGACCGAGTCGGCCTTCGGCCATGAGACCGGCAACGTGCTCTCCAAGGCTACCATCTACGCCGCCATCGCGTTTTTTGTGCTGAGCTTCGCCCTCTACCTGGGCCGAATCTATGAGAAAAATCACCCCAGCTCTGCCGGCGGCGTCCAGTTGGAAAAGATGGCCGTACCCGCTGCCACAGCTCCGGTGCTGCCGACGACGTCCGTATCGTCGCCAACGACTGGCACCACCTCCGCCGCGGCCGGCGGTGCTGCGTCGGCGGCGAGCGTGACACTTCCCCTGGCTCCCGCGACGAGCACCACCCCGCCGACGCCGCCCGCGCCCGACGCGGCCAAGCCGACAGCTGAAACCTCGAAAGCGACCACTCCCTGAGCCGTGCGCGGTGGCGTTGCCAACGTGAATACTTTTGCAAGGCAGGCGGTCGTGGTCGCTTGCCTTGGGCTTTTGCTGTCAGCGACGGTTCGCGAAACGCACGCGCAAGCCCGCCGGCCCGGTGGCGAGCCGCCAGTTTATTTGCAGGGCAAGGCTGACCAGGCTGAGGGGCGGAAAATCTTGGAGGAATTTCGCAAGACCGGCTGGGGATTGGGTGGCGGATATTATCTGGAGTTTGAATTGCGGGTGCGTCCGCTCAAGGGCGACGAGCGAGTCGTGCCGGGCCGGCTGTGGGGCGGCAGCAATGCCCATGGTCCAGTTTCACGGGTTGTGCTCCAGCCCGGCGTGAAGGGAGCTGAGCGGCGGCTGCTTGTGCAGGTCGGCGCGGAGAGCGCCGTGTGGAGCTGGGCCGATGACAAGGGAGGCGTCGCGGCGGTCGGCGCAACGGCGTGGTTTGCGCCGCTGGGGGGGACCGATCTGACGGCGTTCGATTTGCAGATGCCGTTTTTGTGGTGGGATGATTTCACGTTCGAGGGTGTCGCACCGGGGGCGGAGACGCGGCCGGCGAACGTTTTCCTCCTGCGCCCGCCCGCCGCCCTCGCCGCGCTCCGGCCGGAATTGACCGGCGTGCGCGTCTGGCTCGACACGCAGTTCAACGCGCTTGCGAAAGCCGTGGAGCTGGGCAAAGACGGGGTGCCGCTCAAATCCATCGCCGTGCTCGACCTTCAGAAAATTGACCTGCTGACCGCCGGCAAAAAAACCGGTGAGCAATGGATTGTGAAAGCGATTGACCTACGCGATGATATAACCCGCAACAAGACCCAGTTCGCCGTGACCGGTGCGGCTCTCGGGCTGACCTTTCCCGCCGCGCAGTTCGAGCCCGCGCGATTGGCCGACGCCATCGCCCCGCCGCCGGCGGACCGCGTGCAACAGATTGCGCCGTAATTATTACATAGTTGATACTGTCGCGGTAGGCAAGAGGGTCAACGTTGTGGGCAATCGAGACACTCCACTCAACGAAGAGCGTCACCAGTTACGGAGCTAAACAAATGAACGTGGGTTAAGTCGGGCGTGAGCGTAAGTTTCTCGCCGAGCACGTGTCGGCCGGCGGGAGGGATGCGGGCGATAAGGATGTTTTCGCCAACCCGGAGGTGGAGGTAGGTTTCGGCGCCCATTGGTTCGATGAGTTCGATTTGCGCGATGAGAGGGGGGGAGTCTCCGTCGCCGCTTCGCTCTGGCACGACAGGGAGCTTCGATACAGCAAGAGGAACGTGGAGGTGTTCAGGTCGGAGCCCGAGCATGACGGGTTGGGCGACGTGATCGGCAACTCGGGTGGAGAGATAGGGAGCTGAAAGCTCAAATTTGAAATTTGCACCGGCGTGGCGGGAAGAATTGCTGGCAACGAAGGCAAAGCCAGAAGGAGATTTTTCAAGCGTGCCGGGGAGAAAGTTCATCGGCGGGCTGCCGATGAAGCCAGCGACGAAAAGATTGGCGGGCGAATTGTAGAGGTCAGACGGTGCGGCGACTTGCATGATGGTGCCGTCCTTCATCACACAGATGCGGTCACCCATTGTCATCGCCTCGACCTGGTCGTGGGTGACATAGATCATAGTCGCGGC
This sequence comes from uncultured Opitutia bacterium, assembly GCA_903869955.1. GTDB lineage: Bacteria > Verrucomicrobiota > Verrucomicrobiia > Opitutales > Opitutaceae > CAIYUN01. Next base: position 3,364 of record CAIQBC010000002.1, read on the forward strand.
AAGGCGGGCGTGGAGGCGGCCGATCTCGGCCCGCGTAGCGGCGCGGAGCTGAGCGTCGAGATTGGAGAGCGGTTCATCGAAGAGGAAAACTTTCGGCTGGCGGACCATTGCACGGCCCACGGCGACACGCTGGCGCTGGCCACCTGAAAGTGCCTTGGGGAGGCGGTCGAGGACCTCGGCGAGGCCGAGCTGCATGGCGGCGGCGCGAACGCGCTCGGCGATTTCGGCGCGGGGCAGTTTCCGCAACTTGAGGCCGAAGGCGAGATTGTCGAAGACAGTGAGATGCGGATAGAGCGCGTAGTTTTGGAAAACCATTGCGAGGTCGCGATCCTTGGGTGGCACAGCGTTGACGACGCGGCCGGCGAGGGAGATGGTGCCGGCATCGGCGGTCTCAAGGCCGGCGATCAGGCGGAGAAGGGTGGACTTACCGCAGCCGGAGGGGCCGACAAGCACCATGAACTCGCCGTCCGCGATGTCCAAGCTGACCCCACACACGGCAGGCCGGTTGCCAGTGGCACCGGGGTAGGTCTTGAAAATTTTGTCGAGGACAACGCGGGCCATGGCGGTTGTGGGGAGGAGGAAGCGGGAGAAGGTACGCACCTGCGCCCAGCCACCGCGTGGCGAGCGGCTGGCGGAGGGTGGCGTAACAAGGCAGGAGAATGATAACGGGCCGGGAGGGCGAGGGGTAAAATACTCAGGGAGGGCGAGGGGCTCAAATTATTGTTGCGCGGGCCGACACGCGACGGCTTGCATGGCGTACCTCCTGCTTTCGACTTCGTATTGCGCCCCACCTATCCATGCCCTCCAAGCCCACCCCGGCTGCCGCGCCCCTGACCTTTGACTTGCCGCTGGCGTTAATTGCCAAGATCGAGGCACAGCGTAAGCGCGCCGGGCTTGGCTCGACGAGCGCGGTGGTGCGGCTGGCACTGCGGGAGTTTGATTTTGGCGGCTACCAGCCGGTGGTCGCGGAGCACCGGCAAATCTCGGTGCGGCTCGCGCCGCGACTGCGAAAATTTCTTGCCCAGATGGCGCGGAAAAAAGGAGTGAGCGTCGGTGAACTTCTGCGCGCGGCCGTGGACGGTCTGGCTGCGGGCAGGGGGAAAAAATGACGGGTGCAGACGGGAACAGATTGCACACGAAGCCGAAAAGGTGGCTAACGGGGAGAGCAAAACCGTCGCGGTTTGTGCTTCGCGGTCGGGCGGTTTTGCAGGTAGTCAGACAGATCAGCAAATGAAGCGGCCGAACATTCTCTGGATTGTAACGACGCAGTGGCGGGCACAGGCACTTGGCTACACGGGCGACCCGAACGCACGCACGCCGTGCCTCGACGCACTCGCGGCAGAAAGCGTGAATTTTACACAGGCGGTGACGCCTCATCCATTCGCGCCGTTTGCGCGGGCGGCGTTGCTCACGGGCGTGTCGTCCCCGGAGAATGGAGTCCGGGATTATTTTGACCCGTTGCCGACGGGCACGCGCACCATCGCGCATGAGATGGAGAGGCGCGGCTATGCGACCGCATTTTTTGGGAAATGGGGTGTGGGCAAACGCGACCCTTCAGTGCCGCTGGTAGGCGAGGTGCATGCGAAGACCGTCGTGCCGACGGCGGCACGGGGCGGGTTTGGTTTTTGGGAGGGTTTTGAGGGTGGATTTTTGCTGAATGACCCTTGGCTGCACGGCTCGCGGCTGGCGGAGCCGGCAAAATTTACGGGCTATCAGAGCGATGTGGTGGTCGGGCGGGCGGACGGTTGGCTGCGCGAGCGGGAACGCGGAAGGCAAGGGGCGGGAGGCGGGAGTAAAAAAAACTGGCAGCCATGGTTTTGCGTGGTGAGCCTGGAGGCACCGCATCCGCCGTATGATGCGCCGGCGGCGGGCATAGCGGCACGCCATGCGCGCGAGATTGTTTTGGCTGCGAATGTGCCGCGCGGCGGAGCCGTCGAGTCGCGGGCGCGGCGGGAGCTGGCGGGGTATTACGCGCACCTTGAGGCGACAGACAGGTCGGTGGGACGGCTGGTGGCAGAGGTAGACGCGAGGGCGACCGCTGGGGGGGGAGAAGTGGGAGGCGAGCGGGACGACTCCATGATTGTCTTTACCAGCATGCATGGCGACATGCACGGGGCGCACGGGCTGTTTCGAAAAGGGTGGCCGTATGAAGAGTCGGTGCGCGTGCCGCTGCTCGTCCGTGGTGCGGGCGGGCGGGGTTTGGTGAGCTCCGAACTGGTGTCGCTGGTGGACTTGGGGGCACTCACGCTGGCTTGGGCGGATGGGCGCAAACCTGAAGCTCAAAACGAACAACTCAAAGCCAGGATGCAGCGCATCTCAATGCCGAGCGTGGTGGCGTTGCCACAGCAGTGTGACCGGGCGTGGCACGGCATGCGGACAATGGCGCGGAAGCTCGTGCTTAACACGGACGGCTCACCTTGGTTGTTTTTTGACTTGGAGCGCGATCCGATGGAAAGGGATAACTGCGTAGGCGATCCGGAGCGGGCAGGAGAGATAGCGGAGTTGAGGGCGCGGGCATCGTTTGCGGAATGAGGACTCCGACCGCAGGGGTGAGGCTTTCGTCGCTCCCGGGCCGGGCCACGCAGCGGGCGGAAGAAATTATTTTCCGGCGGTCGGGAAGAGGCGGCGAATGCCGGCGGCAAGTTCCTGAAGTGTCACGGGCTTGGTAATGAAGCCGTCCATGCCAACGGCCACGCTTTGATCGCGGTCGCTTTGGAGCGCATTCGCCGTGAGCGCGACGATGCGGGGCGGGCGCGCAGGGTCCTGACGGCGGCGGATTTCGAGCGTGGCTTCGTAGCCGTCCATCTCGGGCATCTGGATGTCCATCAAAATAAGCTCGTAGCGGCGGGCGGCGGCGGCGGCGATGGCCTCATGGCCGTTGGCGGCGACGTCGGCGTGGTAGCCGAGGTGCTCAAGGAAACGGGTGGCGACCTTTTGGTTAACGGGGTTGTCCTCGACGAGAAGGATGGTGAGCGGGATGTCCGCCGAGAGCAGCCGCGCGGGCGCGGCAGGCCCAGGGGCCCCGTCGGTGGTTTCGCTCGGGAACAAAATGCGCAGCGTGCGGACGAAGGGCGGCCCGCGTAGCGGCTTGGTGAGTGCGGCGAAATGCGGCGCGGCGGCAGGGGTGTCCACCCCGGGCGGATAGAGGCCGATGACGGGGATCGCTCGGGCGGCGAGCTCGGCCAGGAGAGCGGCGGTTTCGCCGAAGGCGGTGAGGTCGAGCACGGCGAGTGCGGGCGTGGGTTGGCCACGCAGAAACCCAAGGGCGGCGGCGGGTGTGGCGGCACGCGTGACAATGAGGCCGGCTTTCTCAAAGAACACCCCGAGCCAGCGGAGCGCGACGGGGTTGTCGTCGAAGCAGAGGACGTGCACACCGGGCGCAAGCAACCGCGGGAGCGCAGAGGGCGGCGGCTGGCGCACGGTGGGGATGCGCTCGGCGATGATATGGAAAATAAACGCGGAACCTTCGCCCGGAGCACTTTCCACCCGGATGTCACCGCCCATGAGCTGCGTGAGGCGGTAGCAGATGGCCAGCCCGAGGCCGGTGCCGCCATATTTGCGGGTCGTGGAGGAATCCACCTGGGAGAACGGCTTGAAGAGGCGGTGCAGCCGGTCGGGCGGGATGCCGATGCCCGTATCGCGGACAACGATTTCGAGCCGAATGCGGTCGGAGCTGAACGGGGCGCGTGAGGCGGCGGGAAAAGGCGAGCTGGATCCCGGCGGCAGGAGGCGGGCCTCGACGGTGATGCGGCCAGACGGGGTGAACTTGACGGCGTTGTTGACGAGGTTGGAGATGACTTGCCGCAGCCGGTGGCCGTCGCCGATGACGAGCGCAGGCACATCGGCGGCGATCGCATACGCGAGCTCGATCTGGCGCGTGGCGGCGTGCGCGGCGAAGAGGTCAAGCGTCTCCTCGATACAGGTCGCGAGATCGAGGGGCTGGTGGTCAATGTCGAACTTGCCCGATTCGATCTTGGAAAAATCGAGGATGTCGTTGATGATCGAGAGCAGCGCCTCGCCGCTGGAACGGATCGTGCCGACGCAGTCGCGCTGCTCCGGGTTGAGCGTGGTGTCGAGCAAGAGCGAGGTCATGCCGATGACGCCGTTCATGGGCGTGCGGATCTCGTGCGAGAGCGAGGCGAGGAACTCGCTCTTGGCCCGCGAGGCGGCATCGGCCTCGGCCTTGGCGCGGCGCAGCGCCTGCTCAGTCTCGACGCGCGTGGTGATGTCCGCGAGGATGGCGATAAAATTTTCCAGCCTGCCACGCTCGTCGCGGACGGGCTGAACCTCGAGCTGGAGGTAAAACCGGCGGCCGGACTTGGCGTAGCATGTGATCTCGGCGGAGAGGGCGGTCCCGTGCGCGAGGGCGAGCCGCAGACGTCGCACCGTGCGTGGACTAGTATCGGGGCCGACCATAAAGTACGCGGGGTTTTTGCCCACAATCTCGGCGAGCGACCACTCCATGACACGGATGAAGGACTCGTTGACCCACTCAATGGTGCCGTCAGGCCGGGCGATGATGACGAGATTGTCGGTTTTGCTGGCGACGAGGGAGAGCTTGCGCGCGGCGGTCTGGCTCTCGCCGAGCGCGGCGGCGGCAAGCTTGCGGGCGGTGATGTCTTGGACGGTGCCGACGATACGGGCAGGCGTGACGGTGGCGAGCCGGGCGGGCGTGACGGTGGCGACAGTTTTGGCGCGGACGGCGAGCCAGCGCCACGCGCCGTCGGGTGCGCGCATGCGATATTCGGAGTCAGAAAAATTCTGGGCACCGCCGAGCTGAGCCGCGCGTGTAACGCGAAACGCGGCGAGGTCGTCGGGGTGGACGTGCGACTCCCAGAGTGCGGGGAGCGCGGCGGGCAGCGTGGGCGCGAGACCGAGGACAGACCAGAGGCCGGAGTTGCCGTGGATTTCGCCGGCGGGGACGTTCCACTCGAATATGCCGATGGCAGTGGAATCGAGGGCGAGATTGAGGCGCTCGTCGGAAATTTTAAGGCGGGCCTCGACGGCGCGGCGCTCCTCATTTTCGGAATAAAGACGGCGGTTGGAATCGCGCGAGGCGCTCAGATTGGAGCGCGCGGAGCGCGCGAGGTGGATGCTGAGGCCCAGGAGGAGCGAGATGCCGAGACCGGCAATGAGGGTGCTCTCGGGCAGAAAGCCGCGGTTGCGCATGAGATATTCCAGCTTTGGCACGAGCAGGATGCTCACGCGGCGGTTTTGAATCACCCTAAGCTGAGGTTTCAACGCCTGCGATTCGTCCGTGCTGGCGTCCTCGGAAGTGGACGCGTAGACCGGCGTGCGGTCAACAGTGACAAGACAGCGGTACTGAAGGTTGGCCCCGACCCGCTCGGCTTGTGCGGCGATGAATTGCCGGTAATCCACCTCCAGGCCGATCCAGCCTTGCAGGGCCCCGTCACGCTGCACGGGCGCACAGATGATAAAACCGGTGCCGCGGTCGGAATATTTTAGCGTCAGTGAAACGCAGGCATTGCCCGTGCGTTTGGACTCGTCGAGGGCGTAGGCACGGTTCGGGTCCCTGGCTTGGTTGAATTGGTAAAGCCCCTCGTTACCTTCATGGGGAAAAAACCAATTGGTGTCGTAATTGGACGAGATCCAAGCGAGCGACCGGGCACCACGGAGGGAGAGAAGGAGGCTGTCTGCGTCCCGATCCTTGATCACATCAAGCGGGACCCCTTTGGTGCTCCAACTGTGAGCGAGCCGCTCAATCGCGGTCGCTTGCTGCTGGAGATCGAGATTGATGGCATCGGCGAGATTGTTGATGATGATGCGGCCGTTGTCACCGAGGTAAAAAATTTCACGTTCACGCAGCCCTGCCCAGAAGACCAGGGTAAGCGCGGCCGAACCGGCGACGAAAGGCAGGGGCAGCCAGGCGGGCGCGTCGGCCTGCTCTCGGGCGTGTTCGCGGGCCGCGAGCGCCAGCTGTCCCGCACCGAGCGCGAGGAGCACGAGGGCGGAGGAAGGCGGCAGACTGGCCGTCAGGCTCCAGTTGGCGGCGACAGACTGATCCTGCCCTTGGCTGGCAAGCTGGTTCAGGAGATGACCAGCGAACGTCGCTCCGCCGATGGCGGCGAGCAGCGAGCCGCTCAACGCAAGTGCCCACGAACGTCCGGCGCGGCCGAGCGGCAGGGCGAACCATAGCATGGACGCAATTCCGAGCACCAGCGCAAGGACGGCGAGGAGCGGCATGGCCTCGGGCGGAGCACCCAACGGGCGCTGGGCAAACCAAGTGTCGAACATGCTTTCGTTGCCCGTGAGACTGCCGGCCAGCTCGGTCAAACCAAATGCCGCGCTGGCGAGTGCTGGCCAGACGGCGTTGATCCGGGCCGTGAGCTCGCCCAGCAGCATTGCCAGCCCCAGAAGCGCGACGACGGTGCCCAACACCTGCTGCCAGCCGGCATTGTGCGTCGAGCTGGGAAACATCTGGTCGAGCCAGTTGAACTGGTCGCCAAGCAGCGCAACACCGAGCGCCAGCGTGGTCAGCGCGAGTGCAACAGTGACGTGGGCTTGCCAAGGTTTTTTCGGCAAAGTGGGCAGGGACGGCATCTGGGTGATTCACCCTAGCTGGGCTAGCGAGTGGCGTGCAACTGGGATTTCGGCCTGCCGGCACATTTATTCCTTCGTCGGCGAAGCCGGATTTTTGCCGGAATCGCCGCCGAGACTGCGGAGGAGGTTGGCCGGCCCGTTGGTGAAAGTCCAGCCGGGTTTTTCCAGCGGGCCTTTGAGTTTCACCTCGAGCACATTGGTGAGCGGGCTGGTGAGCACCTCAAAAAAATTTCCGACAAAGGTGTGAGTTTTCCCAAAGGGGTTCACTTTCAGGTTGAAGTCGAGCGTGTCGGTCGCGAGCTGATAATCGCCGCGGGCGTCGAGGCGTGCGCGCTCACCGGTCAGACTGAGGTCGGCGAAGGAAATTTTTGCCCCGTTGAGTACGAAGCCCGCGTTGAGTGTGTCGAGGCTGAGGCTCGAGAAGTTGAGCAGCATCCGGTCAAGGAGTTTGGAGAGCAGCCCGAAGAGGTTGATCTGCGCGAGGTCGGCCCCGGTGATGGCCGCAGTGCCTTTGCCAAGAAAACTGAAATTTTGGCCCAGCACGCCCTCAGCGGCGAGCGCAAGGTCCAGCTTGCCGGCGGCAACCTGCTGCTGAAATTTGCTCATCATCGGCGCCGGCTCGCCTCGCTGTGCCGCCCGGTAATTTTCGATCAGCCGGATGGCCTGTCCGAGGTTTGCGCCCGTGAGCGCGCCGTCAAACGCCAGCCGCCGGGTGCCGTCGGGCGCCGTCCAGATGCGCGCGGTGCCTGCGGCTTGGCCGGCGGCGGCGTGCAATTTCAAACCCGACAGCTCGACCACATCGTCACGGATGCGCGCCTGCGCGGCAAAATCGCGCATGGGAAAACCATCGTAGGCGAAGTCACCTGCCGAATCAACGGCGAGATCCACGCGCTCCTGATGCCAGTCGTCCGTGGCCGTTTGGCCATCGAGCGTACCGGAGAGGGTGAGATGGGGCGGTGTGGCAAAGCGGTACGGCTGGACAAATTTTTCCGCGCCGGAGCCGATTAGCTTCGCTGCCACGTCAAGGTCGAAGTCGCTCGTGGCGGCAAACTCCAGGCGCTCCCACTTGTCTCCTTCGGGCTTTTCGGTGATGGCAAAGGTGCCGTGCGCGGTCTGCGCACCGCGCAGGATGGCAAATTCCCGCACATCGTCCCAATTGTCTGCCAGAAAAACCCGCGCCTGCACCCGGTCCAGTGTGACTCCACGCACGACGGCGTCGGTCACGTCGGCCGCGATGTGGATCGTCGTGAGTTGCGGCGAGCCCCAACGGCCGCGCAGATCCACGCTCGCCTCGGGCGGGCGGACGGGGAAGCTGAAATTATTCCAGAACCGCGGCCACGACTCGCTGAGCCACTCATCAATGTTGGCCGGCCGCAGCCGCCCGGTGAGCCGGAAACGGTAGTCGTTGGTTGCCGTGTCCATCTCATAGCTGCCGCGGGCCATGCTGTCGCGCGTGCGGAGCATGGCGTCAGGACAGACGAGCCGGCCATCGGCGAAAACAAAATTCGCCGCCGCCGCCTCGAGCGCGACTCCGTCGGCGTTTGCCGGGCCGGCGGTGAACCAGCCCTCCGCGCGGGCGAAGTGCCAGCCTTCGGCGAAAGTGACACCGGCCTGCAGTGTCAGCGGCGCGGCGAGTTGGGCGAACCGGCCGAGGTCGAGCGTCGGCTGGTCGGCGTTGTGGGGCAGGGCCTTGGCGACGAGGGCAAAGGTGGCGTTGCTGACCAGGCCGGCGAGATTGAGCCGGGCAGATTTGTTATTCAAATCCACGGTGCCGTTCACCCCCCATGGCATG
>CAIQBC010000003.1 GCA_903869955.1 uncultured Opitutia bacterium
GGCGGCGAGCTGGCGGTCGGGGACAAGTTCGACGTTGAAGCGCTCCTTGAATGTCGCCGGGTCGGTAATATCGCTGCGGTTGCGCTGGAGTGCGAGGCTGCGGTCCTCGTCCGGCGTGGCGACGACCTCGACGTCGGGCGCGATGCCATGGCCGTGGATGACCTCGCCGCCGGGCGTATAATAACGGGCGATGGTGAGGCGGAGGCCGTCGTTATTGCCGAGCTTATAGATGGACTGTACTGAGCCTTTGCCGAACGAGCGTTCGCCGACGATGACGGCGCGGTGGGTGTCCTTGAGCGCGCCCGCGAGGATCTCGGCGGCGCTGGCGCTGCCGGCGTTGATCAGGACGGCCACGGGCAATGTGAGCGGCGTGGCGGACGAGTCGGCATGATATTCCTCGCGGTCCTTCACGTTGCGGCCCTGCGTATAGACGATGAGTTCCTTTTTCTTGAAAAAATTTCCGGCCACCTCCACGACGGCGTCGAGCAGGCCGCCAGGGTTGTTGCGGAGATCAATGATGAGCGCCTTCATCCCCTGCGACTGAAGCGACTTGAGGGCCTTGGCAAACTCATCGGGCGTGTGTTCGGCAAATTGGGTGAGCTGCACATAGCCGATGTCGCCGGCGAGCAGGCGTGCATCACGCACACTGTCCACATGGATGCTCTCGCGGGTGAGGGTGAGGACGAGATCCTGTTTCTCGGCGGGACGGAAGAGACCAAGGGCCACCTTGGTGCCGGGCTTGCCGCGCAGGCGGGTGACTATGTCCTGCATCGCGGGCTTGGCCAGTTTCTCGCCGTCAATGCTCACGATCTCGTCGCCCCGGCGGATTCCCGCCCGGTCGCCGGGCGTGCCGGCGACGGGGGCGATGATCACGACGCGGCCCGCACGCAGCTCGACCTGCACGCCGATGCCGCCAAACTCGCTGCTCATATCCTCCTCCAGGGCCTTGTATTCGGCGGCATCCATGTAGGCGGAGTGCGGGTCAAGCGAACCGACAAGGCCGTCGAGCGCGGCTTTTGTGAGCGCGGGCAGGCCGGCGGCCTTCTGGTCAACGTAGTTTTCATTCACCAGCCGCAGCACGTCACGCACGGTGGCGGACGAGCGGTCAAGGTCGCGGCTCGGCCACAGGCCCCAGAGTGCCGCGAAATGTGCCGCGCCAACGGAGACCGCGAGGCCGAGCGTGATGCCGCCGGCAAGGCTGAGAATGCGTTTGAGCATGGCGGCGGAGTGTAGGCACTCTGCAGGCTTTGTAAATGGGAACGTCCAACCCAACCACCAACGCCGCCGCTGCCTCGGCTGAGTTTGTTCAGGCCTTCCGCACCCGTGTCGGGGCAGTGGAGGGCGTCCTGACGTTTGCCGAGTTCATGGCGTTGGTGCTCTACGACGAGCGGGTGGGCTACTACCGGCGCAAACGGCAACGCGTCGGGCGCGGACAGGGGACGGATTTTTACACGGCTGGGTCGTCGGGTCAGTTTTTTGGCGAGCTGGTCGCGGCGGCGTGTGTCACGCTCCTCGGCGGTGCGGTGGAGGCTGCGCGGCATGAGTTTGTCGAAATCGGGGCGGAGGATGACGCCGGCGTGCTCGCAGGCTTATCGCTGCCGTTCGCGGGCGCACGAGTTGTGCGTGTCGGCGAACCACTGGCGCTCGCCGGCGCGTGTGTGGTTTTTTCCAATGAGTTGTTTGACGCGCAGCCGCTGCGGCGATTCGTGCGGCGTGGCGGCGCGTGGCGTGAGCTGGGCGTGATTTTGCGCGGCGAGGTGCTGTCGGAAGCAGACCTGGGTGAAGTGGTCGCGGAATGGTTGCCGGCGGAGGCACCCGAAGGGTACGTCTTCGATGCACCACGCGCCGCCGCCGGGCTGGCGGCGGTCATCGCGGCTCAGCCGTGGCACGGGCTGTTCGTGGCATGCGACTACGGAAAATCATTGGCCGTGCTCGCGAACGAAACGCCTGCCGGCACGGTGCGCGCCTACCACCGGCACACGCAGTCGAACGATTTGTTCGCGCGGCCGGGCGAACAGGACCTGACTGGTCATGTCTGCTGGGACTGGCTTGCGGCCACACTGTTGGCGGGTGGTTTCGATCTGCCAGCGCTCGAATCCCAGGAGGCGTTTTTCGTCCGGCACGCAGCGGGCTGGCTGGAGCGGACGCTCGCGGCGGAAACCGATTCGCTCAGCCCGCGCAAACGCGCTTTGATGCAACTGCTCCACCCGGCGCAAATGGGGCAAAAATTTCAAGTGCTGCACGCGAGACGGGCGGTGCGTGGCCGTTGATGGTCAGATAGTGAGGGTGGCCCACCATGTGCCGGGGGCAATGCGGGGCGGCGCACTCCGCCCGCATATTGGACAAGCAATTGTGTCCAAAGTTTGCCCTTGCTTCGCAGAGGCGCGGCTCTTTATTTGTGAACCTTTAACCAATTCGCAACCACCATGGCCAGAATCTGTGCAATCACCGGTCGCCGTCCCGTCAAGGGCTCGATCATCAACCGCAAGGGTCAGTCCAAGAAGAGCGGGGGCATCGGCACGCACGTGACGAGCATCACGAAACGCAAGTTCCGACCAAACTTGCAAAAGATCCGCATCCGCACCGCCAACGGCGGTACGAAGCGCGTATGGGTGGCAGTCAAGGCGATCAAGGCCGGGCTGGTGGAGAAAGTCTGAACACGTTCGGCTTTTCGATCGTAGGCCTGATTGTTCAAAAATGTTGTTTTCTGGGCCAAGACTGCGGTCTGGCCCTGACCCTGTGTAGGCTCACGTCTTCTGCGCCTTGATCTCGACCACGTCGTGCGGGGCGGCCTCGCGCTGGCCCGCCGGTGTCACGCGGATGTAGCGGGCCTTTGTCCGCAGCTCGCCCAAATTTTTTGCGCCCAGGTAGCCCATGCCGCTTTGTAGGCCACCGACGAGTGTTGCGAGCACCTCGTCGGCCGAACCGCTGACTTCCTTGAGTGCCTCGATGCCTTCGGCGGTGAGTTTGCGGGCGGTATCGGTTTTGTCCTGCCCATAGCGCGCCGCGCTGCCGGCCTTCATCGCGGCGACGCTGCCCATGCCGCGGTATTGTTTGTAGAGCTTGCCGTTGATTTCCATGATCTCGCCAGGAGCCTCGCGGCAGCCGGCGAGCAGGCCGCCGAGGATGACGGCATCGGCGAGCGTGAGGGCTTTCACGATGTCACCGGACTTGGTGATGCCGCCGTCGGCGATGATTTTTACCCCATGTTTTGCTGCGCCGCGGCTCGCGATGTACAACGCCGTGAGCTGTGGCACGCCGACTCCCGCGACAATCCGCGTGGTGCAGATGGAGCCGGGCCCCTGGCCCACCTTGATGGCGCTCGCGCCGCAGTCGGCGAGAAACGCAACACCGGCGGCGGTCGTGACGTTGCCCGCGATGATGGTGAGCTGTGGAAACGCGGCGCGGACGAGTTTCACCATCTCGCCGACACCGGCGGTGTGGCCGTGGGCGGTGGAGACCGCAACGCAGTCAATGTTCTCCTCCACGAGTGCGCCGACATGGGCGAGAATTTTATCGCGATCAAGCTGGCCGTTGGTGTGGCGCAAAGGCGCGAGGGCGGCACCGACGACGAGGCGGAATTTGTCATCGCGCGCCGGGCGGCGGCGCGAGGTGGACTCGGCGGTGATGCGGTCCACGTCGGAGAACGTCACGAGGCCGCGCAGGCGGTCCGCGTTGTCCACAACCAGCATCTTGTGGATGCCGACATGAGCGGTAAAAAACGCGTCGGCCGCCTTGATGGGGTCAGGTTGGAGCGTACGCTCGTGGACGGTGAGGATCTGGCCGCGTGGTACCATCGCCTCGGCGACGGTTTTGGTCTTGTAGCGTTCGCGGACGGCGCTGCCGGAGAGCAGGCCGACAAGTTTGCCGGTCTCGCCGATTACGGGAAACGTCCGAAAGTCGTAGCGTTTCTCCTCGATGAGCGCGAGCACATCGCCGACGAGCTGGCCGGGTGCGACCGTGATGGGATCCTGAATGAGACCGTGGATGTGGTGCTTGACGCGGGCGACTTCGCGCACCTGCTCGGCGGCCGGAAGGTTGTAGTGGATGAGGCCGAGGCCGCCGTTGAGCGCCATGGCGATGGCCATGCGCGCCTCGGTGACGGTGTCCATGTCGGACGAGATGACGGGGA
>CAIQBC010000004.1 GCA_903869955.1 uncultured Opitutia bacterium
CTTTTGCAGCAGGCGATGCAGCACCGCCCGCGATTGCGTCTCTGTGCGCAGGAAGGGCGGCAGCACATGGGAATGCCCCACCGATTGATGCTCGCGTTGCGGCAGCGGGATGTTCTCGCCCCGCAGCCGCGCGTGCATCCGCTCCCCTTCCACACCGCCCCAGACGCCGCGCAGCTCCGCCTTCGTCGCGCCGTAAAGTTTTTGCACCGTGTCAATCCCATGCGCGCGGAGCCGGTGATCCATGCGCGGGCCGATGCCGCAAAAATCCGTCATGTCCAGAGCGAGGAGCTTTTGCGGAATGTCCGCGTCTTCCAGGACAACGAGGCCGTCGGGCTTCTCCATGTCCGAGGCGAGCTTGGCGAGCAGCCAGTTTGGCGCGATGCCGATGGAGCTGGTCAGGCACGGGCCGATTTGACGGGCGACCCGCTCCTTGATCTGCCGGGCCACGGCCACGGCCTTTTCGCGGGGGGCGAACGTGGCGGTCAGGTCGCACTCCACTTCGTCAATGGACTTCGTTTCCGTGATATGGATGCAGGACTCGATGACCTCGACCAGCCGGCGGTGATACGGGAATCATGCGCAACAAGGTGGGCCTCGCCTCCGGCGGAAAATCCGTGGCCGGAGAAAAAAATGAAGACCGTATCACCATCGCGCGCCGTGTTCAACAATAGCTCCACGTTGTAGGCAAGCGATGTGCGCGTGGCCTGCTGATTCACGAGGAGTTCTTGGTCTGTGGCGGCAAAGCCAATTCGGTTGAATGCCGCAGCAACCTCCCTTGCGTCCGCCGCCGCATGATTCACGGCAGGGATTTTCGGATCGGAATACGCCTCGATGCCGGCGACAAGAGAATACTGCGTGCTCATTCGTTGCAGGAGTTGGCAAACGCTTTCATGCTTAGTGCAGTGCGAAACCGCTGCAAGCCCAAGAAATGTGTCGGTCGGGAACGGGCAGGGGCAAAGGAAGGAGGGCTTGCCATCACGGAAACGGACGGCCAGGTTTGGCCCAGCTCTCATACCCATGACGGAAACCAGCCCAACCATCCAGATGTTCACCCCCGAGGAATTGCTCGGGCCGTTGAATGAGGTTGAGCAGCAGCGCAGCCCGAAGGAGCTGTTCGTGGCGGGCGACGCGGGTTTGTTTCGGATGCAGCCGAGGGTGGCGGTGGTTGGTTCGCGGAAGGCTTCCGCCGAGGGGATCAGGCGGGCGGAGAAGATTTCCAAGATTCTTGTGCAGCATGGGGCCATCGTGGTGAGCGGGCTGGCCGAGGGGATTGACACGGCGGCGCATCTGGCGGCGCTGGCGGCGGGGGGGCGGACAATTGGCGTGATTGGCACACCGCTTGACCGGAGCTATCCGAAGTCAAATGAGGGGTTGCAACGGAGGCTCATCCAAGGGCACGCGGTTCTCTCGCAATTTCCCGTCGGTTATCCGACGCAGCCCAAGTGCTTCCCGATGCGGAACGCGACGATGGCGCTGATTGTCGCTGCTTCTGTGATCGTGGAGGCCGGTGACACTAGCGGGGCGCTCTCGCAGGGCTGGGAAACGCTCCGGCTGGGCCGGATGCTGTTCATCATGGAGTCGGTCGCCAAGGATTCGAGGCTGCGCTGGCCGCAGGAGATGATCGGCTACGGGGCCGAGGTGCTTTCCGACCGCAACGTTGAGGCATTCCTGGACGCGCTCCCGGCGGCGGAATTGCCTCACGATGCCCTTGCTGTCTGACATTGAATTTGGCGCGCTGGCGGTCTATTCGCCGCGCGACGCCGCCCCGGCGTCGCTTTTCTCCCGCAATGTCTGCGTCGCGGTCAAGCAGGACGGCTACCTGACGGCGGGCGGGCAGAGCGTGCGGGTGATCCCGCGCTTGGTGACACGGCTTCGAGAAAAGATCGGGGGAACGGACTTGCAGGCGTTTTTTGCGGGGCAGCCGGTCTTGGTTCCCGCGCCCCGTAGCTCGCTCATCAAGGCGGACAGCCTCTATCCGGCCAAGGTGATCTGCGACGAGTTGCGGCGGCAGGGGTTTGGCTCGGAGGTCAGGGTGCTCTTGGAGCGCACGAAGGCGGTTCGCAAGGCGGCCACGGCCCCGGCGGGAGAGCGGCCCACCGCGCAGGAGCACTTCGATTCTCTGAGGGTTGCGCCCGAACTGGCGCGGCCGGCTTCGATCCTGGTGGTTGATGATGTCATCACGAGCGGCACCATGCTGCTGGCGGCCGTTTCGCGGGTGAAGGAGGTTTTTCCGCTGGCGCAGGTGCGGGCCTTTGCGCTGATCCGCACCATGAGCCAGGGGCCGGTTGAGCAGATTTACCAGCTTTGCACGGGGACGGTTGCGCGTCGCGGCGAGCGTTGCGCGCGGGTGCCGTGAGGTGCGCTTGATGCGCACCTGTTTCCCCTTGGCAAATTCGTTGCTGACGGCACTGTCTCGCAACGCTCTCATGGCCCCTTCTTCCCCCAAAGGCATGGAAACTTACCGCTTCCCCCAACTCCTTGACACGATTCGTGCCACGCAGGGTGCCTACCACAAACTCACCATCCTCGCCGGTGGCGCACGGGCCGGTAAAACCGATTTGCTGAAACAGGTCGCCGCTCAACTCGCGTTGCCCCTCATTAACCTCAGCCTGCTC
>CAIQBC010000005.1 GCA_903869955.1 uncultured Opitutia bacterium
GCTGGCCACGCCGTCTGTTGTTCGCGGCGGGGCCAGCGGCCCCGCCCTACCTTTTCAGAGACGCGACCAGCTCGGCGGTGCCTTCGGCCATCGTGATGCGCGGGACATAGCCGAGGTCGCGGCGGGCGGCGGCGAGGGAAAACCAGTGGTCTTTCGCCAGCTCGGCGGCCACAAAGCGCGTCATCGGCGGCTCGCCGCGCAGGGAGAGCGCGCGCCATGCGGCCTCGCACACCAGCCCAAGGGCGGACGCGGCGGCGAGCGGAATTTTTTTGGTGACCGGTGGCTCGCCGAGCGCACGGAGCAGTTCGTTGATCCAGTCCCAGAGCACGATGGGCTCGCCGTTGGTGATGAAGAACGGCCGTCCCGCGACGGCACGCGGGGCGGAACGTTCAACGTTCAAATTGGCGGGCTCGTTTTGCGCCGGCGCGGGGGTGGCTGAACGTTGAAGGTTGGATGTTGGGTGTTGGCCGTTGCCCGAGGCCGCCTCGGTTTCGCAGACGAGGGCCTGCTCGGCCAGCAGATGCGCGTCCACGGCATTTTCGACGTGGACCATGTCCACGCGGTTTTTCCCGTCGCCGACGATGCGGAGGCGGCCGGCGCGCGCGCGGGCGAGGATGCGCGGCACGAGGTGCGGGTCGCCGATTCCCCAGACGAGGTGCGGGCGGAGCGCGATGGTGCGGAGCGAGGGCGAGTTGGCGGCGAGCACGAGGCGCTCCGCGGCGGCCTTCGTGAGCGGGTAGGCGCTGGGGCAGGCGGTGGTGAGGGGGAGCGACTCGTCGGCGTTGGCAAGCGAACGGCCGTTGTAGACGACGCTGGGCGTGCTGGTGAAGACAAGGCGGCGCACGCCATGTGTGCGGCAGCCGTCAATCACGGCCTCGGTGCCGAGGACGTTGGCGCGGTAAAAATCGTCGGCGCGGCTCCACACGCCGACCTTGGCGGCGACGTGGAAAACGGTCTCCGCCCCGGCGCACGCGGCGCGGACGGCGTCGGCGTCGTCGAGCGCGGCGCGGATGAAACGGACGCCGCGTTGCTCGAGGTCGGGCGCGGGCGTGCGCGCGAGCACGGCGACGGGACGGCCGGTGGCGAGCAGGCGCTCCACGAGGCGGCGGCCGAGGAAGCCGGTGCCGCCGGTGACGAGGACGGGGGAGGCGGAGGGTTTAACCACAAATGGACACGGATGGACACGAATGCCGTCGGGGCAAGCAAACGTGGTGAGCAACTTCATCTGATGCAGGCGGCTGCGGGTAGGTCTGGCCTGACTGTTCCGCACCAAAATGGATTCTTGGTTGAACGTCAGATGACCTCCCTCAAATTGGCTGACATGAAGACCCGCGCCCACGCTGCTCAGTTGCCATCTTTTATCGAAATTTTCGACACCATTGCTGCCGATTGGGTGAAGTCGCTCGGTTTAAAGAAACAATATGATAGCAGCCAACAGGCATTCAGCGCCGACATGAATCACAATCAGCGCATCATGTATGTGAATGGACTGAACTACTTAGAAGTTTCCCAGTTGTGTTGGCGAGACGACTACACCATTTTTTATGCTGAGTTCAACCGCAAGGAGCTTACCTCCGTGGATACCTCTTTATTCCCGAACAACGAGGCCGCCGCAAAGGCGTTGTTCACGACCGCGCGGGAGAAACTACCGCTTGGGATCTGAGGCGAAGCCTTTGGCGGTGGCGGCCCAGCGGGCGAGGGCGAGGCGGTGGATTTTGGCGTTGTGGCGGACATCCACGGGAAATTTCGGGTGAAAGTAAAACGTGCCGATGGACGCGGTGTGCGGGTGCGCGAGGGCCAGCGAGCGCAGCTCGCGGGCAAGGGCGCGGCAGGCGCGGGAGTCGGCGGGCGCGGCCTCGACGATGAGCGCGGGGCGCTGGGCGGGGCGTTCGCCGAGGCCGACGAGGGCGCAGCGGGCGGCGCGGGGGTGGGTGCGGAAAACTTGCTCGCAGGGCTCGGTGTGGAATGTGCCGTGCGGGGTCTCGACGCGCTCGGCCTTGCGGCCGCAGAACCAGAGGCGGCCGGCCGCATCAAGGTAGCCGCAGTCGCCCATTCTGTGCCAGGGAGAGGATGAACTATTTTGGATTTTGGATTTTTGATTTTGGATTTCAGACTCGGCCGGGAGCGGGGAGGCGGAAATTTTGGCGAGGGCGGTGGCGGCGGGGAGGGCGTCGTAGGTTTTGGTGACGACGGGGCCGGCGACGATGATCTCGCCGATTTCGCCGGGAGGGAGCTCGCGGGTGTCGGTGATGCTGGCGATAGGCTCGTCGGTGAGGGCGATGATTTTGACGGAGATTTCGGCGACGGGGCGGCCGACGCACGCACCGCGGACAGAGGCGGGATCAACCTCGTCGGCGGAGACGGAGGCGACGGGGAGCGCCTCGGTCGCGCCGTAGGGGCTGTGGAGTTTCCCGTTGGGCAGAAACGAGGAGGAATTTTGCCAGAGGGCGGCGGGGACGGGCGCGCCGGCGCAGAGGACGCGGCGGAGTGTGGGAAGGGTGATGCGTTGGGTGAGGCAGTGGTCGCCGATTTTTTTCCAGAGCGTGGGCGAGCCGAAGGAGTTGGTGACGTTTTCCTGGCGGATGGCTTGCACGATCTTGGCGGGGTCGAGGTCGGCGGGACGACGCGGGTCGAGCTCCGGCACGATGGTGGTCATGCCGAGCGCGGGGTTGAAGAGCGCGAAGATGGGGAGGAGCGGGAGGTCCACCTCGCCGGGGGTGATGGCATAGGTGTCGCGGATGAGGCGGACTTGGGCGTCGAACATGCCGTGTTCGTAACACACCCCTTTGGGCGCGCCGGTGGAGCCGGAGGTGAAGAGGACGGCCGCCAGATCCGTTGCCGCAGACGGCACCGGAGCGGGATTTGGATTTTGGATTTTGGAATTTGGATTTGTCAGTCTTGCGGTGAGGGAGCCGCTGACGGGGACGCGGACGGCGACGGTGCGAAACGAAGGCCGAAAAAGATGGCTGAGAATTTGCGCCAGTGGGATGCCGACGAGCGCGCGGGGGCGCGAGCGGGCGACGCAGGCGAGGAAGTTTTTCAGGCCCATGCCCGGATCAATGATGACCGGCACCGCACCGAGCTGGAACAGCGCGAAGGCCGAGGCGATGAGTGGCAGGCCGGGGCGCACCATCACGAGCGCGCGATCGCCGGGGCGCACGCCGCGTGCGGCGAGGCGTTCGCGCCACGCGGCGGCCTCGGCGGCGAGTTCGGCGAAGGTGAGCGCGAGGTAGTCAATGTCGCCGGCGCGCGTGCGGCCATGCGGGATCTTGAGCGCGGGTGCGTGCGGCTGGCGCGCGGCCATGAGCGCGAGGTGGCGGGAGATGTTGGCGTCGGCGGGGGGCAAGCAGCGGTTAGGCTCGCGGTGTAGCGCGGGCGGGGCAAAGGAAAACCCCGCGCGGCACAGGCCGGGCGGGGTCGAGAAAACAGGAGAGCGGCGCGGCCTGGCGCACCGCACGAAGGCGTGCTCAGTAGTTGGTGTATTTCACCGCGTCGTAGAAGAAGGAGACGCTGGAGCCGGAAGGGTTGCCGTTGCCAAACCATTTGGTCGTATCCACTTGGTCGCCGCTGGGGGCAGCGGCGATGAAATCACCTTTGCGCAAGGTCACAAGGCCGCCCAAAATGTAGGTGTTCTTGCCGGAACGGGTGGTCTCCGTCGCACAGCCACCGACAAGCAGCGCGGCCGCACAGAGGGAGAGGGAGAAGAAACGGAGGTTTTTCATAGGGGAGGGTGGGCAAGGTAGGCTGACGGTGCGGCGCTTGGCAAGCCCCGGTTGCGATTTTTTCAAAAAATTTTCAGACCGGCCGGAGGGCAGGGTCGTCGCGCAGGAGGGCCGCCTGCCAAGGCAGGCATATTTCGTCGAGCTTGCCGGGGCTGTGGGCCAGCTCGGCGAGCTGGGCGCGGGTGGCAATGAGCGTGGATTCAAGCCCGAGCCGGGCGGCGACGCGGTCACGGCCGGCCTTGAGCGCGTCTTGGCGGGCGATTTCGGCCGTGGTCAGCGAGCGACGGGCGACGCGCGGGCGGCACGGGAGCGCCTGCGGGTCGGCGGAGAGCGCGGCACGGAGCGTGGTGGCGAGGGTGGGCGCGAGGCGGTGATGGCGTTTGCCGAAATTGACGCGGTCGAGGATGGCGGAGGCGGGCTCGCCGGCCTCTGCGGCAAACGCGAGTTCAAGCAGCCGGTCTTGGTGGCAAACCTTGAAGGGCGGGGTGTCGAGCTTGCGCGCCCAGTCCTCGCGCCAATGCCATGTGGCGTGGAGCACGCAGAGCCCCGCCCCGCGCAACCGCTCGCTGCGGCCGACCCGCCACGAGTGTTCGTCATTGCCCGGAAAACCCACGAGCCCCGCCTCGATCTGGCGGCGGCACTGCTGGTCGAGCCAGTCGAGGCGGCCAAGCGCCCGCAGCTCGTCCGTGAGCAGATCGCGGAGCGCCCGCAGGTGCCACACGTCGAGCGCGGCGTAATTGAGCAGGCGTGGCGTGAGCGGCCGGCGCGACCAGTTGGCGCGCTGGCTGGCCTTGTCGAGCGTGACGCCGAAATGCTCCTCCAGCAGCGCGGCGAGGCCGGTGCGTGGGCGGTTGAGGAGCTGCGCCGCGAGCATCGTGTCGAACAGGCTCCGCGCACGGAAACCGCACAGGTCGTGCAGCAGGCGCAGGTCGAAGTCGCTGCCGTGCATGACGAGGTTTTTCTTCGCCAGGATTTCCCAGAGCGGGCGCAGGTCGAGGCCGGGCGCCAGCGCGTCCACGAGGAAGACCTCGCCGCCCGCGAGAAACTGCAGCAGGCAGAGGCGCGTGCGGTAGCAGTTCATGTTGTCGGCCTCGGTGTCGAGGAACGCATCTTCCATCGGCGCGAGCGCCGTGAGGAGCGGGGCGAGCTGGCCGGGCCGGTCAATCAGCCGGTGGCCGGGCAGCTGCGCGGCCGGGGTGGGGCCGGGAGCGCGGACCGCGCCGGTCTGGCTTAATGCCGGCGGGAGGGCCGGCGGGGGCGCGGGGGGGGCCACGCCGAACAGGCGGCGGACAGGCGCGGGGAGAAAACGGGAGATCATGCGTGATGCGAAACCGGCATGGCGCAGGGTCGCACGTGCGGTGGGCGGCGGGCAAAACAATTTTGCCTTGCGCCCAACCGGCCCCATCGTCGTTGCCATGCAAGTCGTCGTGCTCTGCTCCGGCGGGATGGATTCCGTGACCGCGCTCCACTGGGCGCGGGCGGCGCACGACGTCCTCGTGGCGGTGAGCTTCGACTATGGCGCGAAGCACCACGCGCGCGAGCTGCCCTTCGCCGCCGCGCACGCGGCGCGGCTCGGCGTGCGGCATGAGGTGGTGCGGCTCGGCTTCGTCGAGTCGCTGTTTGCCTCGGACCTGTTGAAGGCCGGCGGTCCGATTCCCGACGGCCACTACGAGGACGCGACCATGCGGCGCACCGTCGTGCCGTTTCGCAACGCCATCATGCTTGCGATCGCGTGCGGCCTCGCCGAGAGCACGGGCGCGGCGGGCCTCGTCATCGCGGCCCACGGCGGCGACCACGCGATCTATCCCGACTGCCGCGAAGAGTTCATGCGCGCGATGGGGGACGCGATGCGGCTCGGCACCTACGCCGGCATTGCGCTGCTGCGGCCGTTCATCGCGCTGACCAAGGCCCAGATTGCCGGCGAGGGCGCACGGCTCGGCGTGGACTTCGCGCGCACGTGGTCATGCTACAAGGGCCAGGAGATCCATTGCGGCACGTGCGGCACCTGCGTCGAACGCCGCGAGGCATTCATCTTGGCGGGGCTGCGCGACCCGACGGCATATGCGAGCCATGCTCCGCTGCCGCCCAGGCCCGGGAAAATCCAACCCCGGATCAACCCGGATAAGAATGGCCTCCCCCCCCGCCCGGCCGTGTAACCTGTGGTCTGCCCGATGCTGGTTTCCGAAATATTTTATTCCTTGCAAGGTGAAGGCACCCTGGCCGGCGTGCCTTCGGTGTTCGTGCGCGCCAGCGGCTGCAATCTCCGCTGCGCGTGGTGCGACACGCCTTACGCCTCCTGGAATCCCGAGGGCCAGCCGCGCCCCGTCGCCGACATCGTTGCCGAAGTGCGGCGGCATCCGGCCCGTCATGTCGTGCTCACCGGCGGCGAGCCCATGGTGGCCAAAGACATCCACGCGCTGGCCGCCGCGCTGAAAGAAATCGGCCGCCACATCACCATCGAGACCGCCGCGACCGTCATGCCCGGCGGCATCGGGTGCGACCTCGCCTCGCTCTCGCCCAAATTGCTCAATGCTGCGCCCGATCCGATCCAGCATGCCGCCTGGCGAAAAAAACACGAGGCCACGCGCTGGCAGCCCGCCGTGGTGCGCGCCTGGCTCGACCACTATGACTGCCAGCTCAAGTTCGTCATCGCGCGCCCCGAGGACGTGGACGAGCTGGAGGCGATGCTGGCGAAGCTCGGCCGCGATCTGCCGCGCGAAAAAATTCTGCTGATGCCCGAGGGCGTGACCGCGGAAAAAATCCGCGAGCGTGCCGCGTGGCTGGGCGAGCTGTGCAAGGCGCGGGGCTACCGCTATGCGCCCCGCCTGCACATTGAGCTCTACGGCAACCGGCGCGGGACGTGAGCCGGCCGCCCCGCCCACCGGCGGCCTCAGCGCAGCGAAGGGCGGGCGACGAGGTCGAAAAAATTCCGCCCCCACGCCCAGCCGTAGAGCGCGAGCAGCCCATGGCTGAACCCCAGCAGCGCCGCCGCGCAAACGAGCGCCTTGCCGCCGCTCTGGACAAAAAACATCGCCACCCCAAAAACGGGCAGCGTCAGGATGCCGATGACGAGCGCCAGCAACAGCAGTTTCGCCAACCAGCCGGGCGCGGAGGAGTCGTTGCTGCATTTGGAAAATGCGACCACGGCCCACACCGGCTGCAAGGCCAGCACGATCACCACTGTCCGCAGCGCGAAGCCCAGCGCCTCGGCCCACGGCAGCGGCGTCGCGGTGAAGCCGAAGCGCATCGCCAGCACGAGCAGCGGCAGCGCGGCGACGGCGCGCACGGCGTTGACCGTTAGCAGCACGCGGGCGACTTCGCCAAGCCCGACGGGAAAGAACGCGCTGAAACCGATGCTGCCCTGGGGCGCCACCCGATTCGCCAGCCCCGTCCAGTATCCGCCAAAGGTCGGCAGCAAAAAGCAGCCCAGCGCGAACGCGGTGAGCATGGCGGCGTTGGCCGGATCAAGGCCCGCGCGCCGCGCCGCCTGCGCGATGGCCATCAGCACGAGCGCCGTCTTCCAGCCCCCGACCGAGCGCAGGCCGCCGGGCTGGAGAAAGTCCACGAGCATGCGCTGGCGCTCCGGCAACGCGCGCGTGGCGACGCTTTCCAACCAGCCGCGCCGGAACAACGCCAGTCCCGGCGGCGCGTCCAATAGGTCGCGCAACTTCTCCCGCAATGCGGGCAAGTCCACCGGCCGCAATGGTTCGACCGGCAAAAGCGGCTCCTCGGCTGGCGCGTCAGGATCCTCCTCGGCCCCGATCCAGCGCAGCGGGTCGGTCTCGTTGTGCTGGCCGTAGCCGAAAATCCGTTCGAGAGAAAAATCCGCGCGCAGCTTGCGCGCGCCCACCCACAGCAACGCGGCCCCGCCGCCGCCCACGGCGAGCGCGACCAGCCAGCCGGACAGGTTTCCCGCGAGCACGTTGGCTTGCGCCGTGGCGAGCCAGCCAGCGGGGGTGAGCTGGCGGAATGCTTGCCGCACCGGTTCAAGCTTGTGCCACAGCTGCAGAAAATTCTCCGACCCCCGGGTCGTCAGGATCAGCACCCAAACGACCAGCCCGGTTCCAAAAACCACGACGCTCCCCCATTGCCGGACGCGCCGCCAGCGCGTGAGGAGTCCCGCCAGGCCCAGCGACACGGTCCACTGTGCGACTGCAAACGCTGGCGCAACCAGCCAGGCCGCTTTACCGCCCGGCGCCGCCAGCGCGAGTCCGAAGGCCAGCCAGTCCCCGCCGAGCCAGAGCGAGGAGCGCAGCAACACGGATGCCTGATGCTGGAACACCTCGGCGTTGCCGGCTGGCAGGCAATAGAAAACTCCCAGCGCGCGCACCGAGGAGAAGAGTTCGTTGATTTTCCCCGCATTGAGCAGGGTGATGCAGGCCGTCCACAGCAGGAGCAGCGCGCTGCCAGCCGCCGGGTCAAAGCCGCCCAAGGTGGCTCCCACGATGCCTCCCGTCACGCCTGCGCGGGCCAAAACATTCAGCCATCTTCCGACAAAGCGCGCCTGACCTTGGGCGCGCCGGGCCGCCACGGCGTGCTGGTTGTCGCGACGGAGCAGGGCGCTGGCTTTTACGGCGATGCGAACCTTGCCGCGCAGGCGGCGGACGAGCTTGGGGTCCGGCGCGATCATGGCGAGGGTTCGCGGAACTGGCGCAGGCGCATTTCCAGGCTGTCCGGCCCGGTGGGAGGGAGCGCAGCGAGCTCCTCGCGCGTGTAGGTCGCGGCGAGTTTGCCCCGGTCAATGACGCAGAGCAGATCGGAGAATTTTTCCGCGATTTCGAGAATCTGCGTCGAGTAGATGACCGTGGCCCCGGCGGCGGCCGCCGCGCGGGCGTGCTGCTTGAGCACGGCGAGGCCCTGCGGATCGAGGCCCGAGGCGAACGGCTCGTCGAGCAGCCACAGTTCGGGGCGCACGGCAAGCAGCGCAGCGAAGGCGGCCTTGTAGGCCTGGCCGCGGCTGAGCGTGCCGAGCGGGGCCTCCGCGAGCGGCAGCAGGTCGAGCTCGCCGAGCGCGGCGAGGATGGCCTCGTCCACGCCGGCCGTGTCGCGCTCGTAGATGCGGAGCATGAGCGCGAGGTGCTGGAGCGTGCTCAGGTGCGCGTAGAGCACGGGAAAGTCGGGCAGAAACATGAGCCGGCGGCGCAGGTCAAGCCGGCTGCGCCGGAACACCTCGCCGTCAAACCGCATCTCACCACGGGTGGGCGCGACAATGCCGGCGAGGCAGCGCAGCAAGGTGGTCTTGCCCGCGCCGTTGAGGCCGATGACGGCGACGATCCGGCCGGGCGGCAGCGTCAGCGACACCCCGTCGAGTGCGCGGGCCCGGCCATAGGCCTTGGTGAGCTGGTGGAGTTCGAGTTGCACGGGGCTCAGGTTTTGGCCGGCGTGCGGCGGAGGGCGGTGAGAACGCGCTCGATGGTCACAGGTTTCAGCAGGTAGTCGCTCGCGCCGAGTGCGAGGGCGTGGGCGTGCATTTCGGGACGCTGATCGGCGGTGACCATGACGGTCCAAAGGTCGCGCATCGCCGCCCCCGCCTCACCGGCGCGGACGCGGCGCACGACCTCAAGGCCGTCCATGTCTGGCATGTGGATGTCGAGCAGCACCGCGTCAAATTTCTTTCCGCCGTCGCTCAGCGCGGCGAGCGCGGCCGCGCCGCCGCCGGCGGTGGCGGATTCGCAGCCGAGGTTTGCGACCAGGCTCTGGAGCAGGCGGAGATTGACGGGGTTGTCGTCCACGAGGAGCAGGCGCAGGCCGAGACTTGGGCGCGAGAGGGCGGTGACCGGCGGGCGCGACGTGGGATCGAAGAGGCTGGCAAGCAGCGAGTGGTGCAGGGGCTTTCCAAGCAGGCGGGAGAAAAATACGCGCAGGGCCTGCCGGTCGGCGGCGGTGTGGGTGCCGTGGACGAGGCCGATGGCCCGCTCCGCCGGCCAGCCAGCGGCGGGCGGCCGGCCCTCGCGGGCAAGAGCGAGGACGCCGGGGCAACAGTCGGCGATGACGGCGTCGGCCCGCATGGCGGCGACAGCGTCGAGCTCGCACGGCACCGTGGTCGCGCCGAGCGCAGCCAGGGTGGCGGACAGCTCGGCGCACAGGCCGGCGTGGGTGCATACGAGGGCAACGCGGCGACCGGCGAGCGGGGTGCTGGGCGCGGGCGCAGGTTGCCCGACCTCCGCGGCGACGGTGAGGCGGAAAGTCGCCCCGGTGCCGGGCACGCTCTCGACGGTGATGTCGCCGCCGAGGAGGCGGGCCAGGTGGCGGCTGATGGCGAGGCCGAGACCCACGCCGCCATGGCGGCGCCGGAGGCCGTTGTCGAGCTGGCTAAACGGCTGGAAAAGCTTGGCCTGCTCCTCGGGGGCGATGCCGGGGCCGGTGTCGCGCACGACGAACTCGAGCACACAACGTGCGGGAGCAGGGAGGCCGGAGGTCGGAGCTGGGCGGGCAGAGGAAGGCGGAGCCGCTGCAAGGGAATTAGTGGCCCCCGGGCCTTGGCCTCCAGTCTCCCGTCCCACGGGCGCAGCCGCAGGCGGGTGGACGGCGAGTGTGACCTCGATCTCGCCGCGGGCGGTGAACTTGAGGGCATTGCCGACGAGGTTGACGAGTGCCTGGCGGGCGCGACCGGCATCGAAGCAAGCTTGGGCGGGCACATCGGGCGCGGTGTGGTGGAGCAGGACAAGGTTTTTGTCCGCCGCCTGCGTGGCGAGGAGGTCGAGCGTTTCCTCGACCAGGTCGCGGGGGTCGCAGGGCACGGGCTCGAGCTTTACCCGGCCGGCCTCGATGCGGGAGTAGTCAAGCACGTCACCGGTGAGCTGGAGGAGGGCGTCGGCGCTGAGACGGATGGTGTCCACGCACTCGCGTTGCTCCGGCGTGAGTGCGGTGTCGGAGAGGAGGCTGGTGAAGCCGACGACGCCGTTGAGCGGCGTGTGCAGCTCGTGGCTCATGGTGGCGAGGAAACGGCCCTTGGCCTGGTCGCCAGACTCGGCGCGGTCGAGGGCCTCCCGCAGCTCGGCCTCGGTGCGCTTGGCGGCGGTCATGTCGTCGAAGACGGCGACGAAGCAGGCCAGGCGGCCGGAGCGCTCCTTCACCGGGGTGATGACACCGCGCACAGGATAAGTTTCGCCGGTTTTGCGGCGGTTAAACCATTCGCCGGTCCACGTCTGGCCTGCGCGTACGGTGGCGACCATCTCGGCGAGCAGCGCGGGCGGGGTCTCGGGCACTTGGAATTCGCGCCATGGGCGGCCGATCAGCTCGCGGCGGGAGTAGCCGAGCTGGCGGCAGAGGCCGGCGTTGGCATATTCGATGAGGCTGTCGAGGTCCACGATGAGCACGGCGGACTGGCTCTGCTCGACGGCCTCGGAGAGATTGCGGAGGGCTTCACGCTGGGCATGCTGGCGGCGTGCGCCGCTGAGGGCGGCGAGCGGCACGCCGAGCAGCGTCCAGACGTAACCGGCCGCGGTGAGCGCGGCGAGCCAGAGGTCGCGGCGCCAGCCGGCGGCGTCAATGTCGAGACCGAGGATGTCCATGGACGCGGCGGCGGTCGGCGGACCCACGGGCGCGTAGCCGGTGACCCACTCGCCGAACTCGTCGGCTTCGGGTCCCTCGGTGGCGGGCTGGTGGTTGGCGATGATGGCGCGGAGGCCGGGAGCCTTGTCCGGCTTGTTAAAATTTTCGTAGGCGTCGCCGGGCAGCGACTCGTCTTTCGCGCCGGGCGGCGTGGAGTCGGCGAGAAACACCACCCGTTTTTCGCCGGGCAGAAAACGGAAAAGATAAACGTAATGCACCCGTGGATGGACATCGTGCAGCCGCATGAGGCGCGACTTTACGGCTGCATAGGCGGGAGCGGCGGCGTCGGTTTTTGCGCCGGCAAGGGAGCGCAGCTCGGCGGGGTCGAAGGCGATGGCGCAGCGTTTCGCATCGGCCACCAGGTCGGTGAGCATCGCGTCGCGGACGCGCCCATAGTTCCATGCGCCGGCCGCCACGCCGGCGAGGAGGATAAACCCGCCGAGGGCAAGGAGCACGGGGCGGCGTTGGAGCGACGAGAGCATGGCGCGGTGCCGAGGCAAAGCCCGCGGGCCGTCGCGCGCAATCCCGAAGGGATTTCAGCGCGTTGGGGGGCCTGCGCTCCGTCTCGGGAATCGCGGGCCGTCGTAAAAAAACCGCCGCCGGCCCGAGGGCCGGCGGCGGTGGGAAAACTTACCTCGAGAAAGCCCGGATCAGGTCTTCTTGACGTGGCCCGAGACGAGTTTTGTCATCTCGAACATGCTGACCTTGGCCTTGCCACCGAAGACCGCCTTGAGGGCGGCATCGGCGTTGATGTCGGTTTTCTTTTTCTTGTCCTGGAGACCATTCTTTTTGATGTAGTCCCAGAGTTTTTTGGTAAGCTCCGTGCGCGGGAGAGGTTTCGAGCCGACGACAACCGAGAGGACGGCGTCAGGCTGAACCGGTTTCATGAATGCTGCGTTGGGTTTGCGTTTTGCCATAGCGCTCACGGGTCTAGAGCGGCGCGCGGCGTTTGCAAAGCATTTTTCAGAGGTAAATTCACGGGCGGGTTCTGGCGGGAACGCCGCCGACGTGGAGGCGGGTGGGGAGACAACAAACGCGCGCCGTTTTGCGGCGCGCGTTGAAAAAAACTGGCGTACAGGCTCAACCGCCGCCGCGGCCACCACCGCCACCGGCTGCGCCACCGCCGCCAGCCGCGCCACCGCCACGGCCACCAGCCGCACCACCACCAGCCGCACCACCAC
>CAIQBC010000006.1 GCA_903869955.1 uncultured Opitutia bacterium
CGACCGAGAAACGGCGCGGGCGTTTTTTAAGTCACCCGTGACGATTGGCCAGTAGCCATGACAACCCGCACAAAACTTAATTTTGCCGTGGGTGGAGCTTCGGTTTGCTCGCCGCTTGTTATTTTCCAAAAGCCGCTTGGCATTTCTGTCCTCGTGCTGTGGCTGGTGCTATTCCCCGTTTGGTTTCTCCTGCTTTACCTCATGTTTCTTTACATCAAAAAACTGAAGGCGGAAAAACGGATGCGATTGAGTCCGGGCAGTTGGATCCCGTGGCGGTAGCTGATGACAAAACTAACTCCCGCCAGCGATTGATTTTGGTTTGGGCCTGCACGCTCGTTCCCTCCCTGGGCGCGCCGTTCTGGTTGCCGCTCACGGGAACCAGCCTTGGCCGCCGGGGTGATTTTATCGTCGGCCTCGTCACCTTTTGCCATCATCAGCGTAATTTTCGGCCGCCGAATCAAAAAACTACGCGACCCGCCGTGATGCCAGCCCGAGATTTTTCCTTGCACCGCACCGCTGCGCTGGCGTTACTCGCTATCCGCAGATTTTTCGGACCTTTAGCTCAGTTGGTTAGAGCGTTTCCTTGACATGGAAAAGGTCACAGGTTCGAGTCCTGTAAGGTCCACCATCTGCGGAATTGGCCTTTGATCCGCCGAGGAGGGAACGCACCCGCCACACTGTGACAATTATCCATTTCGCGGTGCAATTCCACCTAACTCGCCCGTATCGTCCTTTGCGCTCCTTTTTCTCCTGAATGCCCGTCCCGCCCCAGCCAGACATCCCCGCCCACGTCGCCATCATCATGGATGGCAATGGACGTTGGGCTAAGCAGCGCGGGCTGCCACGTGTCGCAGGGCATCGCCGGGGGGTTGAGGCTGTACGTACCGCGACTTACGCGGCGCGTGACCTTGGGGTGAAGATACTCACGCTCTACGCCTTTTCGGTCGAAAACTGGCAGCGCCCGAAGACCGAAGTCGGCGCACTCATGGGCCTACTGGAACTTTATTTGAAAAAGGAGCTGGCCACCTTCGTGCGCGACGGCGTGAGGCTTCGCACCATCGGCCGCACCAACGAGCTGCCCGCCGGCGTGCAAAAACGTCTGCACGCGACCATCGAGGAAACAAAAGATTTCACCGGTTACACCCTCGTGCTCGCGTTGAACTACGGCTCACGCACCGAAACTGTGGACGCAGCCCAAGCCTACGCCGCCGCCCTCGCCGCCGGAAAGGAAAAACCCAACGATCGTTCATGGGCGACATTCAGCCGCTACCTCTCAACCACCTGCCTGCCCGACCCCGACCTCGTTATCCGCACGTCGGGCGAGACGCGTGTGAGCAACTTTCTTCTGTTGCAGGCCGCCTACGCAGAGTTTGTTTTCACGCCCGTGCTCTGGCCCGACTTCACCAAGGCCGACCTCGCCGCCGCGCTGACCGAATACGCCCGACGTGAGCGTCGCTTCGGGCTGACGAGCGAGCAAGTCAGACACCCGGTCGGAGTGCGAACCCCATGACCGCGCCACACACTACGCCCGGCAGGATCAGTCTTCGACTGGCCAACCGGCCGGTCAAAAACCAGCCCTCCCACGCCGCCGGCCGCTGAAAGGCCCCTCATGCTCAAACGGACCCTCAGCACGATTCTCCTCTGGACCCTGGTGCTTGGCTGCATCAAGCTACTTGGCGCGACCGGCGGTGTGTGGCTCGTGACCGTGGTGAGTGTGCTCACGCAGCACGAGTTTTACCAGATGCTCCGGCGCATGGGCCTCGCGCCGTTCAGCCGGACCGGCCTGACGCTCGGTGCGCTGGTCGCCTTTGCGCCCGCGCTACCGCTCTATTTTCCGCACGCCAATCTCCACCTGTTTATCTCGGCTTCACCGCAAAATTTGCTCGCACTCGCGGTCGTCGTGTTTGCGCTGCGGATCCTGGCCGCACGCGAGCCGCACAATCGGGTCGAGACACTCGCATGGACGCTCTTCGGCCTCGTCTATGTGCCGTTCATGCTGCAGTTCCTAGTGAGAATCATCCTGATTGACACGCCCAATGAGGGGACAGGCCTGGTGCTCGCGATCTGGCTGATCGCCGTATCGAAAGGCTGCGACATGGGCGCGCTGCTCGCCGGCAAATTTTTTGGCCGACACCACATGGCTCCGAACATCAGCCCGAAAAAGACTTGGGAGGGTGCGGTGGGCGGTGTAGCTTTTTCCGCACTGCTCGGCGCGGTCATCGCCCATGGCCTCCCGGGCAACACCTACATCCATAAGCTGCCGACCGCGTTCACGCCCGCGATGGCCGCGCTCATCTCGCTTCCCGTCGCCGGGCTGACCATCGTGTCCGACCTCGTCGAGTCCATCATCAAGCGCCGGGCGGGCGCGAAAGACTCCGGCGCAACCATCCCCGGCATCGGCGGTGTATTTGACCTGTCGGACAGTCTGATTCTGGCCGCGCCCACCGGCTACCTGCTGTTCAGCCTGCTCTGATCGTGACCAGCCACCCTGCCAAAAAACGCGTCGTCCTCCTCGGCGCAACCGGCTCCATCGGCGAAAATACGCTTCGCGTGCTGCGCGCCCACCCCGACAAGCTGGAGCTAGTCGGGGTCGCCGCGCATCGCAACGCAGAAAAACTTTTCCAAATCTGCAGTGAGTTCGGCGTCTGCCACGCCGCGCTCGCGGATCCATCGGCCGCCGCCACCGTCCGCCCACCCGCCTGGGTACAGCTCCAGACCGGCGCGGATGGCCTCACCGCCCTCGCCGCGCTGCCTGGGGCCGACATTGTGCTCGTCGCGATCGTTGGCACCGCCGGCCTGGCTCCCGCACTCGCCGCGCTCGCAGCCGGCAAGAACCTTGCGCTGGCCTCGAAGGAAATCCTCGTCCTCGCCGGCCAGTTCGTCATGGCCGCTGCCCGTGCCAGCGGCGCGAAAATCCTGCCTGTGGACAGCGAGCACAACGCCGTTTTCCAATGCCTCGCCGGGCACGCCACCGCCGATGTGCGCCGGGTCACCCTGACTGCCAGCGGCGGCGCGTTCCGTGACTGGCCCGCCGACCGGCTCGCCCACGCCACGCCCGCCGACGCGCTCAAGCACCCCAACTGGGCGATGGGCCCGAAAGTCACGGTGGACTCTGCCACGCTCGCCAACAAGGGCCTCGAACTCATCGAGGCGAGCTGGCTCTTCGGCCTGCGCCCCGAACAATGCCACGCCGTGCTGCACCCGCAGAGCATTGTTCACGCCCTCGTTGAGTTCACCGACGGCTCGGTGCTCGCGCAACTCTGCCCTCCTTCGATGACGTTTCCCATCCAGCACGCCTTGCTGCACCCCACACGCGCGCCCGGCACGGACGCGCCGCTCGACCTCACGCGGCTGCAATCGCTCGAGTTTCGCCCCGTGGACGAGACGCGTTTTCCCCTCCTACGGCTCGCGCGTGCGGCAATGCTCGCAGGCGGCGCGGCCCCGGCGGTCTTCAACGCCGCCAATGAGATCGCCGTCGCCGCCTTCCTCGCCGGGCGCCTGCCATTCCTCGGCATTGCGTCCGTGGTTGAAAAAACGCTGGAGGCCGTGCAGCCTTCTGCGCCAACCGACCTCCCGGCGGTCCTCGCCGCCGACGCCGAGGCCCGCCGCCAAGCCTCCGCCCAGCTCTGACCGCCTCATCCGCTTTCTTCCTTCACAACTCAACGTGGACTTTCTCCAATCAATTTTCTCGAATGTCTGGGCAATTTTCCTGATCGCGCTTTTTTTTGGTGGCTCGATCTTCGTCCATGAGCTCGGTCACTTCCTCGTCGCCCGCTGGCGCGGTGCGCGTGTGGAGCGTTTTTCCGTCGGCTTCGGGCCGGCCATTTGGTCGTGGCGAGGCAAAGACGGCGTTGAATACCGCCTCGCGTGGATCCCGCTCGGTGGCTATGTGCTGCTGCCCCAGCTTGCCGACATGAGCGGCCTTGAGGGTGAAAGTTCTGCCGAAGCCAAGACGCTCCTCCCGCTCGATTACCTCAGCAAAATGCTGATTCTTGTGGCCGGAGTCGTGTGCAACGTGATCTTTGCCTTCGTCCTCGCCTGCGGCCTCTGGACCTTGGGCCAGCCAGTTTCGGAGGAAGAACTGACAACACAAATCGGCTATGTGCATCCTACATTAGAGCTGCCAGATCACCGGGAAGTTCCCGGCCCCGCGTTTGCCGCCGGAGTGCAGCCGGGTGATTTCATCCGCGAAGTGGATAGCAAGCAGGTTCATACCTTCATGGAAATCTCCTACCTCGTTGCCCTTGGCGCGGGCCGTGGGGACAACACGCAGCCCAAGGTTGAGCTGACCATTGAGCGTTCCGGAGAAACACGCAGGATCACGCTTTACCCGGCCTACGCCGGACCGGAGGAGATGCGCGATATCGGGGTCGAGCCGGAGGTCAAGGTCATAGTTAACGAAGTTGCCCAAAACAGCGCCGCCGAGGCGGCCGGCTTGAAGACCGGCGACCTCATCACGCAACTCGACGGCCAGCCGGTGCGCTACACTGGCTTCGTCTCGGACTATGTGCGGCAGATCATTGGCCGGGCCGTACAACTAACCTATCTTCGTGACGGCCAAACGCATACTGTCGCACTCGAACCTCGCCTGACCCTCGACCCGACGACCAAAAAAACCGTCCCTCGTCTCGGGATTGTGCTACGCAGCGCACCCACTGACAGGCTCATTCGCATCACCCCATGGGCGCAGTTGAAAAAAAACATTCTCTCAACATGGCGTATTTTGACCAGCCTGCTCAACCGCCATTCGGACATCGGTCCGTCCAAGCTGAGCGGCCCGGTTGGCATCGTTCGCGGCTTCTGGGTTTCCGCGAAGTCCGACTATCCCTTCCGTGCTGCGCTCGAGTTCGCCATCATGATCAACATCAGCCTCGCCGCCTTCAACCTGCTGCCCATCCCGGTACTTGACGGCGGCCATATGTTTTTCGCCACCGTCGGCCGCTTGCGGGGCCGCGCCCTGCCGGCCAACCTCATCATCGCAGCGCAAAGTGTGAGCATGGTACTACTGCTTTCGCTCGTGCTTTATGTGACTTTCTTCGATCTGCGCCGGTTGCTGCCGACCACTTCCGTGCCGCCGAAAGCGGAAACTCCTGCGGCCGCTCCGGCAAAATAAGCTGCGCCTGTCTCAAGTGCATCAAGCGTAATTCATCGTTCGACATCGGCGATTGTCCGCACGTAATTTTACTTCATGCCGTACTGCGCGTCCCGTTTCCGCACTATCCGCCGGCCTGCGGTTGAAGTGAAAGTCGGCACGGTCGGCGTCGGCGGCGCGAACCCCATCCGCCTCCAGTCCATGACGACGAGCGATACGCAGGATGTCGTTGCCACGGTGAAACAGTCTATCGCGCTCGCCGAAGTCGGCTGTGAGATCGTCCGCGTCACCGCGCCCAACGTGGCCGCCGCGAAGTGCCTCCGCGCCATCCGTACCCAGTTCACCGCCGCCGGCTTCGGCCACATCCCCCTCGTGGCCGACATCCATTTTCTCCCCAGCGCCGCGATGGAGGCCATCGAGCACGTTGAAAAGGTCCGCGTCAATCCCGGTAACTACGCTGACAAAAAAAAATTCTCCGTCCGAGAATACTCCGAGGCCGATTACAACCGCGAGCTGTCACGTCTCCATGACGCCTTCTCGCCCCTCGTGCTGCGCGCCAAGGCGCTCGGCCGTTCGCTCCGCATCGGCACCAACCATGGCTCGCTCTCCGACCGCCTGATGAACCGCCACGGCGATACGCCGCTCGGCATGGTCGAGAGCGCGCTGGAGTTTGTCCGCATCTGCGAGACGCACGGCTTTCACGACCTCATCCTCTCGATGAAGGCGAGCAACCCCAAGGTGATGATTCAGGCCTACCGCCTGCTCGTCGCGCGCATGGACGCCGCGCACCGCGCCTACCCGCTGCACCTCGGCGTGACCGAGGCCGGCGAAGGCGAGGACGCCCGCATCAAATCCGCCATCGGCATCGGCTCGCTGCTGGCCGACGGCCTGGGCGACACCATCCGCGTCTCGTTGACGGAAGA
>CAIQBC010000007.1 GCA_903869955.1 uncultured Opitutia bacterium
AGGCGGCCGAGGCGCCGCCGGTGGACCCGCATCCGGCGGGAACGGTCATCTTTCCCGCCGGCGTGCCGGCTTCGGCGGCCGACCGCCCTGCGGGCGGTGGTGGCGGCACGTGGGTGTTTGCGGTGGCGGTCCTGCTGGCTGCGGGTGGTTTTTATTTTTGGCGGAAAAATTTTGCCATGCCTTCCGTGCGCCGTTCCGCCGGCCTTGTCGTGGAGGAGACCCGGGCACTCGGCAACCGTCAGTTTCTGCTCGTCGCGGTGTGCGACCGCCGGCGCTTCCTGCTCGGGGTCACGCCCGGCAGCATCCGCCTGCTCGCGCCGCTCGATCCCCCGGAGGTGGCCGATGCCCGTGCGCAAAAATAATTTTCTCCTCTTAGCTTGGCTGCTGCTCGCCGTGCTCGTGCTGGCGCCGGCGGTTCGCGCCCAGGACGCCGCCGCTCCCTTGCCCATCCCAGCCGTCCCGCCGGCGGTGGCTGCGCCGCCCACCGGGACTGCTCCGGCTGCCGCCCCCGGGCCGTGGCGGCTCGCCGTCAACCTGGAGGGCGCGGAGCAGGGTGGGTCGGCCAGCGTGTCAGTGCAGATCGTCATTGTGATGACGTTGCTCACGCTCGCGCCGTCGCTCCTCATGCTGATGACGAGTTTTACGCGCATCGTGATCGTCCTCGGCTTCGTCCGTACCGCGCTTGGCGTCCCCAGCGCGCCGGCCAACCAGATTGTCGTCGGGCTTTCGCTTTTTCTCACCCTGTTCATCATGGGGCCCGTGTTCGACCGTGCCTACACCGAGGGCGCGAAGCCGTATTTCGACGGAAAAATGAAGTCCGTCGAGGCACTCGATGCCGCCGCGAAGCCGTTGCGTGAGTTCATGCTCAAGCAGACGCGCACGCGCGACCTGGAGTTTTTCTTGCAACTTGGGCATTTCGCGCCGACGAAGGTCGAGGATCTGCCCCTCCGCGTGGTCGTGCCGGCGTTTGTCATCAGCGAGCTTCAGACCGCGTTTCAGATGGGTTTTCTGATTTTCCTGCCCTTCCTGGTCATTGATCTGCTCGTTTCCTCGATTTTGATGTCGCTGGGCATGATGATGATGCCGCCGGCCATCGTGTCGCTGCCGTTTAAGCTCCTGCTTTTTGTGCTCGTGGACGGCTGGCACCTCGTCGTGCAGAGTCTCGTCGCTAGCTTCCATACCTGACCTCGCGCCATGACCCCCGACGCCGCCATTGATACCTTCAAGTCCCTTGTGACCTTCGCGCTCTATGTGATGGCGCCCTACCTTGTCGTCATTCTCGTCGTCGGTCTCATCATGAGTTTGCTACAGTCCGTCACGAGCATCCAGGAGCAGACGCTTACCTTTGTCCCGAAGCTGCTCGTGCTCGCCGCCCTGCTCGTGCTGCTGGCGCCGTGGTTGCTGCGCAATCTCAGCGAATTTGCCGTCCAGTGCATCATGCGCATGGGCGTGATGGGCTCGTAGTCTGCGGAGGCCGCCATGCCGGTGGAATTTCTTTTCGCCACGGTGATGGGCTCGCTGCGGGCCTTCGGCGTGATCCTTGCACTGCCGTCCCTCGGCGGACGCGGCCTTCCGCTGCCCATTCGCGCCGGGCTGGCGTTGTTGCTGGGTGGTCTGCTGGCCGGCGTGGTGCCGCACGCCGCCGCGGGCCTCGTGGGTGGCTGGGCTGAGGTGGCGTTCGCTGCCTTTCATGAGGTCGTGCTGGGGCTGGCGATGGGCTTCGTCGTGCGGACCGTCCTCTCGGCGGCGGAGCTGGCGGGCCGGCTTATCGCGGGGGAAATCGGTCTCGTCGCCGCGCCGGGCTTTGATGTGCCGGTGCCGGCGCAGGAGCCGCTGCCGTCTTTTGTCGGGATTTTTGCTGGCTCGATGTTCTTCCTGCTGCACGCGCACGAGGGCGTGCTGGCGGCGTTTGCGCGGAGCTTTGAGCTGGCCCCGGCGGGTACGGGCGCCTTCAGCCCGGCGGCGGGTGCCACACTGGTGACGGCGGTGGCGCACCTGCTCGACCTTGCGCTGCGGATGGCCGCACCGTTCATCGCGCTGAATTTCGTCGTTACCCTCGGCTTCGCCATCCTCGGCCGCGCGGTGCCGAAGATGAATGTTTTCATCGTGAGCTACGCGCTGCGTTCGCTGCTCGGCCTGCTTCTGCTCGCCGGTGCCGGCGGCCTCATCGCCCAATACCTCAGCGGTGCATTCGACCAGTTGCCGTGGCAGATGCTTCAGTTGGTGATTCACCGGCCGTAAAGCCGGCGGACTTGCGTTGGAGCGAGGTCAACAAGTGGTCTTTGGGATGGTTTTGCCCGGTCGTGACGCATTTTGCTCGGGAAGTCATTCCGTGGCGACCGCGGACGGCACGGAGAGCCGTCCCTACCAAACTGAGCCGTTACCGAGCACCGAAAACCGTTTGCCCCCGCCCGGTTTTCGACAAGATGCGCGTTCCACTCAATGCAGGCGGCAACCCATCTCCACGTCAAAGGCGCACGCGAGCACAACTTGAAGAACCTCGAGTTGCGGCTCCCGCGGGGGAAGCTCGTGGTCGTCACCGGGCCGAGCGGCTCGGGCAAGTCGTCGCTCGCGTTCGATACGATCTACGCCGAGGGCCACCGCAAATACATGGAGTCACTCTCCACCCAGGCGCGGCAGATCCTCGACCAGCTTCCGCGACCTGACGTGGATTTCATCCACGGCCTCTCCCCCGTCCTTGCCATCGGGCAGCGCACGGGCGGCGACTCGCCGCGTAGCACCATCGCCACCGTCACCGAAATCGCCGATTACGCGCGGCTGCTTTGGGCGCTGCACGGCACGCAGGTCTGCCCCAAGGACGGCGGGCGCGTCGTCATGCGCTCGCTCGACGACAACGTCGCGCGCGTCCTCGCCGCATGCGCCGGCGAGCGCCTCATGCTTCTCGCGCCCGTGCTGCGCGCCA
Organism: uncultured Opitutia bacterium; assembly: GCA_903869955.1. Lineage (GTDB taxonomy): Bacteria > Verrucomicrobiota > Verrucomicrobiia > Opitutales > Opitutaceae > CAIYUN01. Next base: position 2,924 of record CAIQBC010000007.1, read on the forward strand.
AGCCCGGTGTGTTGCGCGACGAGCTGCCGCGACTGCGTCAGCGCGGCTTCCAGCGGGTGCGCCTTGGCGGCGTGATCAAAAACCTCGACGACCCCGACCTTGTGCCGGCGGGCACCAAGGAGCTGGCCGTTGACCTCGTCGTGGACCGGCTCGTCGCGACCCCCGACCAGCACAGCCGCATCGCCGACTCGCTCGAGCTGGCTTTCCGCGAGGGGTTGGACCGGGCGTTTGTCCTTTCGCAACCATCGGCCGACGCGCCGTGGCGCGAACTCGCGCTCTCACAGTCGCTGTCCTGCGAGGTGTGTGGTGACGTGTTTGCGAAGCTCACGCCCCGGCATTTTTCGTTCAACCACCCCGAGGGCGCGTGCGCGGCGTGCGGCGGGCTGGGCCGCAAGCTGCGCTTTGTGCCCGAGCTGATCGTGCCTGACCCTGCCAAAAGCGTGCGCGAGGGCGCCCTCAAGCCGTGGCGCATTGGTGGAAAA
>CAIQBC010000008.1 GCA_903869955.1 uncultured Opitutia bacterium
CTGGCGCGGATGGATCTGGTGGTGGATGGCAAGCAGGGCGTCGCCTACCTGCGGCCCCTTCCAACTCCGGGCACCGGGGCGGCCGGGACCGTCAGTCCGCCCCGGGTCCCGGCGGCCCAAAACCAGAACTGGACGGTCGTCCGGCAAACCGGGCTGAGTCGCACGGCCTTCATCCTGAACGCCGTCATTTACAAATTGGGCACGCGGGATGATGCCGGGGTCATCGCGGACTGCACCCGGGCCCTGGAAATGGACCCGCTCGCCTGGGATGCCTGGGTCTGGCGCGCCGCGGCGAAGTTGCATCTGAAGGATCCCGCCGGCGCCCTGGCGGACTTCGCCCGCGCCCTGGAGCTCGACCCCAAAAACGCCAAGGCCTACGCCGGTCTCGGTTATGACAAGATGCAGGCCGGCGACTCTGCCGGCGCCATCGCCGATTTCAACCAAGCAATCTGGCTGGACCCGCTCAACGTGCTGGCCTGGGGGATGCGCGCGCCGGTGAAAATGCTCATGAATGATTCCGTCGGTGCGCTGACGGACTACAACCGCGCCCTGGAGCTCGACCCCAAAAACTACGGCGCCTATGTCGGACGCGGTGATGTCAAGAAGTGGACGGGCGACAACGCCGGCGCGCTGGCGGACTACACCCGCGCCCTGGAGCTCGCCCCCAAACTCGCCGAAGTCTACTCCATGCGCGGTTCGGTCAAGGCGCGGACCGGCGATTATGCCGGCGCGCTGGCGGACTACAACCGCACCCTGGAGCTCGATCCCAAAAACGTCACCGCCTACAACTATCGCGGTTCGGTCAAGAAGCAGACCGGCGACTACGCCGGCGCGCTGGCGGATCTCAATCAGGCCCTGGAGCTCGATCCGAAAGATGCCCACGGCCACAGCTCTCGCGCGATGGTCAGGGGATTCCTGGGTGACGCCGCGGGCGCGCTGGCGGATTATGACCAAGCCATCGCCTTGAACCCGGCCGATGCAACTTATCAGCGCCTCTATCGCCAGCTCTTGCAGCTCCAACAGGGAGCCGCGCCCGCCGATTTTGCCCAAACCGTGGGTGGTTGGAAGGAAGGCTGGGCGAAAACCATCGGCCAGTTTCTGGCCGGCCAACGGGATGAGGCGGCCGTATTCGCCGCGGCCGAAAAGAGCGACGAGGAGCCGGTGACCGGCCAGCGCTGCGAGGCCTGGTATTTTGCCGGCCAGATGCGCCTGCTCAAAGGCGACCGGGCCGGCGCGCGCGAGGCGTTTCAAAAATCCGTGGCCACCGACCAGCGGGATTACAACGAGTATCTCTTCGCCCAGGCCGCGCTCGCGCGCCTGACGGTGGCGGGGAAGCAATGAGAGAATTTCACAAATTCCGGTAGTGGCACCGTTTGATTCGTGCGTAGGGAGGTATCTTCACGGTCAAAAATGGGAAACTCGCGTCCTGTTACCATATTGAGAACTGGGTGACCGCGTTGCAGCAAATTGGTCAATAAAGACAACGACTTCCACCCGGCTCTTTCACCGACTAGAAATCGCCCTTTTGAGCCAGTCGGGCAGTCCCTTTGGCTCGGGATAAGGGTTGGAGCCAAGGAAGCTTAGATGCAGTGTTTTAAACCCACATCTTTGAAATGCGTCATTTTGCGCGCCGCTGAGGTGCAACGTCACGCATCACGGCGATGAAATTGGCCGTGAGCTGTGAGTTTTGATCGGCGCGCCATAACGCGCAGAGTTCCAGATTCAGATCGGGACCGGTCTCTTTGAGCGGTCTCGCCACCACCTCCCGGCCTTGGGACAGGCTGCCCGACTCAGAGATCAGCGACACGCCCAGCCCGCTTTCGAGCGTGGCACGAAATGCCTCCACCCCATCGATCTGCCGCAGAAACTTCATCTTCAAGCCACGTGCCGCGAAAAGCTGTGGTGGCTCACCGCCCCCATCGAACCCATGTGCAGTTGAGAAAGCCAGAAAGGGTCAGGGTTTAATTTTTGCAGTGAGGTAGCGGAGGAATTTCTGGCCGGGGCCGCGCTGCCGCCGCGGGCTGGCGACGTAATGGCTGACCGCGACGGGGCCGGCCATGCGGAGCTGCTCCGCCAGCCAGCCGTTGTTCTCCTGGGTGCGCTGCTTGAGGTAATTGGCCACCGCCACCTTCCACGGGGCCGACTTGGGCGTCCGTGGGATGTCCGCCGTGGTTTGCTCCAGCACATGCAGGCATTGGGCCAGCGCGGCGGCCCATGGCAATCGCCGAATCTCCTGCCCGCCGGTCCGGGAAATTTTAGTCGCAGTTTGCGGGCCATGCTCCAGACCGACCGCACCTGCCGCCGCCGTCCAACTAGCTCCGTGTAGCGGAGGACGCCATGGCTGGTTTCGAGCCACCGGGTTGAGGCGTCTGGTCGTGGAGTTTCTTCAGCCATGCGAAATCAACGGGTTCGCCCTCAAAGGCCATGCTCGCGGCGACCTCGCGCGGCACCGCCTGCCAGCGCAGAGCGCGGCGGCGTTCGGCGGGCAGAGCGCGCCAGTGGGCGATGGACTCACGGAAACTCATGCGGCAACCAATATACCGCCGGGCAATGGCGGCAATGGTGAAATCCACGCGGCGGCTTGCGCCGCGCGGCCGGCAGCCGAGGGCACCCGGCACGCGCATCAGCGAATTTAAGCCGGGGAGTTCGAGCCTGCGGTAAAATGAGGGCCGGGATGAGGAGCCCATCCGAAAATCAGCGGGATGAATTTGAGATCGGGCAGGGTAGGGGGCAGACGTTATTCGGACAGGCTCTTAGGTTTCCGCTCCCTCCCTCTCCGCGTCCTTCGCTAGCTTCGTGTAAAATTCCGTCTCCGCGCTCCGTGCCCTCGGTGCCTCCGTGGTTCAAATCCCCCTGCCTCCTGTTTTTCCGCCCTCCGCCCAATCCGCCGTCTTTCTCTACGTCTCTTGACTTCCTAGAACCGCGCATGGACGCGAATGAACGCTAATCCAGGAAAATTGGCTCGGACACTTTTATTCGCGGTTAAAAAAGATTGAGGTCACGACACGCGCTCGCCGTTCCACACCACGACGTCGAGCCGCTTCGCGAAATGCAGCACGGGGGGACTGACGTCAGGTGTCAGGCCGTGAAAGGCGAACATGGTGTTGCGCCCGATGGTCGCCTCCGCCGATTGCAGGGGCCAGGGCGCATGATGCACCTCGTTTCGCCACAGGGAGCCGTCGGGCGCGCGGGCATAGAGGCAATACCGTTCGGTCAGCCAGTGCTCCAGCGAGCCCCGGGTCGAATGATACACGGCCGAGGTCGCGCGGTAGGTCCCGGCAAACTCTGCGCCGGGCCGCTGCGAGTGGTAGCGGAAGTTGTCGTCGTGACGGGTGATGGCCATCTGCGCCCGATAGTAGGGCAGGTGAAAATAGCGCCGCGCCGCCCACACCGCGAGCGGGTTGGTCGCATCCAGGCTGAGGAACCACACGCCGGGCTTCCCGTCTTTTTCCACATACAGCCGGACGTTCAGCTCGGGAAACGCCGATACCCACGGCAGGTCGGGCAGCCCGCGTCGCATGACCCCGGTCATCCGAAACGGCACCAGCCCAATCCATGAGGTCCCGTCAAATTCCTGAATCGTGAGCGCCGCCGGCACCAGCGGCCGGAGCACCGCCGCCGGGATCGGCCAATGGGCAAACAGCAGATCGTGCCACGACTGGCGCCAGCGCCAGGGCCCGGCCGGCAGTAGCCAGGGCCGGTGGTCCAACTGCGTCAAGGCGGAGAGCATGGGTTAGGGGAGGGGGGACGGGAGGACAGGGGGACGGGGGGAAGGAAGGAGGCAGGCGGCAGGAGTCGGAGCCGGAGTCAGGAGAGGGAAGACGGAAGGGTGAGGCCGATTCAGGGGGCATGGAGTCAGAATGGGTTTGACGGCGCAAACCTTTGGAACCGCTCATGAACGCTATTTGAAAACCGGGTCGTGACGCATATTAAATCTGAATCCTAAAGGTAGGGACGGCTCTCCGAGCCGTCCGCGGGACGCCACGCCGTGACGTCCCTGCCAAAATGCCTCACTCCCTGCTGCTGCGCGGCTGTTGTCAGGCGCGGGCTGACAGTGCAATTCGCCGAAACTTGCCCGGTGGAGGATTGACCGCGCGGTGCGGCCGTTCCGACTTGGGGGCAGCTAGCTTCTCCAACCCTGACCCCAGTCCCATCTGCCCCGCAGCGTCTGAGTCCAATTCGCCATGTATGCGGCCAACCCCACTTTTGCCGAGAATTACTGCGTGAAGCACGGCATTGCCCCCGAGCGCTTCGCCGGCGATGTCCTTCGGCGCACGCTTTATCTGCACGCGCGGCTCCTGCAGCCGCTGGTCCGGTTGTGCCGTCCCAACCATTTCGTCTCCGACCGGGACTTGGTCCGCGCCGCCGGCGGGCTGCGGCGCGTGAGCGACCTCGCCGATGAGATCGAGGATTACAACCGCCGTCCGGCCAACTGCGGTTTCTGGCGCGTGGCGCTGCGCGTGCGCGTCTCCACCCATCGGCTGCGCGCCCTGATGCATGCGACCCTGCCGCGCGTCCAGGACCGCGAGCTGCCGCCAGCTCCTTACAAGGATTATCCCCGGCCCGTTTCCAAACTTCCCGATCATCAACCAACGGGCCGCGCCGGTGCCGCCCGCCGCTTGGCCCCTTTACCCCTGCCATGAAAACCTCCCTCTTCAAGTTCACCATCGGCAGCCACGAGCGATTTGCCGCCGCCACGGCCTTTCAGCAATTCGCCACCGAGACCATGCCCCGGATGGGCAATCCTTGGGCCGTTTGCATTGCCACCAAATACACCTTCGGCACCCTCAGCCTCTCCGCCAACTGCCAGGACGACTGCCGCGCGCTCCTGCGCGCCGAGGCCGAACGGGTCGGCGGCATGGTGAGCAGCGAGGTTTAAAGGCTGGCTCGGAGCCCACCCGTCCGAATAACACCGGTCGGTGTAGCGCAGTCTTGCTGCGCCCTTTTGGAACCGCCAGCCCTTGGGCGCAGCAAGTCTGCGCCCCTCCATGGCCGATTCAGTATTCGTCTCGGCTGCTTCGGCCGGCGAAATTGAGCGCAAACCGCCGGCCCCGCTGGCTTGCCAGCGGGGCGCTGCGTTCATTTCCTGGGCTCGAACCGATGTCCATTCCCAGCAACATCTCCACCGCAACCCGCGTCGCCTACGCCATGGGCTATCTCGGGCTTGGGCTGGTCAACGAGGCTTCGGACGAGTTGGAAGCCATCGAGGGTGCCGACCGGCTTTCGATTCCGGTCATGCTGGCGCGCATCGAACTCTACATGATGGCCAAGGATTGGGCGCTGCTGGTCGCGGTCGCCCAGGGCGTGGCCCGGGCTGACCCGGCGCAGGAGGCCGCCTGGATCGGCTGGGCCTACGGCCAGCGGCGGCTGACCACGCTGCCCGAGGCCCGGGCCGTGCTCCTCGCCGCCGAGCCGCATCACGGCCAGACGTGCGCGTTGCTCCACTACAACCTCGCCTGCTACGAATGCCAGCTCGGCGACATCGCCGCAGCCAAGACCCGCCTGCGCCGCGCCTGCAAGCTGGGCGGAAAGCAGTTTAAGACGATGGCGCTGGATGATGAGGACTTGAAACCGATGTGGGCGCAAATCGTGGTGATGAAGTGACCGTTTAAGATGGGTCGAGGGGCTGGTGACAGGAGACAGGAGTCAGGATGGAGGAGTCAGGAGACGGAGGGCGGAGTTTAAACGCGGAGGTCGCGGAGAACGCGGAGGACGGAAGCACCGGAAGGGCGCAGCAAGACTGCGCCCCTACATATCCGATCCCGCATTCTTCCCGTTTGATTTTTGGGCAGGTTTAACCGCGAAGATGTCAAGGGACGAAGGACGGAGAGATGCGCAGAGTGGGACCGCGCACGGTGGACGCGCCCGCGCTGTCGGGTGCGGCCTGACAGCGCAATCCGCCGCCACCTGCCGGGAAAAAAATTGACGGTTCCGACGGGCGCGGTGGGAATGCGGTGCGACGTTTTTCTTTCAGCGTCACACCCCCCACTCCCCACATGAAAGTACCGTGCCTTTGGCCGTGTCTGCTTGGATTATGCGCCGCCGTCCTCCCGGCAGGCCGGGCCGGAGGCGCGGCCGGGCCGGCGGAGCCGATGCGTGCGGCGGCGGAACAGGGCGTGGAATATTTTATCACGACGGCGCATGCGTCGGGCTGGGTCGCGCCGGTGATGCCGTCGCAGTGGCACATCGAGCGGGTGAGCCCGGTGGCCACGCGGCCGGCCCGGCAGGCGGCGCGCGACCTCGGCGGGACGCTCGGGCGGCGGCTGGCCGAGCTCGCCGCGAAGCTGCAGACGCTGCCCCCGGCCGAGGAACTGCGGCGCACGACGGCCGCGCTGTGCGACCTCGCCGAGTGGTGTGCGGCGACCGAGGGCTACGGCAATGCGCTCCTGACCCAACGGTGCCTCGACCTTGCGGCGGTGGGCGTGGCGCGGCTCGCGGCCGACGAAAAATTCCCGCTGGACAAAATCTCCCCGCTGGCGGCGCGGCTGCGGCCGCCCTTTGCCGGGCCGGCGGTGCGGCAGCGGATCCTCAATGCCGAGGCGGGCGCCGAGCTGTTTGCTGTCGCCGAGCAGGCGGACCTGGAGCGCACGTGGGCGGCGGGCGCGCGGGCCGACGCGCCGGCGGCGCTGCGCGCGCACCAGGACTTTTTTCACGACGAGCGGCCGGGGCGCGGCGAGCCGATGGGGCTGGCCGCGACGTGGGGGCGCAAGTGGCACGAGCGGCTGGTGGACGGCCTCGACCTGCGCACGGCCATGCTGGCGGTTTCCCTGGTGGAGTTTCGCCGGGCGGTGGGAAAATTTCCGGCGCCGGTGATGGCGGCGCGCGGGGCCGAGCCGGCGGCGGCGCGCGGGGTGCCCGGCGGGCTTCAGCTCGTGGCGTCGGTGCGGGTGGTGCCGGCGGGGCAGCGGGCCTTCCAGGAGGCGTGGGCGGGTTATCTACAGACGGCGGCGGCGGGCCGCGGGGCGGCGGCGGGGCCGCGGGTGGCCGATGCGGCGTGGATGGCGTTTGATGCGGTCGCGCAGGGCGAGTTTCTCGACCAGGACACGCGCAGCGAAAAGTTTGTGCCCGCCGCGCCAGCCGGGCGGTGAAGCGCGGGATTTGGATCAGACGCGAAGGTCGGAGGTACCATACCCGCGATCCCGCCTGCATCCCGGCTGATTTTTCGGACAGGCCCTAAGCGGTGATTGCCCCGGATTCATGCCGGATATCAGCCGGGGTGCCGGACGACAAAAGGCTCACGGTGTCTGCATCCAGCCAGGGGGCGAAGAAGGCACAGCCGGCTTTCTCGGCCAGGCGTTGCACCATCCGCAGCCGGGGTGAATCGGCCGGGTCGGGATGATGGGGATTTCCAAAAAGGACGGCGACCGCAGTGTTGGCTTCGCGGCCAGCTGCGAGGCATTCTTCCAGCCAGCCTTCAAGATAAGCCGGGAGCTGGGCGATGTTGCTGGAAACGGCAATGACGATCACATTGGCCTGCGCGGCGAGGGCCGTCGTGCGCGTGCGATGTTCCGAGTCGGCCAGCGCTGAAAAGCACCGGGGCGACAGCCGCGGTTCCTGACGGAGCGGCATCCGACGGAACAGACCGTTGAGGGTTTCCGTCGCCCAGAGAGCCGAGGAGAGATTTTCGTAGGCCAACAGAATGCTCATTTTGCCGGGGATGGTCTCCTGGGGTGAAACGAGCCCGGTGATGAATTGAATGAAGGAATGCATGTTGATGGGGGGGGTGGGGGTAATCGTCGCACCCTAACTTGCGGTGTGATTTTTTCAAATGGGCCGGACAGATTTTTTGGTCGTGACGCATTTTGGTCGGGACGCCACTCCGTGGCGTCCGCGGACGGTTCGGAGAGCCGTCCCTGCCTTGGGGATTCAGATTGAAAATGCATCACTACCATCTCGACGTGCTTGGCAGCGTAGGGGCGCAATCTTGCTACGCCCGAGAGGGAGCGAGGCCAGAAGGGCGCAGCAAGTCTGCGCCCCTACACCGACACCGCGCTTACTTTTGCACGACGGCCTTCGCCACTCCACGGTAGCTCTCCGGCGGACCGAGGTAACTGGGCTTGAGGCCGCCGGTATCCACGATGATTTTTTGCAGCACGATGGCGGGGTCCACCATCCAGACCTTGAGCGTGTGGTAACCGGCGGCGAGCGTGTGGCTCGTGCGGACGATGCGGGCGCTGTTCTTGACGGACTCCTCCCAGTCGCGGTTGCCGTTCTGGGCGCTGTAGCCTTGGGGAACGACGGTCACGGATTGCGGGGGCTCGTTGTCGAAGGACACGGCCACGCGCACGCCGCGATCAGGCGCGATGTTGAGCGACGGCGACAGCACGAGCAGCGCGGTCGCGGGGCCGGAGCTGGTGAGATACATCCGGTATTCGAGGCAGGGGGAGTTGGTGCCGGGCGTGAGGCCGGCGACATCCACCGGCGCGTTGGCGCGCATGCCGGAGAGCGTCCAGCCGTAGTCCTCGACGCGGTCCCAGTGCGCGTCGCCGGCGGCGGTCCGGCGGGTGAAATGCTCGGCCTCCATCGCGACATGGCCGTCGGACTCGGCAAAGCCCTGCAGGGTCTCGCGCGTCACGTCGGCGGGAGTGAGGGTGTTCACGCGCACGTTGACGGAGGTGTTGCCGGGGCCGGTGAGGGTGATGATGCCGGTGGCCGCGCCTTGAGGCGCGCGGCGCCAGTCCACCTCCACCTGCAGGCGCTGATCTTTGTCCACCGTGGCTTTCTGCACGGGCGCTTTGCCGGCAAAGACCACGAGCCACGGCACGTTGGTGGAGACGGCGAGATCGAAGGGGGTCGTGCCCTTGTTGAACACGTCAATGAAGTGCATCGCGCGGCTGAGCGAGTCGAACCGGGGCAGGACGGCGTCGCCGGTTGCGCCCGGCCAGGCGGCGGCCGAGCCCTCGACGGCGACGCCCATCGCGGCGGCGGCGGGTAGCTCAATGTTGGCCACAGGTGGCATGATGTTGGCTGGGGGTTCAGCCCAAGTGCTGGTGCCGCGCTGATAGGCGTAGCCGATATGGACCTGGTCGTTGATGTGGTTCCATTTTCCGCCGCCGAGCTTGGTGTGGTAATCATTCGTGAGGTCGGCATCGGCCTGGAACATGGCCTGCGCGCGGGCGGCCAGGTCGTTGGTGCTGGCGCGGCCCTGGCGGGCGTAGAGGGCGTTGAGGCCGGCGGCGACATTCAGCTCGTTGACCTGCGCGGAGGCCTTGGCGGGGAAGAGGACGAGCTCGTAGAAGGCGTCACGTTTCCCGGGCGGCAGGTGCGCGTAAATCGCCTCGGCGCGGCTGGTGATGGCGGCGAAATCGGCCAGCACGCTCTCGGCCTCGTGGTAATTGGTCAGGCTGTAAGTGTCGGGCGCGAGCAGCTCGGGTTTGCGGCGGCCGTTGTATTTCGAGTATTTGGCGATGATGTCGGCGATGGCGGCGGCGGGTTCCGGGCCGAACTCGCGCGCGGCCCACCGGCGGGTGTAGTCGTTGACGTTGTCGGCGGTCAACTGGCCGGTGCTCACGCCGAGCGAGAGGAAATACTCGGTGGGAAACTCGTAGCCCTTGAAGTGGCCGACGTTGACGATCCAGACGCGGTCGGCGCCGTATTGCTTGGCGAGGCTCATCTGGTCCCAGATTTTGGCGATGGGGCTGGTGTTCTGCCATTGGTAGCTGCGCGGGCCGCCGTGGTAGTCAAAATGGTAGTAAATCCCCGCCCCGCCCGCCCGCTTGCGCTCGTCGGCGGTGGGGAGGCGGCGGACGTTGCCCCAGTTGTCCTCGGCCCAGAGGAGCGTGATGTCGTCGGGCACGCGCAGGCCGTTCTCGTAGTAGCCCTGCACCTCCTTGTAGAGGCACCAGAGCTGCGGGACTTTGGTGACGTCGGGGTTGACCACTTCGGCGAGCAACTGGCGCTGGGTGGCGACGATCTGCTCCACCAGGGCCGCGCCCGCGCCGGTCATGGCGGAGTCGTTTTCGCCGCGCAGGCCCATGGTGTAGATGTTCTCGAAATTTTTCCGCTCGCTGATGGCGGAGCGCCAGAACTCGTTCATGCGGTCGGGAAACGCGCCGTAGTCCCAGCGGCCATACGCGCGGCCGGTGGCGGGGTTGGTCTCGTTTTGCACGACCCAGTCCCATTCTTTTTGCGAGCGCATCATCGGCTCCTGGTGGGAGGAGCCCAGCACGACGCCATATTCGTCGGCGAGGCGGGGGTTGTCGGGATCGTCCAGGGCGAAGCCGTTGTTCCACATCGCGGGCCAGAGGTAGTTGCCGTGCAGGCGGAGGATGACCTCATAGACCTTGGCGTAAAACTTCGTGTTGAAATTGGCCGCCACCGTGCCGGTCGGGGTGGGGTGCGTGCCGAACTTCTCCCGCACCCAGAAATCGAGGTCGGGCTTCTCGTCGTTGAAGAAGATGCCGCGGTATTTCACCCCCGGCTCGCCTTGCGCGTATTTGCCGGCCCTCACCTGGAGCGCGTCCTGGTGTGCGGGGGTCACGTCCGCCCACCAATACCACGGCGATACGCCGATCTGCTCCGAGAGGTCGTAGATGCCGTAGATGGTGCCGCGCTTGTCGCTGCCGGCAATGACGAGCGCGCTGGCGATGCCGGGCACCGGGTTGGCGACGGTTTGGAGGAAGAACGCCTCCCACTTGCCGCGGATGCCGCTCACGTCAATTTTCCCTTCGCGCGCGAGCCGGTCAATGATCGGGCTTTTGCCCACGGTGCCGATGATCACCGCGCCGCGCAGCAGCCGGTCGGCAGCGGTCGCATTGACGGTCGCGCCATCCAGGATCTGTGGGGTGAGACCGGTCACGCGGTTCACGTCGGCCTGCAAGTCCTTCGTTGCGCGCACGACGCCGGGCCAGTCGGCGGCGTCCACGTAGATCGCGGCGGCCTTGCCGTCCGACGCGAGCGCGAAGCTGCCGGCCGTTGGCGTGGCCGAGACATATTTGGGCAGCAGGCTCATGGCCGTGGCCGAGTGCGGGAGAGCGAGCAGGCTCAGGAGGGAGAGCAGGAAGGCCGAGACGGCAGGGAGTCGCATGGAGGTAGGGTAGGGGATGCGGAGAAGTTGGTGAGAACGCTCGCAAAGACCAGCCAATTTCCCGCCGGCGGGGGTGCGGGCTGGGGTTGGTTGGCCCTTGGCGGGAGAACGGCACCGGGGGGCTTTGGGATTGTTAGAACCCGCGATATTTTAGGCCGTTGCAGAAAAACCAGATTCGGCACAGCGGACTGTAGAAGTCATAGAGGGAATAGTCGGTGCCTTCGTAGGAGCCAACCTTGCCAATATCTACGGTATGAGAGTCGCCACCGTTGCACGGCCCAAGCCAACCCTGCTCTCGATTGATGACCTACGAAAAGCTGCGGCCTGACTCCCAATTTCCACCTTGCCGATTGCCGAACTTCCGACTTTCTCCCGGCTTACCCATGAGCACCCCGCTCCACGACCGCCTCGGACGCCTTTCCGAAGATCATCGCTTACCATCACCACATGGAGGACGAGTATGAAGTCGTGAGTTCGGATATTTTTCAGGTTTACGTAGCTGATGAAAAGAAAATCCAAAAAGCCTAACCAGTCGCTAGAGCCAACGGCCCCAAACGGCCGTGGCTCACCTTGAACGTTGGGCAACAAAGCACATGATCCGTCAAGGCTCGGGTGATCTCTTGGAAATCAAGTTCGAGAACAATTACTACTACGTTGTTGTTCTCACCAAGGCCGTGATGTTCGGCGGAAATATCATCTTTGCTTTTCACGGTGACGGAAGCCGCCGCGCAAATGAGTCGCTTACGGTTGTGTCGCCTGGATTCAACGTTTGCACCGATCTGCTGTATCCCAAGAAGAACGGAGTCGTCGTACGCATCGGACATATCTCTGACTTGATCCCATTTTGGCGCACACGTTTAGCGAAAGGGACGAACGAGTGGCGCAAAGGAATGAAAGCGCAAGAATGGTGGATTTATCGGATCGACGACTTGCGCGAGCTTATCACTCGCACGCAGACGATGACGCCGGAATACGCGAGCGCGATGGATCATGAGATGAGCAGTTTCGATCTGGTGGCCAAAAAGATCATTGCTGGCTACACGCCGAATCAAAATTCCCGATTGTGAAAGTAGAATCCCAACCAGTTGCCAGAGCCAACGCGCGGGGTGTGATGCGTCAGGTACCCATGAGATGCACTTACCCGCTTCGCCCGACGGTCAGGCCCGGCCGACCAGCTTGAGCAGCTTCCGGTAGAGTTTGAACACCTTTGAGGTGAGCGGCCCGAAATTGCCGGGATAACGGCGGAACGGCTTGGGGAGCTGCCGGACCCGCCCGGCAAGCCGGACACCGTGCCAAGGCATCTGGCCCGAGCCGGTCAGGAAAATCGTGCCGTCGAAGCCGCAAAAAACATGGGTCACGCTGGAAATGTCCTCACGCAGGGTGCGCGGGCTGTTGTCGGCGATGCCGAACAATGGGAAATATTCGGCGCGGACAAAAATGGCATTGAACGAAGTGACCGCGACCAGCTCATACCCCTTCTTTTTCCCCAGTCGCGCCATGGCGAGCACGCTGGCTCCTTGGTTGAGCCCGGGATCCGCCGGCTGAACAAAATCCACCTCGCTGGAAATGCTGGGGTTGAATTCAATGCACACCACCTTCGGGACATAGGTGGCGGTGGCTTCCCATACGTGGTAATCGTTGCCGTCAATATCAATGGAGAGCAGATCGAAATTTTGGGGGATGGGAGTGCCCGCGAGTATGGTGTCGAGGTTGTCGCCCGGCGAGTAGCCCACGAAGCGGTTGAGCGCGATTACCTTGGGGTTGCTGCCAAACCGCTGGGTCAGGTCCTGGTGGCGTTGCGGGCTGCCCTCGATCAGGACGGCGGAGAACCCGGAGTTTTGGATCAGGTTGCAGGTGTTGCTGAGATGCTGCCCATCCCACGCGCCAAACTCAACGCACCACCGGTCGCCGGGACCGAGGATTTCCAGAATTTTTGCCAACACCCCGTCTTCGCCCGTTTGGGAATGGATGTTTTTTGCGTGCGCCAGGAGTCTCATAAAGGAGGGAGGGGAGCCGGGTAATCGGGCCGGGTTTTTACGGCTGCGCCGCGCGCCGGACTGGCTGGGAGGGAGGGAGGACGGACGGGCGATGGGTTCGCATGAACGAGCGCCGAAGCTGCGGGAGCCTCGGCAAAGGGCAAGGGAGAATCTTGGGCCGGGAGCGGCCTTGGCTGGCTCGGAGAGCCGTCCTTGCGGTTGGAATCCAGCCCCAGAATGTGTCACAACCGAGGGGCGGGAAATCAAAATTGACTCGCCCATTCCGGCGATATCTCGTCGCCTCCCACTGCCCCTAGGCCTCATTTCTTCCGCTCCGGTTGCAACCGGCCGGCCCATCAAGACTCCGTATGAAAAAATCTCCCCGCCCCCGTTCCGCCGCCAACAAGGTCGTCGCTGCGCCTGCTTACAAGAATCCCGCGTTGCCCGCCGAAAAACGCGTGAAGGACCTGCTCGCGCGCATGACGCTCGCCGAGAAGGCCGAGCAAATGCGGTGCGTGTGGCAGGACAAGGCCAAGACGCTCGTGGACGCGCAGGGCAACTTCGACCTCGCGAAGGCGCAGGCCGCGTTCAAGCACGGCCGCGCCATCGGCCAGGTCGGCCGCCCGAGCGACGCGGGGGCGCCGGCGGACCGGCCGGCCTTCGGCCAGACCGCGCGCGGCATGGCGGAGCTGACGAACGCCATCCAGAAATTTTTCCTCGAGCAGACCCGCCTCGGCATCCCGGTGATTTTCCACGAGGAGTGCTTGCATGGCCACGCGGCGCGCGAGGGCACGAGCTACCCGCAGCCGATCGGGCTGGGGGCGTCGTTCAATCCGGCGCTGGTCGAGGAGCTTTTCACCATGGCGGCCTGGGAGGCCCGCGCGCGCGGCACGCATCAGGCGCTCACGCCGGTGGTGGATGTGGCCCGCGAGCCGCGCTGGGGCCGCGTGGAGGAGACCTACGGCGAGGATCCTTGGCTCGTCTCGCGGCTGGGCATCGCGGCGGTGCGCGGGTTTCAGGGCGACGCGACCTTTCAGGACAAAAAGCGGGTCATCGCCACGATGAAGCACTTCGTCGCCCACGGCGAGCCCGAGGGCGGTCAGAACTGCGCGCCGGCCAACATCTCCGAACGCGTGCTGCGCGAGGTGTTTTTGTTCACCTTCAAGGAGACGATCCAAAAGGGCGGCGCGATCAGCGTCATGGCCTCCTACAACGAGGTGGACGGCATCCCCTCGCATGCGAACCGCTGGTTGCTGCGCGACGTGCTGCGCCGCGACTGGGGCTTCAAGGGCTTCATCGTCTCCGACTACTACGCGATCTGGGAGCTCGGCCACCGGCCCGACACCCACGGCCATCACGTCGCCGCCGACAAAAAGGAGTCGTGCGTGCTTGCCGTCCGTGCGGGGGTCAACATCGAGCTGCCGGACCCCGATTGCTACCTGCATCTTGAGGAGCTGGTGAAAAAAGGCGTGCTCAAGGAGCGCGAGCTCGACGAGCTCGTCGCGCCGATGCTGCTCTGGAAATTCAAGCTTGGCCTCTTCGACGACCCCTACGTGGACCCGACGATCGCCGACCGCATCGTCGGCTGCGACGCCCACCGCCAGCTCGCCCGCAGGGCGGCGCGCGAGGTGGTCACGCTGCTGAAAAACGACGGAGGCGTGCTCCCGCTCGACGCGAAAAAAATCAAGACGCTCGCCGTCATCGGCCCGAACGCCGACCGCGGCCTGCTGGGCGGCTACAGCGGCGTGCCCAAGCACAACGTCACCGTGCTCGAAGGCATCCGGGCGAAGCTGCGCGGCTCCGGCCTGAAGGTGGTGCACAGCGAGGGCTGCAAGATCACGATCGGCGGCTCATGGCAGCAGGACCTGGTGGTCCCCAGCGATCCCGCCGAGGACCGCCGCCAGATCGCCGAGGCCGTCGCGGTGGCCCAGCAGGCCGACGTGATCGTGCTCGCCCTCGGCGAGAACGAGCAGACCTCGCGCGAGGCGTGGAATCTCCAGCATCTGGGCGACCGGGCGCGGCTCGACCTCATCGGCCGCCAGAACGAGCTGGTCGCCGCGATGGTCGCCACCGGCAAGCCGGTCATTGCCCTGCTGTTTCATGGGCGGCCCAATGCCATCACCGAGCTCAGCGCGGCCGTCCCGGCGATCCTCGACTGCTGGTATCTCGGACAGGAGTGCGGCCACGCGGTGGCCGACGTGCTGTTTGGCGACTGCAATCCCGGCGGCAAGCTGCCGATCAGCATTCCGCGCTCGGCCGGCCACCTGCCGGTCTTCTACAACCACAAGCCATCGGCGCGGCGTTCCGCCCGCATGAAGGCGGCGCGGCCGTCATTGTCGGTGGTCACATCGGCCTGCACCACCTGGCCGGCTTCCCACAGCTCGGTGCCGCGCAGCCGGTAGCGGAACAGCGCGATGGGCCCGAGCTTGACCACGATATCCACGGCGATGCTGATGGCCAGCCGGCCTGGCGCCGGGGAGAATTCCAGCACATGGCTGCCCACCAGGCTGCCA
>CAIQBC010000009.1 GCA_903869955.1 uncultured Opitutia bacterium
GCCGCCTCCGCGCGGCCGGGCCGCCGTGCGCGCCAGGCGTCGCGCGCCACCCGCCACGCTGCCGTCGCAAACAGCGCGAGCGCCGCGAGCATCACCCAGTAGCCGCTTTTCACCGCCGCCGTGATCACGGCCTCGTCCACGATGCCGGCCACCTCCTGGGCCGGAAGCGTACCGCCGGCCGCTCCCAGCCCCGCTGCGAGGCGGACGGGCAGCAGCCAGAGCCCGGCAAGCAGCGCGGTTGCCACGCACCCTGCTGCCAGCCGGACGCGCCGGTCGCGGCACAGTTGGGAAAATAAGGACATGAAAAAGCCGTCCACGTTGAAATGGACGGCTTGAGGGAGTGCAACCCGGCTTCGCTCAGTTGCTGTAGGTCACGGTGCGCGCGCCGGCGATGCCGGAGGCCGTGATCGGGAGCGCCTGCAGGATGACGGCCGTGTACGTCTCATTGGCGACGGTGGTGAAGGCCTTGACATACTGGGAGGAGTTCGAGCCCACGAGATCCGTGGAGTTGACGGAGCTGAAGCCCTTGTCGCCGTAGTAAGTGTCGGCGGCTTGGGAGAGCTGGCGGAGATTGCTCAGCACGGTCTTGTCTTGGGAGGACTGGCGGACCTTGTTGAACGCGGGGACGGCCATCGCGGCCAGCAGGCCGATGATGACGACGACGATCATGATTTCGACAAGGGTGAAGCCCTTGCTGGTGCGGGGGGAGGTTTTCATGGAGGGACTACTTTTATGGTTGGATGATATAAGACGCTCAGAAGCGAGCAGTGCGCCAAGGTAATCCTACCTCGTCGGCTTAAGGCAAGCTCCTTTTTGTAAAATATTGGCTAAAGCAGATGGTGCCCTCTTTTCATTTTTCGCTCCGTTAAGTCAGTTCCTGTGGGGTCTTTTTCAGTTTTAAGGATTTCGGCCCTATGTATTTTAAGTCCCTGTCAGTGATTAAATTCAGGTGTATTAATCTGTGCTAAGCCGTGAAATCCGTGGTTAAATAGACCGCAAGCATTTCAAGCTCCGGCGGTCGGGAGAAATTTCGTCACGTCGGGCACCAGTTTCACCCGGCGGCCGGCGGCATCGCGGGTGAGATAGGGATCCTCCTCGGGCGAAGCCTCGACCTCGTCCTCGTCGTCCGTCTCCTCCTGTTCGTCAATCTCCTCACCGTTGCCATCGCGGAATATCCATTCCTGTTCCTCGTCGAAGAGGTGCGACATCCGGCGGGCCTGCGGATCCAGCACGAGTGCGGGGTTTTTCACCCGGCCTGCCTTCACCAGCTCGAAGAGGCATGGGTAAAACTGTTTTTGGAAATGCGCGAGGAATTCGCTCAGCCATTTGTTCGCCACGCCTTCGCGGTGGGTGAGCAGCACCATGTCGGCGAAATGCACGCACGCCTCGAACCACGCGAGCAAGGGCGGGTTTTTTTCGGCGAGCTGGCAGTTCACGACACAGATTACGCGGGCGAGCTCGCCGCCTGTCTGTAGCGAGCCGGGCGTTCCTTGGGCTTCGAGCCAGGGTTTGAATGCCTCGATCTGGTCCACGGGATTGACCCGGCCGTGCGTCACAAAAAAGACGTGCGTCGCCCCGGGTGGCAGTTGCGCGAGGATAAAGCCATCGCTCCACGTCCAGCGGGTGAGCTGGGGGAGCTGCTCGTCCAACCCGTCCGGCGCCTCGCCCTCGGCGAGCAGCACCGCGGCGCGCCCTTCGTTACTGAGGCCGCCTCCAATCAGGTCTGCCAGCGCCTCGCGCCGGCCCGAGCCGGCGGCGCCGAGGATGAGATAGACGAGAGGTTTGGCGGAGGAGGGCATGGGCCACGAAAAACACCAAAAAGCCCAAAAGGCGAACCGGCGCAGGATTTTCGCGCCGATTTGGGCTCTTTAGCCGTCAGTCAGAACTTGAACGTCCGGTTCTGTGCTGCGTGGCGCAGCCAGTGGTCCAGCAGCACCAGCGCGGTCATGGCCTCGACGATCACCACGGCGCGCGGCACCACGCACGGGTCGTGCCGGCCGCGCGCGGCCAGCTCCGTCGCGTCGCCGTGGATGTCTACAGTCTTTTGCGGCCGCATGATGGTGGCGGTGGGTTTGAAGGCGACGTTGAAAAAAATCTCCTCGCCGTTGCTGATGCCGCCCTGCACGCCGCCGGAGCGGTTGGTCAGCGTGCGCACACCCCCGCCGGCACGCGGGGCGAAGGCGTCGTTGTGCGCGGAACCTTTGAGCAGCGTGCCGGCGAAACCGCTGCCGAGCTCGAAGCCTTTCGTGGCAGGCAGCGAGAGCATGGCCTTGGCGAGGTCGGCCTCCAGGCGGTCGAACACCGGTTCGCCCAGCCCCGGCGGCACGCCGCGCACGCGGCACGCGATGACGCCGCCCACGCTGTCGCCCCCGGCGCGCACTTCCTTGATGCGCGCGATCATCGCGGCGGCGGTGGCGGGGTGGGGGCAGCGCACCGCTGTGGCCTCGACCTCGGCGAGCGTGGGGAATTGTTCCAACGCCGCCGCGGGCGCCGCCAGGTCGTGGATGCGAGTGACGAACGCCCGCACCTCCACCGGCGCGCCGTGCTGGGCCGTGCCGGCGAGCGCGAGGATTTTTTTGGCGATGGCCCCGGCCGCCACGCGGCCGACCGTCTCGCGCGCGGAGCTGCGCCCGCCACCCCGATGGTCGCGGACGCCGTATTTCGCCTGATAGGTGTAGTCGGCGTGCGACGGGCGGAACTTTTCGCGCATCTCGTCGTAGGCGCCGGGGCGCTGGTCGGCGTTGCGGACGAGCAGCGAGATCGGCGCGCCGGTGGTGCGGCCCTCGAATACCCCCGATAAAATTTCCACCGCATCCTCCTCTTTACGCGGGGTGGTGATGTCGCTCTGGCCGGGGCGGCGACGGTCGAGGTCGGCTTGGATGTCTCCGGCGGCGAGCGGCAGGCGCGGCGGGCAACCGTCCACCACGGCCCCCACGGCCGGGCCATGGCTCTCGCCCCAGGTGGTGACGCGGAAGAGGTGGCCGAATGTGTTGGGCATCGTCGGGGAGGGTTGGCGCGGGGGCAGGGGCGGGCAAGTTTCAAAATCTGTGAAACGGCGGAAACGTCCCCCGCCTTTCCGCCGTCATCTAGCGCACATCATTGTTTACAAACCCGCTTTCCTTCCCTCTGCTCACCCCTTTCTTTCTCGCGTCCGCTACCTTTCTTTCACCCGCCACCCACCCTCCTATGCGTCTCCCTCGCCTGTTCCCGCTTCTTGTCCTCCTCCTCATTCCGGCGCTCCTGCGCGCCGCCGCGCCCGTCCGGGGTGCTGGTGCGGCCCCGGTGCCCGCCGTGCCCGCTGCGCCGGCGACGCCCCCGGAGTTTATCGAGAAGCTTAAGCTGCAGGACGCCCCCGTCCAGATGGTGCTCGACCTGCTGGAAATGTGGACGGGCAAAATCATTTTGCGCCCGCAAACGCTGCAGGCCGCCGTGGTCGCGATCAACATCCCCACCAAGGTCAAGCTCGAGGAGGCCATCCAGGCGGTGGAAAGTGTGCTCGAGCTCAACGGCATTGGCGTCGTCCCCTTGGGCGACAAATACCTCAAGGTGCTCAACACCGGTTTGAATGCCCCCTCGACCCGGACGGATACGGTTGAGCTGATTACTGGCTCCTCCCTCGGTCTGCCCGCCAGCAACCGCATCGTGATGAAAATTTTTGAGCTCCAGTTTGCCCGCCCCCAGGACGTCGTCGGGACGCTCAACCCCATGCTCAACCCGGCCCTCGGCGCCGCCGTGGCCTTCGCCAACAGCAACATCTTTGCCGTCACTGACACTTTGGCAAACGTTCAGCGCGTCGAGACCCTCGTCAATTCCCTCGACCATCCCGCCAACTCGCACATCCGGCCCCTGTTCATCTTGCTGAAGAACTCCCGGCCCAGCGACATCGCCACCCGTCTCGCCCAAATCCTCCAAGGACCGCTGGCGGCTTTCGCCACCAATCTCTCTCTCTCTTATGACGATCGCACCAGCCAGCTTATCATCATTGGGGTGGATGAGCAGTTCGGCCTCATCCACGAGATCGTTGACTCACTCGACAAGGAGGCCCTCCCGAATACCTCGACCAAGACTTTTCTGCTGAAGAATGCCAAGGCGGCCGACGTCAATACCCTCATGCTCGCCCTGATCCAAAGCCAGACGCAGGCGCTCAACGCCACCGGTCAGACCCAGCAACGGGGTGGTAACACTCCCGCAACGGCTGCACCGGGTGCCCGTGGTACCGGCACCGGTGCCACCGCGACGGGTGCCCGCGGCACGGCGGCCCCTGCAACGGGAGCAGGAGCAGGCGCAGGCGCGGGAGCAGGCGCAGGGGGAGCAGGCGCAGGCGCGGGGACAGGAGCGGGCGCGACGGTTTCTGGCGGAGGCAACTCGGCCACCGATTTCAGTCCCTATCTCGCTTTCACCCCCGATGCCCGCACCAATTCCATCGTCGCCAGCGGCACCCCATCCGACCTCACGATCATCGGACGGCTCATTGACGGCATTGATTTTTCCCTTCCGCAAGTGCGGATCGAGGTCGTCATCGTGGATGTGTCCGTCAGCGACGAATTCGACAGCGGCATCAGCGCCCTCGGCCTTCAAATTCAGAACGACAGGCTCGTCGGCGTCAGCGGCAGCTCGACGGGCATTACTCTCGCCGGGGCCGGGGCCATCTCGACGACCTCCACCGCGTTTGGCACCTTGAGTGGCATTGGGGATGTCCTGTCCCACAAAGGGCTCACCGGGGTGGTCAGCTTGGCCACCACGCCGCGCAAGGGCATCGCGAACATCATCTCCTCGCCCACGATTCGCACCATGCACAGCACGACCGCCAGCATCTTCGTCGGCGAGTCACGGCCGATCATCAATGGCTCCCAGACCACGGGCGGCACCGGCGGCACCACCACCACCTTCACCCAGTTCGCCATCGGTATCACGCTCACCGTCTCGCCGCTCATCGGCTCCGATGGCACGGTGCAGATGGTCATCCAGCAAGGCATCAGTGACCACGTCGGCGACGTGGTGATTGACGGCAATCCACAGCCGATCACCAGCACGCGCACGACCAGCGCGACCATCCTCTGCAAGGACGGTGAGATCATCGTGCTCGGTGGCCTCCAGCGTACCACCGACAGCAAAACCACAAGCATGCTCGGGGGCATTCCCATCCTCGGCGACCTCCTCGGCGGCAGGCAGACGGTCAAGAACCGCAATGACCTCATTTTCTTTGTCCGTCCCGTGGTCACGTACAGCACCGGCTCCAGCACCGAGGAGGCGGTGAAAGAGACAGAGGGATTGGACAAGGACAACAAGAAGACCGTGGATAAGCTGCTGGGCCTCCAGCCCGCCACGCCGGTGGCCGTCCCCGGCGGCAGCGCCGCCGCCCCGCCGTCCAGTGGCACGGCCGCGCCCGCCTCCACCACGCGTCGTCCCCGCTGATTTTATCCGCCATGCCCGCCGTTGTTACCATGGACACCGCGTTGCCGGCCGAGCTGGCCGAGCGGCTCGACGAAGAGAAACGCCTGGCCGTCGCCGATACGCCGCGTGCCCGCCGCCTCGTCGAGCTGGCCGCCGCCCTCGGCGAGACCGAGGGCCAGGTGCTCAGCCAGCTCTCCGCGCTCACCGGCCTGCCCATCGCCACCAATATCCACGGCGACATGGACGCGATGCG
Source organism: uncultured Opitutia bacterium (assembly GCA_903869955.1). Taxonomy (GTDB): domain Bacteria; phylum Verrucomicrobiota; class Verrucomicrobiia; order Opitutales; family Opitutaceae; genus CAIYUN01. Next base: position 5,648 of record CAIQBC010000009.1, read on the forward strand.
CCTGTTTCCCGCCCGGCTCGTCAACGACTACCAGTTGGTGCCGATCCTCAGCCCCGAGGCGATCACCGCCGCCGAGGCTGCGGCCAAGGATGACGCGAAGCCTGACGTCGGAGAGGATGGGGAGACGTCCGCCGCCCCGGCCGGCCCGCTCCTTGTCGCCACCGCCTGGCCGCCCGACTCGATGATGCTCGAGTGGATCAGCACGTTCACCACGCGCCCCATCGTCTGGCACCTCGGCCTGCCCGACAAAATCCACCAGATCATCATGGATCGCTACGGCGTCGGCTCCGGCAGCTTGGACGACGACGATGCGTTCGAGCTCGAGCAGGCGCCCGACGCCGCCGAGGAGGACGTGGATGAGGACGCCGCCGTCGTGCGCTTCGTCACCGAGGTCATCACGCAGGCCGTGGCCGACGAGGCGACCGACATCCATTTCGAGCCGCAGGAAACGCAGCTCCGCATCCGCTACCGCGTGGACGGCCTGCTCGTCCATGTGCCCGTGCCGGACAACCTTCGCCGCTTCCAGGACGCCATCATTTCGCGCGTCAAGATCATGTCGAAGCTCAACATCTCGGAGAAGCGCCTCCCGCAGGACGGCCGCATCACTTTCCGCGCCGGCGGCGCCGTGCTCGACATCCGCGTCTCCACCCTGCCCACGATCTACGCCGAGTCCATCTCGTTGCGCCTCCTCAACAAAAAGAAGGACTCCTACGCCACGATGGACAAGCTTGGCATGAGCGCCCAGGAGCAGGCCCAGATCAACGAGGTGCTCGATTACCCGCACGGCATTATCCTCGTCACCGGCCCGACCGGCTCCGGCAAGAGCACCACGCTCAACGCCTTTCTCCGCAAGATCAACTCCGTGGACCTCCGCATCATCACCGCCGAGGACCCCATCGAATACGAGGTCCCCGGCGTCAACCAGACGCAGGTCAAGGCCGAGATCGGCCTCACCTTCGCCGCCGCCCTCCGCAGTATGCTCCGGCAGGATCCCGATGTCATCATGGTCGGTGAAATCCGCGACCGCGAGACGGCCGATATCGCCGTCCGCGCCTCGCTCACCGGCCACTTGGTCTTCTCGACCCTGCATACCAACGACGCGCCCGGCGCCATCACCCGCCTTGTGGACATGGGCATCGAGCCCTTCCTCGTCGCCTCGGCCATCGAGCTCGTGCTCGCGCAGCGGCTCGTCCGCCGCCTCTGCACCTGCGCGGCCTTGAAGCCCATCAGCCAGGTCAAGCTTCGCGAGTCCCTCTCGGTGCTCCATGTGGACCATGCCGAGGCCGCCAACATCACCGCGCTCAAGGGGCCTGTCGGCTGCGACCGTTGCCGCAACACCGGCTACCGCGGCCGCGTCGGCGTCTTCGAGATTTTCCGGCTCAACAACGATGAGATCCACGAGCTGGTCCTCAAGCGCGAGAGCACGCAGGCCCTCGCCGAGTGCGCCCGCCGCCACGGCAGGGTCGCGCTCGAGCACAGCGCGTGGGACAAGGTCAAGGCCGGCCTCACCACGCTCGACGAGGTGCTCCGCATCATCACTGTTGCCTGACCCCGCCCTGCGCCCGCCCCATGCCGACGTTCGCCTATTCCGCCCGCTCCGCCGACGGCCAGACCGTGCAGGCCGAGCTCACCGCCTCCAGCCGCCGCGATGCGCTCCGTGCCCTCACCTCGCGCGGCCTCACGCCCATCAACCTCAGTGAGCAGGGCCTCGTGCCGGTCCGTTCCGGTGCGCCCGCCACCCGGGGTGGCCGCGAGGTGGCCGCCGCCGCGCCGACGGTGGCCGGTGCGGTCAAGCTCCGCCGCAAGCACCGGATTGATTTTCTCACCTCGCTGCATGATCTCACCAGTGGCGGCCTCTCCGCCGGTGAGGCCGTGCGCCTGCTCGCCGCGCGCATCAAGGATCCCGCCATGCGCCAGCTCAGCATTGGTCTCTGGGAGCGTATCAGCGAAGGCTCCACGCTTTCCCGTGCGCTGGCCGCCTACCCCGAGGTGTTTGATGAGAATACCATCAACCTCGTCCAGGCCGGCGAGGCCACGGGCAATCTCAACGAGGTCTTCGTCCGCGTCATTGACCATCTCACCGAGCAGCGCGAGCTCCAGCGCACTGTGGCCGTCTCGCTGGCCTACCCGATTTTCCTCAGCTGTGTGGCCGGCGGGGTTGTGCTGTTTTTCCTGTTCTTCCTGCTCCCCCGCTTGGACAGCCTCTTCAAGTCCCTGCGCGGTGAGATGCCGACCTCGACCAAACTGCTCATCGGCCTTGCCAATTTTGCCCTGGCCTGGGGCTGGCTGGTCGTCATCGTCGTGGTGGTGGGTGCCATCGCCTTCTGGCGCTGGCGCAACACCGAGGAGGGCCGCAAGACCAGCGACGCGTGGCTCGTGCGGCTCCCGCTCTTCGGCCCGTTTTTTGTCGCCCGCACCATCCTCGCCTTTACGCAGAACCTTTCCGTGCTGCTGGAGAACGGCATCACCACCGCCGAGGCGCTCCGCATGACCGAGAAGCAGGTCTCCAACCGCCTCCACCGCGCCGCGTTCACCGAGGCCACCGACCATGTGCTCGAGGGCGAGGCGCTCTCCAAGGCGCTCATCCGCACCGGCTGCTTCCCCGACCTCGTGCTCGACCAACTCGCCGTCGGCGAGACCAACGGCAACCTTGTGCCCAGCCTCCGCAAGGTCGCCACCGGCTTTCAGAAAATGCTCACCGCCCAGCTCAAGCTCTTCACCAGCGTGATCGGCAGCGTGGTGCTGCTGGCGGTGTTCGCCTTCGTCGGATTCATCGCCTATGCCATTGTGCAGGCCGTCTTCTCGATGAGCGCCGCGATCAAGATGTGAGCGGGGCCGGTCCATTGGCCGATGGACGGCTCTTTTATTTTAGGATTTATACCAAAGTCTGATTATCATTAGACTTTGGTATAAGCTGGTGCGCACAAAATCCGTATCGCGCTACGTGGGCTTCCAAACATCGGCGAGTCATCTTTGGTCCCGAGTCACCGTAAGAAAGCCTCGGCCAAGGTCATGGGGCCGTTAAACCTCATTATTCTCGCCCACCATCGGTGGTGAATGACGCATAGACCACGCCGATGAGATTGGAGGGTGTGACCAGTTCGTTATCCTCGGCCTCGTTGTTGAGTCCCTGCACGCGCCAGCCGCGCGCCACCTGCTCAACCAGCACATGGAGCACACGCACGCCGCTGCCCGACACATAGACCACCTGCATCCCGCGTTGGAGTGCGGCGTAGTCAATCTTGGTGATGACCAATACGGTATTTTCACCATATACAGGCAGCATTGATGTACCCGAGCCGATGAGGGTGAACCGGTCACGGCTCAGCCCGGTGATCAACTCCGCGTCACGCCACGCCTCCTGCGTGGTCATGTCGATGCTCGGCGCTGGCGGCAAGGCCACCGACTCCGGTGCGGTCATGCAGCCGGCAAGAAACACGACCCATGCCGCCGCCAAAATCAGCCGAAGAGTAGTCGGAGGGGTGCTCCGTCCGACCACAGCCGCGACGATTGGCCAGAGCTTTCTCATCGGAAACAAACTCAGGCCCCAACCATGACGGCAAGACACGGCACCGTTGCTGCTGCCACTGAACCCGTTTTCTGGCTGCACGCATTTTTAGAGAAAGCTTCCATGTTGCCCAGCTTGGCATCAAAGGCGCGCGCCTTGATTCGGCGTTTTGAGGATTCGCCATTCATGGACTGAGACTGCCCGCGGAGGCCCTGATGTCAATGCCCACCGGGTGGCGCTGTTGATCGACATCGTTCAACGGCCTGAGCAATTCTTCGGGCGTGAACTGCTGAATAACTGGGCTGGCTTTCCATCTGAACGAGGTTCAGATCGAAACCCATTTGGAAAAGAAATGAGCGGGCGGGCGGTAGGGATCAGAATGAATAGAGGTTGGCCGGCTTGGCCTCGGCGCATTCCGGGCAGAGCCGGCACTCCGGCGGACCGGGCATGGGCTCTCGCAGACAGGCCTCAAGACCAGTCCAATCCCCGTTGTGATTACGGACGCGGCGGCAGGCCGGACAAAGGGGCAGCATTTCCTCCAGCCGCCTGATCCTCTCGTGGTCAATCTTGCGTCCGCGCTTGAAAATATGGAAGCTAAAGACCACGAAAGCGTAAGTAGTGAGGCTCGCCAGTCCCACCTCCCAGAAAATCCACCAATTGGAGTAGCTGTGTCCTTCATGGTAATCAATCCACCTTCGCACGAGGGCAGCCAGCAGGCTCAACCACAGTCCGATGGTCAAATTCGCATGCCAAACGGCCCAGAGAAGGGGTAAAATATAGAGGGGAAATACGCTGATTTCGGGCCCCGTGACCAAATCAAGCCACGCCACCAGAGCAAGCAACACCAGCGCGAAAAGGATATGTCTGAGCTTTTGCATGGGAGCGGACAATGGGTCGCCAGAGCAGATTGAGGGCCTTCCCACTCGTCAAGCACAGGACACCAGCTCGGCGGGTCCTCGGGTCTGGACGCGCTCGTCGTGGTCTTCGCCGCCGCCGGTTTCCGGCCCGCTTGCTGGCCGGGAATTGCTGGCCCATCGGGTTGCGATCTCGCTCAGAGCGGGCACGGGATTGCTCGCGATCGCGCTGGCCCTCGTCATAGTCCTGATCGTGCGGCCCAGTCGCGGCACCGACGCACCGGCCTAAAGAGCCGCCGCCTTGATCGCCGCGCCTTCCTCAAAATCATCCCCCTCCGCAGCTATTCAGCCACCGACGCTCATCCCACAAGATTGATAACGGAGTTTCCATGGAAATCAAACGAACCGGATCCCAATCGTCCAGCAAAGGTCCCGCCGACTGGTTTACCGGTACGGTGCGCATTGACCCGCTGTTCCTAGCGGCCGATCCGGCCCGCGCAGCGGGCAACAGCGTGACCTTTGAGCCCGGCGCCCGGACGGCCTGGCACACCCATCCTCTCGGCCAGATCCTGGTCGTGACCTCAGGCTGTGGCCGGGCGCAGCGCTGGGGCGGCCCGATCGAGGAAATCCACCCGGGTGACGTGATCTGGTTTCCGCCGGGTGAAAAACACTGGCATGGCGCCGCACCCACCACGGCCATGACCCACATCGCGATCCAGGAGCACCTCAACGGAAAGTCCGTTGACTGGATGGAACCGGTGAGCGAAGAAAAATATCAAGCGGGCCCAAAGTCTCCCGGGGCCGGGATGGCGGCGCGCCCGGCCGGGCCGAGGCCCACGATCAGGCACCAACCAAGCTGATCGCATCGGTTCGATCAACTGTTGACTTTTCCCGGGGTCGAAATTCCTGCAAATATTCAACGTTATTGCTGTCTCATTCGGCAACGCTGCGATAGATGCGCCCCTCATGCCCGGCGGCCTCGAACAAGCCTGAAGCTGGACGTTCTTCCCCTTTACATTTTTCGCCCGGACTCTCCCTCTGCAGGCTGGGCTCAAAATCCTGCCAGCCGACCCTTCCACTGTTCTGCGATCAAATCATGAAACCATCCACCTTTCCCGAGGTCTTCTCGCTGCGCGGCGAGCACGCACTCATCACCGGCGGCGGCACCGGCATCGGTCTCGCCGTCGCGCGGGCAATGCATGCGGCCGGCGCCCGCGTGACCCTCGTGGGTCGCCGTGAGGCGGAACTGACCGCGGCCGTTGGCAGCTTGGGCGAGGGCGCGGCCTACCTGGTTCATGATATCACCAAATTTGATGCGGCGGGCGAGCTGGTCACACGCATCACCAAGGAGCACGGACCCATCACCTGCCTCGTCAACAACGCCGGCATCCACCTCAAGAAACCCGCCATCGAGACAACGCCGGAGGAATTTCAACAAGTGATGAGCACCCACATCTTTGGCGCGCACGCGCTGACATGCGCGGTGGCGCCCGGCATGATCGAGCGCCGGCACGGCAGCATCATCTTCATGGCGTCCATGGCCTCGCTGTTCGGCATCCCGCTTGTCGTGGCCTATGCGGCGGCGAAGTCCGCTATGATCGGCATGATCCGTACCATGGCGACCGAGCTGTCGCCGCACAACGTGCGGGTGAACGCGCTCGCCCCCGGCTGGATTGACACCGCCATGTCACGCAAGGCCTTTGCTGGCGACCCCACGCGCAAGAGCAAGATCATCAGCCGCACGCCGATGGCGCGGCTCGGCGAACCTGATGACGTCGGCTGGGCGGCCGTCTATCTGAGCTCGGCGGCGGCGAAATTCGTCACCGGCTCTATCCTGCCCGTAGACGGCGGCGTGAGCATGGGGTTCTGACTGGCGTTGTCCCCGCCATGGAATAAGAAAACATCATGGGGCGCAATTTTCTCGAGATCAATGCCGCGCTCACACAGTTGATCGAAAGCCACGGCAACGACCGGGCTGCGGCCGGCTTGGTCATCCAGTTTGCCCAAGACCTGCCCAGCCGGGGGATGATGGTGGACGTGGACATTTCATCAGCAAAGAAACCGGATGTTTCCACCGGCCTGACCAAAGAGACCGGCCCTGTCACCATCCGGGTGGAGCGCCCCGCGGAACAAAAAGAATTGCTGGCGGCCTATAAGGCGCGCGTGGGGCACTATCGCCTGTGGCGGGAGAAAAACAAAGTGCTGTTTCATCACTTTTGGGCTTCCGGACTGACCACGGGCTACCCCCTCGACATTTCGGAACCCGAGACGTTTGTGATGTCCTACCATCCTGCAACGCTCGAGTTGGAGTGGTTCGCCAAAATTGGCGAAGAAACCCGCTGGCGCATGAATTTCCTGGTGCTCCGCTGGCGCGGAAGATTTCTCGTTTTGCTCAACCAAGGGCGCGAGGGCGAGCGGCTGCCCTATGGTCACAGCATAAAGCTCGGAGGCCGCATCACCCCGGAGGATCTTCAACAGGCAAAGCGCCCGTTGTTTTTCCTCGGCCTCGCCATGGGTGCGCTGTTCGGTCTGGCCGTGGGTTTGGCGCTGATTCACTATTTGCCTGCCCCATGAAAATCGGCCTCGGTCTCTACCGGCACATGCTCACGCGCGAAAATTTCCGTTTCGCGCGGCAGGCCAGTTGCACCCACATCGTTGCGCATCTCGTGGATTATTTCCGCCAGGGGCACGACAACACCGACCGCGAGAATCAGCCCACGGGCGGCCGGCAGGGTTGGGGCCGCGCCGGCGACCCCGACAAACTCTGGACGGTTGAGGAGCTGGTCGCGATCAAGGCCGATATGAACGCCGAGGGCGTGGAGTTCGCTGCCATCGAAAATTTCGATCCGGCGCATTGGCATGATGTGCTGCTCGACGGGCCAAAGAAAATGCTGCAACTGGAGAACATCAAGACACTCATCCGCCGCGTCGGCCAGGCCGGTATCCCGGTGATGGGTTACAATTTTTCCATTGCGGGCGTCGCCGCCCGCGTGAAGGGCCCGTTTGCGCGCGGGCACGCCGAATCCGTCGGCATGGACGGCGAGGACGACACGCCGCTGCCCAACGGTATGGCCTGGAACATGGTCTATGACCCGCACGCGCCGCCGGGCGTCGTGCCCTCGGCCACTCAGGCGCAGCTTTGGCAACGCTTGCGCGATTTTCTCGACGCCGTGCTACCCGTGGCCGAGGAGGCGGGCGTCACTCTTGCGGCGCATCCCGACGACCCGCCCGTGCCGACGCTGCGCCGCCAGCCGCGGCTCGTCTATCAGCCGTCGCTTTACCAAAAGCTCCTCGACCTGAACCCGAGCCCGCGCAACGCCCTCGAGTTCTGTCTGGGCAGCATCGCGGAGATGACCGAGGGCGACGTCTATGCCGCAACCGAGCGCTACAGCGCACAGGGCAAGCTCGCCTACGTCCATTTCCGCAACGTGCGCGGCAAGGTGCCCACCTACAAGGAGGCCTTCGTGGACGACGGTGACATCGACATGATCCGGGTGCTGCGCATCTTGAAGAAAAACAACTACGACGGCGTGCTCGTCCCTGACCACACGCCGCAGATGAGCTGCGCGGCTCCGTGGCATGCGGGCATGGCCTACGCCCTCGGCTATCTCCGTGCCGCGCTCCAAATCATCGAGGAAGGGCGATGATCCCATCCTTGGACGACCGCGAGAAAATCCCCGGCCACCGACTCCCCCTGGCCCATTTTCTCTCGCCCTCGATGTCGTGACGGGGCCAGAATTGAACCCTCGCCATGCACAAGGACGCCATCCTCGCCAAGTTTAAAGCTGAGAAGGTGATTGCGCTCATTCGCGCCGATTCTCCGGACGGGCTGCTCGACTGCGCCCGCGCCCTCGCCGCCGGGGGGCTCACGAGCATTGAACTCACCATGACCACGCCCGGCGCCATCCGCATGTTGGAGCAAGCCACCGCCGAACTGCCGGAATTTGTGTTTGGTCTTGGCACCGTGCTGGACGCGGCGACGGCCCGGATCGGCATCCTCGCCGGGGCGAAATTCATCGTCACGCCAGCGCTCCGGCCCGAGGTCATCGAACTTTGCCGCCGTTACAGCGTGCCCGTGTTCAGCGGGGCGCTGACGCCGACCGAAATTGTCGCCGCGTGGGAAGCCGGGGCGGACGCCGTGAAAATTTTCCCGGCCGAATTTTTTGGCCCCGCTTACATCAAGGCAATCAAGGCCCCCCTGCCCCACATTGAGCTGGTGCCGACCGGGGGTGTGAACGAAAGCAATGTGGCGGATTTTATCCGGGCGGGGGCGTGGGCGACCGCTGCGGGCAGTTCGCTCATCGAGGCCAAGGCGTTTAAGGAAAAAAACTGGGCTGCCATCACCGCCCGGGCGCAGGCCTTTGCAACGGCAGTTGCTTCTGTCTCTGAACGCAAAATTGCCTCGCAGCATGCGTGAGGGGAGGGGGCCGTCGTCGGGACAATTCCGGCAGTTGGATTCGTGGCCCAAGCCATCCGGGAGATCCGCTCCCCTTCGCGGAAGCGGCGGAAACGCCAGCGACAGATTAACCCCTCAGGGCGAAACTTCGGGCTTTCGAGGCGCCCCACGATTTGGCTCCGACGGGTGACACCCCATCGTCACCCTCCGCACGGTGACGCGCGCGGAAAAACTCTTGCGCCCGCCAAGGAATCGAAGTGGTTTCATGCCCCGTCTCGCCCGAGGCGGAAATTTTTCCATCCAACACTCATGACCGAATTCAAAAACAAAATCCTCTTCGTCGGCTACGGCGCCGTGGCCGAATGCACGCTGCCGATCCTGTTCAAGCACATCAAGGTGCCGGCAAAAAATGTCACGGTCATGGATTTCGAGGACCGCGCCGAGAAGCTGAAACCGTGGACCGCCAAGGGCGTGCGCTTCGTGCGCGACCGCGTGACCGAGGAAAACATGGGCCGGCTGCTCGCCAAGCATGTCGGCCCTGGTGACCTGCTCATTGACCTCGCCTGGAACATTGACGCGTGCGAAATCCTCCAGTGGTGCCACGACCACGGCGTCCTCTACATCAACACCTCCACGGAGCTGTGGGACCCCTACGCCGCCGGCCCCAACCAGCACCCGACCGAGAAGACGCTTTACTGGCGCCACATGAATTTGCGCCGGATGCTCGCGACGTGGAAAACGAAGGGTCCGACCGCCGTCATCGAGCACGGTGCGAACCCCGGCCTCATCTCCCATTTCGTGAAGCAGGGCCTCATTGACATCGGCTCCCGCCTCATCGCCGACAAAAAGCTCAAGGCCCGCGCCGCCGAAAACGTTACCGAGCTCATCCGCACCGGGCAGTTCAACCACCTCGCACGCGCCATCGGGGTGAAGGTCATCCACTGCTCCGAACGCGACACCCAGATCACCGACCAGCCGAAGCAGGTGGACGAGTTCGTCAACACCTGGAGTATCGAGGGCTTCCGCGAGGAGGGGACCACGACCTCCGAGATGGGCTGGGGCACGCATGAGAAAACGCTCCCCGCCCACGCGTTCCGCCATCCGCAGGGGCCGGGCAATCAAATCTGCCTCGCACGCATGGGCATCAATGTCTGGGTGCGCTCGTGGGTGCCGGATTACAATATCCTCGGCATGGTCGTCCGCCACGGCGAAGCGTTCACGATCTCCGACAAGCTCACCGTCTGGGAGGGCAAAAAGGCGGTTTATCGCCCGACGATGCACTATGCCTACTGCCCGTGCGACGAGGCCATCGCCTCGCTCAACGAGATGCGCGGCTACAATTACAAGCTCAATGCCCGCCAGCGCATCATGAACGACGAGATCACCGGCGGGGCCGACATCCTCGGCGCGCTCATCATGGGCCACGGTTACAACTCATGGTGGGTCGGCAGCGACCTCAGCATCGAAGAATCCCGCCGTCTCGTGCCGCACCAGAACGCCACCACGATGCAGGTCGCGATCTCCGTCGTCGCCGCCTCGATGTGGATGATGGAAAATCCGGCGGCCGGCGTTGTGGTTCCCGACGAACTACCGCATACGTTCATCCTCGGCGTCGCGATGCCGTATCTCGGCAAGTGGATTTCCAGACCGTCCGACTGGACCCCGCTCAAGGGCCGCGACACGACCTTTGACCGCCACCACCGGCCCGACCTCGACCGCAAGGATCCGTGGCAGTTCAAGAACTTCCTCGTGACCGACGCGGGTTGAGGAGCGCAACCGATGCTTACGACGGACATGTGCGATCTTGCAGATCCGGTCCTTGGGGCCGGTCCGTCGTGCTTGGGCGGCGTGGCTGCCCCGGCCCGCCCCCCGTTGCGTCCCGGCTGGCCGGCCAACAACGACCTGGTGGCCTGAACGGACTTTCCCTTCCATGATCCCGCTCTCCCGGCTGAAAAAGCTCGCCCAGCAGCACGGCACGCCTCTCTTCGTCGTGGACCACGACGCGCTGCGCAAAAACTACCGCGAGTTCCGGAAGTATCTTCCGCGCGTGCAGGTGTATTTCGCCGTCAAGGCGAACTCCGATCCCGCCATCGTCCGCACGCTTTTCAAGGAGGGTTCCAGCTTTGACGTCGCCTCGATGCCGGAGTTTATGATCGTCCACCAAAATATCCAGCATCTGCCCGCGAAGGCGCGGCAGGACTGGATCTGGGACAAGATCATCTACGCGAACCCCACCAAGCCCACCGAGACGCTCGAGGAACTCGACCAGTACAAGCCGCTGGTCACTTTCGACAATCTGGAGGAGATACATAAGATCAAAAAGCACGCGCCCCGCGCCGGCCTCGTGCTGCGCCTCAAGGTGCCCAACACCGGCGCGATGGTGGAGCTCTCGTCGAAGTTTGGCGCGCCCCCGGGCGAAGCGGTGGATCTCATTCTCGAAGCCGACCGCGTCGGCCTAACCGTCGAGGGCATCAGCTTCCACGTCGGCAGCCAGACTACAAACTTCGACAACTACGTCCAGGCGCTGCAGCTCACCGCCAACATCTTCAAGGAGGCGAAGGCGCGCGGCTACACCAAGATGAATCTGGTGGACATTGGCGGCGGCTTCCCCGCGCCCTATGATTCTTCGGTGAAGCCATTCCGGGAGCTGGCCAAGGTCATCCGCACCGAGACGGACCGACTGTTTCCCAAGGAAATCCAAATCCTCGCCGAGCCGGGCCGCTTCCTTGTCGCGACGGCCGGCATCGCCGTCTCCAAGGTCGTCGGCAAGGCTGTCCGCGACGGGAAGCCGAGTTACTACATCAATGATGGCGTCTATCACACTTATTCGGGTGTGATTTTCGATCACTGCAAATACCCGATCAAGGCCTTCAAAAAAGGCGCGACGCAGCTCAGCGCCGTTTTTGGCCCGACGTGCGACGCGCTGGATGTGGTCTCGATGGCGGAAAACCTGCCCAGTCTTGAACGTGGCGACTTGGTCTATTCGGTCAACATCGGCGCCTACAGTCACGCCAGCGCGACCTATTTCAATGGCTTCCCGCCCGCGACCGTCGTCCATGTGAATGAGTGATCTCAGGCGGAGCTATCCAGAAGCCAGGAAATCAGGAATTGCTCCCATTTATCCGGGAATACGCCGTTGAAACCACGGATTTCCCAGCTGGATCAGATGATCAACCCGTCAGGCTGATGCGTGCCTGCCCCCCGGCGGGTGAAATCATGGGGTGACTCCCGGCCGATTCTGCCAGACATCCTCATCTACATAACGGCGGCGGCGGAGTGCCTAAACTCACCCTAGCGGAATGGATCCGTGATGAGGATCGGTTCCTTCGACGGATTCCCTTTCCACCCTTTCTGCACCAGCTCCTTGTCCTTCACGGCCACCGCCTGGACCATGTCTTGGTTGTAAGCCACACGTTTAAGAAACTGGCGCATCTGGGCCTCGTTAAGAAAGGCGCTCGCGCCCACGATGACATCATCCGTAATGTTGTAATAACCGTAAGAAGGCGGCCCATTAGGGTGGGCCGCCTCCATCAGTTGGATCAATTTTGTAATTTGCTCAGAACTGAACTTGTTTTCGGCGCTCAAGCTGATGTTGACGACCTTGATGTCATTCATATAGCCGAGATCCTGGTCAAATTTTTTGAAAGCCGGGTAATCATCGCCCAAGATCTCGATGAATTTCGGCTGGATTGAAGCTTCAACCTCATCGGCTCTGATTTTGTCGATCACATCAATGCCATGGGTGCCCATGGTCATGACCTGCATGCCCAGATAGGTGATGGAGACATCAAAAGTGTATTTCGCCAGCAGCGGCCCCAACAAAATTCTACGGAGGGCCACGCGGTCACTCAATGCGCTCGCCATCGCGCTGCGTTTGCCGGCATCCAATTTCAGGCTGTCAAACAACACTCCATAGGTTTTTTCCACCTCCGGGCCATAGGCAGTCACCATTTCTTTGGCCGTTTTCAATCTTTCAATTACCAACTCGTCGGAAGTTTTTTCATGCTCCTTTTTGACTCCCGATTCAACGTTGGTGCTGTCCTCCGGAAGGTCATTGCTTGAATCAGGCGAGGGAGAAACCGCGCCTGAGTCCGCCCCGGGCTTGGTGGCGGGTTTTGCGCTTTGGGGGGATTATGGCATCATCGGAATACAGCCTGATGCCGATAAATGCGAGACAACCAAAAATAACGACCAACCCCATCCTTTTGAAGGATGGGGCCAAGGTACTTTGAACTGGGGGTATTTTTTTCATTTACTCCGACCACGCAAAGCTGCCAAACGAAAGGGATCCTCTCGTTCCATTCGGAACTTGGCTATCAAAGGTAATCCCCAAGTTATTTTTAATGCCATCGAGCTGATTCTGCTGATACGGCCGGTTCCAAGGGAATGGGAAGTAATAAATTGCGGTCTGGGCAGCTACCTGCGCCACCTGCGTATCGGTGATGACGGATGTACCTTTCCAGTTAATGGAATTGGGCCGAAACCCCCAACTCGCGCTCGAAGGGGTCGGTACGTTCAATTGATTGTCCCGGACGGTTGGCATATCGGACTGGCTTCCGCCCAGACCGGTCTGCGTGCCGGACGAGTAGGTCGGACTCAGCACCACATCGGCCGGAACCATGACAAGATTGTTCTCAGGAGGCATTGGTCCCCCCGCAATAAGAAACGCGGAGAAGCTGGCGGCGACAGCAAGCAACGAAACGATGACCATGGATGTGTTTTTCATGAGCAGGGAAGGACCAAGGGGTTGGAGATTATCTCATAAGCCGTGGATCCGCTACAACAAATCTCTACCGAAAAAAATATGCAACATGTTATTTGTAAAAAAACAATAAAAATTCCCTCGGCCAAAATAATATCATTAATGTTCTTTCACTCCCTGCCGTCTTCTTCCCTCGGAGGGTATCGCCATGGGGCGGCGAACGAAGGATTGTTCCTGAGCGCAGATTTTTCCCGCCAGCAGCCGACCGCTCGCAGCAGGTGCGGGACCATGCAGAATGTGTCAACTGCGATAGTCCGCGTTCTCGCTCACATATTCGTGCGTCAGGTCGCCGCCGAGCACCGTGGCGGCCGCCGGGCCCGAGCCAAGGTCGAGATCGATCTCCACACAGCGCTCGTGCGGGGGATAATCCACCGCCGCCGTGAACACGCCGCCTTGGGGCGGGGCGCTCGCATAAAGCTCCGCCCCCTTCAGGTGGGCGGCCAGCGCGGCCTCCTTCGCCGGGTCAAGGCGGAAAGTGCCGCCCGCAAAAATCTCCACCCCGCCCAGCCGTGCGCGCAGCCGCGACACCTCCAGCCCCGGCGTCTGCGCGCCGGCATACTTGCCCACGGCCTGCACGAGCCGGCCGACGTTGGGGTCATTGCCCGCGACGGCGCATTTGAAGAGCGGGGCGTTGACCACTGCCTTGCCCAGCGCCCGGGCCAGCACCGCATCGGGCGCGCCGGTGACGGCGACGCGGATGACATGCCGCACGCCTTCGCCATTGCGGACGACATCCTCGGCGAGATCCCGGCAGACCAGCGCCAGCGCGGCCTCGAACGCCGCGGGGTCGGCGCAGGGCACGCGGCCCGACGACACCAGCGCGACCGTGTCCGACGTGCTCGTATCACTGTCAATGCTGATACTGTTGAAGCTGGGCCCGACCACGCGCGCGAGCATCGCGCGCAAGCTCCCGCGCGGGACGGCGACATCGGTGAAAACGTAGACGAGCATGGTGGCGAGCTGGGGCTCGATCATCCCCGCGCCCTTCGCGATGCCGACAATGCTGCCCCCGCCCGCGAGATCGGCGCGGCGGATTTTCGGGTAAAGGTCGGTCGTTACGATGCCCTCGGCCGCCGGCAGGATCGAGCCGCCCGCGAGCGCTGCCACCGCCGCCGGCAGCGCGGCGACCATCGCGTCCACTGGCAGCGTCCAGCCGATCACGCCGGTCGAGCACGGCAGCACCTCGCTCGCCGCGAAGCCGAGCCGCCGGGCGGTCTCCGCGCATATGCGCTCGCTCGCCGCGACGCCGCCGGGCGCGCAGACGTTGGAGATTTTGTTGTTCACGATGATCGCGCCGAGCGCCGGCTCGCCGAGCCGCGAGCGGCCCACGATTACCGGTGCGCCCGGAAACGCGTTCTGCGTGAACACCGCCGCGAAATCCGCCGTCGGTTTCTCCAGCGCGATGAGCGTGAGCGTCATCTTCGCGGGTTTCGGCGCCTCGCGTGGCGTGAACTCAAAGCGTGCGGTGCCGACGCGGAAGCCGGCGGGCAGCGCCGCCTGCGCGGCAAGCCACGCACGGTGGGCGGTACGGTTCGCAAAGATGAGGTTGGTGCTGGGCACGCCGCGAACTTGCGGCCGCGCGCGGTGGAGTGAAGCAGATTTTTCAGCCGGCCTAATTTCACGGTGCATGCCACCGGAGCCAAATGAGCGATGCGGGTCTTGGCCGTTGGCGATGGCAGCGGGGAACGGACGTCCATGTCCGTTTGGTCGCGCGCGGCCGGAACGGAGCGTGAGCCCCGTTCTCCTCCAAGGCTCGGCCACCGGAATTTTTCCCGGGCCCGAAAAATTTTGTGGAAATGCGCCGCGCTTCAGCCTTAAGGATTGTCCGCACTTTTCAAATCGTGAGCGCTGGTTCCCTTTTTTCCTCCCCGCACGCGGCCCTTGGTCGCGGACTTTGACGCGCCATGGACATTGCCGAGATCACCGCCAAGGCGAAGGTGCTGCTGGAGGCGCTGCCTTACGTGCAGGATTTTCGCGGCTCCACATTTGTCGTGAAATACGGCGGCAGCTTCATGGACGACCCCGACCCGGCGGCGCGCAACCGCATTGCGTGCGACCTGGCGTTTCTGGCGGCGGTCGGCATCAACGTCGTTGTCGTTCACGGCGGTGGCAAGGCCATCACCCGCGCGATGGAGGGCTCCGGCCTCAAGGCCAATTTCATCAACGGTCTCCGCGTCACCGACGAGGCCACCATCGCCATTGTCAAAAAAACGCTCGACGAGGTCGTCAATAAGGACGTATGCGACGCCATCACCTCGGCGAAGGGCCGCCCGCGCGGGATGCCCGGCGACAGCGTGCTCGTCTGCCAGAAGCTCACCGCCGACGACGAGGGCAACCCCATGGATCTTGGCTTCGTCGGCGATGTGACCGAGGTGAAGGTGAAGCTCATCAAAAAGGAGATCGCCGACGGTTTCATCCCCGTCATTTCCCCGGTCGCCGAAGGCCTCGACAACAAGCCCTACAACGTTAACGCCGATGTCGCCGCCGGGCGCGTTGCCAGCGCCCTGCATGCCCGCCGCCTCGTGTACATGAGCGATGTGCCCGGCCTGCTCGCGAATCCCGCCGACCCCGCCTCGCTCATCTCCACGCTCAAAATCTCACAGGTGGACGACTTGCGGAAAAAAGGGGTCATTGACAAGGGGATGCGGCCGAAAGTCGCCAGCGCCGTGCGGGCGCTGACGGAAGGTGTGCAACGCGTCCACCTTATAGACGGCCGGCTCGCCCACTCGCTGCTGCTGGAGATCTTCACCGACCACGGCATCGGCACGGAGATCGTGGCGGGGTGAGTGAAATGCAGCGTGCGATTTCGGAGTGCGGAATGACGCGAAGTGGCGAAAGAGCAGAGGACTGAAATTTGAGCAGGAAGCCGCGAAGAAAGACCGGCTCGTATTCTGAATCCTGACTCCATCCTCCCTCCGCATCCTCCGCGTTTAATCCGAATCCGCGCCCGCTTCCGGCCTGTCCGCCGGGCTTCCCGCGACAGTGTCCGGTGCCACCCGTCCGGGCTCCGCCGACCTCCACGACGCGCACGTCCTGAAAACACCCTCGCCAGCCGCGTCTTTGGCCACGTTCGTCGGTAGTGGTACAGTTTGGTCGGGACGGCTCTCCGAGCCGTCTGCGGTCGCCTCGGAGAGGCGCCCCTACCTCCCGACGCACGAATCAAACTGTACCACGGCCCTCCGCCCCGCGGCTTGACAGTGGGAAAAAGTAAGCCGAGCCTGCCGCCATGATCCTCACCCTCTCCTCCAAGGGCCAGCTCGTGCTCCCGGCCCCCGTGCGCCGCCAGCTCGGCCTCAAGCCCCGCGCCCGCCTCCGCCTCACGATGGGCGACGGCTCCGTCAACCTCGCCCCCGTCGCCACCCGCCCCGAGCCGGTGCCACACCTGCCGCCCGGCGCGGTCAGGCTCTCGCAGCGCGACTACGATCTCGACCAACTCGCCGGCCCCGACTTCGGGCCTGACTTCACATGACCCCGCCCGTCCTCGCGCAGTGGGACGTGGTTCGCGTCCGCATCCTCCCCGGCGACCGCGACGAGCATCCTGCCGTGCTGATTTCCCCGCCGGAAGTTTGCACCGATCTCCAAAAACGCCGCGTCAACGTCCTCTACGGCACCACGCGCCGCCCCGGTCAGGCCGTCCGCGCGCATGAGGTCGTGCTCAACGGGGCCGACGGCCTCGACCATGCTACGATTGTTTCCTGCGCCCACATTTACACGGTGGATCGCACGCTCATCACCTCCCGTCTCGGCGAAGTCACGCGCGAACGCCGCCGCCAGCTCGGCCGCACCCTCGTCGCCACCTACCGCCTGCCGCTGGCGTAAAAAACCTCTCTGGAAAATTGACCATAAGCGGTTTGCCTCCGTTTGGATATTGAAGTCGCCCCGCCGCCCGGTCATGGCCCCGCGAGATAGGCTTCCACACCACGCTCAAGTTGCCCAAGCCATAGCCCGCCCATTAAATCCTGATGCCTTCGGGCTGTCCAAAAATGAGCGTCACTTACGCACCTTCCTACATTGATCAGGTTTTCGTGCGCCGCGACGCGTTGGCCTTGCACACGATTATCTCGGTTCGATCACGCACTGCGCCTCTGCCGGACGAGTGCGTGCTGTTCACCCGAGTCCTAGAGTGGCTTGGCTCGGACTGGCAATATTACGAAGCAATCCGAGAACAAGATTACATAGAAGTCTGCCGACTTATGAAAAAATTCAGCATGAATGATGTGCTAAAAAAATATCAGGAAGGCCGCTCGGCTGGATCCCAAGGGAAAGATTTGTCTCAGTGGTTCATGCGACGTGAGGCAGCCATTCATGCAAAATTGTTTCAGCATGCAAATCGCGCCATCGAGTTTCTGAAAAAACTCACCGTAATCGGCCACGATTACCTCGCTTTGCGGAGCTTGTCTTTGTCTGTTTCTGATTCCCATCAGTGTCCATCCGTGTAAATCCGTGGTTAAAACCATGAACGAACCCACGCTCTCCCGCCCGAGCGCCGCCGACCTCTACGACGCGCACGTCCTGAAGAACTACCCGCGCCAGCCGCTCACGCTGGTGCGCGGCAAGGGCGCGCAGGTCTGGGACGACGCGGGCCGCAGCTACCTCGACTTCACCAGCGGCATCGCCGTGAGTGCGCTCGGCCACTGCCACCCGCACTGGGTCGCCGCCGTGCAGCGGCAGGCCGGCGAGCTCATCCACACGAGCAACCTCTTCCGCCACCCGTTGCAGGCCGAACTTGCGCGGCGCCTGGTCGCGCTCGCCGGGCCGGGCCGCGTGTTTTTCTGCAACAGCGGCGCGGAGGCCAACGAGGCGCTTATCAAGCTCGCCCGCCTGCACGGCGTGAAAAAGGCCGGCGGCGAGGAGGGGAAATGCTTCAAGATCATCTGCGCGAAGCACGCGTTCCACGGCCGCACGTTTGGCGGCATGAGCGCGACACCGCAGGAAAAGGTCCAGCACGGCTTCCGCCCGCTCGTGCCCGGTTTCTCCTTTGGCGAACTGAACGATCTCGCCTCTTTCGCCGCGCTCGTGGACGATGCAACCGCCGCCATCTTCGTCGAGACCATCCAGGGCGAGAGCGGCGTCAACCCCTGCACGCCGGCGTTCCTGCGCGGGCTGCGCGAGCTGTGCAGCCGGCACAACCTGCTGCTCCTGCTCGACGAGGTGCAGTGCGGGGTGGGGCGTAGCGGCAAGTTTTTCTCCTTCGAGCACCACGGCGTGCAGCCCGACGCCATCGGCATGGCGAAGGGCCTCGGCGGCGGCTTTCCCATCGGCGCGATGTGGGTGCGCGAAAACGCCGCCGAGCTCTTCCAGCCCGGCTCGCACGGCACGACGTTTGGCGGCACACCGCTCGGCTGCGCCGCCGCGCTCGCCGTGCTCGACGTGATCGCCAAGGAAAAGCTGCTGGAGAAAGTCTCCGCCCAAAGCGGCCCGTGGCTTGCCGCGCTGCAAAAGCTCGCGTCGGATTTTCCCGCCAAGGTCGCCGGCGTGCGCGGCCTCGGCTACCTCGTGGGCGTGCAGCTGACCGGCGACCTCGCGCCGACCATCGCCGCGCTGCGCGAGCGCGGCCTTCTCGTGCCCGCGTCGGGCCACAACGTCATCCGCCTGCTCCCTCCGCTCACCGCGACTGCGGAAGAACTGGCGCGCGCGGTGGAGATTTTCCGCGCCGCGCTGGCCGGCGCATCCTGATTTCCCGCCAACAGGGTTCAGCTCAAACGGTGCCTGCAAGCCAGCCGTCGGGCTGGCTCACTCCCTGCCTTCATTGCTCAGGTTACGCCGCTGGTTGCCTTGGGATACGCTTGCCTCCCACCGGCGCTTGTTGCCACGCTGGCGCACCGTGAGAGCGCCTGCCCCGCCGCCCCCACACGCTCTTCTTTTCCATACCCTCCGCCTCTTTTGCCCCCAACCCCTTCCGCATGATCAAAAAAATTCCTGCCGCTGTCGCCGCCGCGTTGTTTCTGTCCGCCACCGCGCCCGTCTGGGCCGCCCGCGGCGCGCAAGGCACGATCCCTCCCGCCGTCGCCGAAGCCAACGCGGTGGCCCTGGCCGCCGGCAAACCGCTACCACCCATGCCGCTGCGGCCGGGCGGCATTCTCATGCCCCTCTGGGAGCCGGGCTCCCCCGGCTTCAATCCGGCCGCCCTGACCACCCCGGAAACCTACGGTTTTACGGAGAATGTGCCCGACCGTGCCGCCAAAACTTACAACGTCACCAATCCCTCCATTGAGGTCCATCGGGTGGTGCCGCTCCTCAACACCGGCATGGCCGTCATCCTCGCGCCCGGCGGCGGCAACACCGAACTGAGCACCGGCACCGAGGGCATTGATTTCATCCCCTTCTTCTACAATTACGGGATCAACACGGTCATCCTCCGCTACAGCCTCGCGGGCACCGGCGGCAATGCCAACGCCGATGCCATCCAAGCCATCCGCATGGTGCGCGCCCACGCCCAGGAGTGGGGCCTTGATCCGAAAAAAATCGGTTTTGCCGGCTTTTCGGCCGGCGGCGAACGCGCCGCCTTTATCCTCGGCAATTACGACGCCGGCAATCCCGACGCCACCGACCCCGTGGCCAAGGCGAGCTCACGCCCGGATTTCATCCTCGATGTCTATCCCTCGGGCACCGTTCAGGCTCCGCCGCAAAACGCCCCGGCCATATTTATCGCGGTCGCCGGCCAAAATGACCGCAGCCATGCGAGCGCTTCCCTCAACCTGGCCACCGCCCTGATCAATGCGGGCGTCGAAAACGTGGAGCTTCATATGTATGGGCAGGGCGTCCATCCCGGCGACCGCTTCCCAGGGACCAACGATGTCGGCAGCGGCGGCATGAC
>CAIQBC010000010.1 GCA_903869955.1 uncultured Opitutia bacterium
CAGACCCGCTGGGTGGTCAATGTGGACATATCCGAAGGTAGCCATGCGCGATTTCTACCGGCCTGCGCGCCGACAGAAACGACAAAACCCGCACCGGTGCGACCCGTTACACCCGTGGGGTAGGTGATTTGCCGGACACCCGGTAATGTCGGCGGCACGCAATGCCACCGACCGCCACAAGTCACGCCGAAACCGCCTGCCCGCCACCGCACACCGTGCTGCACGGCGTGCGCGCACCTGAGCGCCAGCGCAACGGCGACCTCGTCGTGCCGTTCGTCAACGCGGCCGGCGAGACCTACGGCCTGCGCGCGACGCGGCAGGCGTGGCTGGAGTTCGCCCGCGCGATCCTGCGCGCCACGCGCCGCGACCCTGCGCCGAGGAAGCTGCACGCCGTCCGCGCGCCCAAGCTCAAGCCCTCCGGCCGCCTGCTCTGAACTTTTCCCAACCCACCACCATGCCCTTACCGAGCCGTCCTACGGCGACAATTTTTCCCATGAAAAATCAATCCAACCGCCTCCTCAGCCTCGTTGCCTTCGCCGCCGTGCTCGCGCTCGGCGTGCTCACCGTCCGCACCATCGCCCACGCGCAGACCACCGCCCCCGCACCCGCTGCGGGTGCCCTGAGCAACGTCGAAGGGCCGAACCAGTCCGCAATCACGCAGCCCGCCGACACCACCGCCGGCACGGCCGGCGTCGTCAACGCCGCCCTCGCCGACGCGCAGGCGGTCGTGGGCACCAACAGCACCGTCGCCAGAATCTTCGCGGTGCTCGCGACGATCTCCGGCTTCTGCGCGCTCACGCTCAAGCCGCTGTGGGACAAGTTTGTCTTCCCCGCGCTCCAGGCCGCCGCGAGCACGACCACCGCCGGCGGCTGGGTGCGAGACCTTCTGTCCAACCGGATTTTCAAGGCCGTCGCTTGGGCCGTGAATCTCCTCACGCACCTCAAGGTGCCGATCCTCGACCGGGACGGCGCGGCCGTCTCGCCCAGCTCCGCCGGCACGACGCTGAAATAAGCCCGTCGTGATCCGAGACCTCATCCTCGCGCTGCGCCTCTGGCTCCAAATCAGGGCGCAGCGCGAGCACTACGACCTCCAACGCCAGATCGAAGCCGACATCGAAACCGATGAAAACAAAATCACCACGCTCCGCGCTTCTGCTGATCCTGCTGACCAGCTCGCTGCTGACCGGCTGCGCGACCGGATCGTCCGCGCCCAAGGCATCGCTGCAAATCTACCAGCCACGGGTGCTCCAACTGCGAGCGGGAGTCCCGGTGCCGACGCCGCAGGGAACCTACGTCCCGCCGGTGGATGAAATTTGGCACAGCCCCGCCGCGTTCGAGGAGCTGGAAAACCAGCTCCTCAACGCCACCGCCGCGCTCAGCGAAAAACGCAACAACCCATGACGCACCTGCTCGCCGCCGCCCGCCATCCGCCTGCGGTGAGCCCCGTCGAACCGCTTCCCACGCCCAGCGTGGGTTTTGGGGTAACTGAAAAAACCAAGTCCTCGCCGCCGCTAGGGGTAGCCGGCGGCGAGGCACCCATTTTCGCATGAACCTTCCGCTCCTACTTGCCGACGCCACCGCCGACACCTCCTCGCTCACCAGTGCGCTCTGGATCGGCATCGTCGTGCTCGGCCTCAGCAACCTCGTCGGCCTCGCCATCTCCGTGATGACCTTCATCCGCATGGCCGGCGGCAAGGACGGCGAGCGCCAGGTCGAGCCGACCGCCCTGCACGCCATCAGCTGGACGATGCCGTTGTTGATAAAGGTGTTTCCCGAATAGGTGCTGGAGCCGCCGAGCACGAGCGTGGCCGCGCCCTGTTTCACCAGATCTCCCGTGGTGCCGCCGTTCAGGTCCTGAAACGCACCGGCATAGGTCACGGTGATGGCGCCTTTGGTGCTGAGGGTGTGTTACACCCGGCGGACGGACTCATTTTGGGCCGTGGCCGTTTGGTTTGGCAGCACGATGCGCCGCAGCCGGTCTCGCCGCTCCGCCACCGCAGA
The DNA here is from genome assembly GCA_903869955.1 of uncultured Opitutia bacterium. Classification (GTDB taxonomy): domain Bacteria; phylum Verrucomicrobiota; class Verrucomicrobiia; order Opitutales; family Opitutaceae; genus CAIYUN01. Next base: position 2,002 of record CAIQBC010000010.1, read on the forward strand.
AAAAGTGGCGCGAAGGCTTTTGCTTTTTGTGGGCGGGGTGCCTTCGCATCGGCTTCCCCGATGCGGGGTGAGGGCACCTCGCCCACATTTTCATCCGAGGCTACTTCGCCAGCGCGCGGTTGAGGGCGCTCACGACGGCTTTGATCGAGGCGAGCTCGATGTTCGTGTCGATCCCCGCGCCGTAAAGCGTCTGGCCGCGCGCGGTTTTTATTTCCGTTTTTCGCCGCATGAGCGGCGGGTGAGGTGGGAACGGAATTGAAATCAGCGACGAGTTGCCAATGGGTTAGGAAGCTCACGGACAACGCTTGCCCCGCCACAAAAAAGTTCGAACCGGTTTTTTTGAGGAAATCCCTCTTTTGCTCGGGATTTCCTTCGGCGAGCAATTTTGCCCCGTGTTTAGCCTCCAAAACGAACCGGATGGCCGGTTCGAACCGATTGAGGCGGTTGGATGCAAACGCCTCCAATTTGCCCCGGATTTCGGCCTTCCGGTTGACCAGAGTGTGTTTCTTGGAAACATACTCGGTCTCGCCGATCTGCTCGGACAGGCGCATGTCGAGCAAGAGGTCGGCCTGCTTATCGCACGCGGCGAGGTCGGCCTTGAGCTTGGTTACGGCGGCTTGCTGGCTCTCTGCCGCCGCCGTGCGCTCTCGCTCAAGCTCGGCGACCATTTGGTCGGCGATGACAAACAGAGCTTCGTCGTCCGTCACCGGTTTGCCACTTAAGTCTGCCTTTGGGTCAACCACGCGAGCCAAATCCGGGCGTTGGTAACTCACTTGCGCCGAAACGCTCGCAGGCCGAGAGCGAGCAAGGCGAGAGTTGCCGCAGCGACGGCGAGCCACTTGAGCGCGGGGGAGGAATCGGTTGGCGCGGATGTGGGGCCGGGTTGTGCAGTCGCAGGCGGCGGGCTGAGGGGAATAGGATCTTTCGCGTTCACGGTCGGTGTAGACGGTGGCGGCGTCGGCAGAGGCGGCGCGGGGAGCCCGGCCTTTTTGGCGGCAATCGCCTTTTCTAGTAGGTCGGCAAATATTTGGCGGGTTGCGAGGCTGGAAAAGTACCGCTCATGCGCCGCGACAGCGATTTTAGAATCGGTATATTGCCCGTCGTCCAGCCAGTACGCATTGGCCAACCCCGGGCTGACCGACACCGTGAACGCCTGTGCGCCATCAACTGCCGCAGGGCGGCTGGCTTGCAGATGCCGCTCTTTTCGCCCGATCTGGGCTTGGCGCAACCGTCCACCCGTTACGGAAATTTACGGTTTATTGCGGTTTTTCACGGAAATTTACGGATTTTTACGGTTCCGCTGCACAACCCCGCCCGCGCCAGCCGCCGCCGACCCCTCCACTAACATTCTCCCTCGCCGCCCAACTGCCTGATTTTTCCGCGTGCCATTGAGGCAACTTCTTTGTCAGGCTGACTACTTTTCGCCATGTCCTCCTCCTCCGCGTTGTCCTTCGCTGCGTCCCGCCAGAAAATTTCCCGCCTCCGCTGGCTCGCCGCCGGCGCGGCGTTGCTGCTCGCGGGTTGCGCGCGCGGGGAGAAGCCCGTGCCGGTCACGACCGAGAAGGCGGTCGTCAAAACCATCACGCAGGTCGTCTCGGCCACGGGGAAGATCCAGCCCGAAGTCGAGGTGAAGATCGCGCCCGAGGTGAGCGGCGAGATCGTCGAGCTGCCGTTTCGCGAGGGCGAGCGGGTGAAAAAAGGCGACCTGCTCCTGCGCATCAAGCCCGACAACTACCAGTTCCAGGTGGACCAGGCCGTGGCGTCGGTCGCCTCCGCCCGCGCCTCGCTGCTCGACAGCGAGAGCCGGCTGCTCAAGGCCGAGGAGGACTACCGGCGCAACGTGGAGCTGCAAAAAAAACAGCTCATTTCGGAGACCGACTTCACGGCCGCCAAGGTCGCCTTCGAGGGCGCGAAGGCCAGCCGCGACAGCGCGGCGGCCAATGTCACCCACGCGGATGGCTCGCTCAAGCAGGCGCAGGACCTCCTCGACAAGACCGCGATCTTCTCGCCGATTGACGGCTCCGTGAGCTCGCGCTCCAACGAGCTCGGCGAACGCGTGGCCGGCACCGGCCAGTATGGCGGCGCCGAGGTCATGCGCGTGGCGGACCTCACGAACATGGAGCTGCGCGTCAACATCAACGAGAACGACATCGTCAACGTGAAGCCCGGCGACAACGCACGGGTGAGCATTGACGCGTTTCCCAAGCGGAAGTTCACCGCGACGGTGAAGGAAATCGCCGCCGCCGCCAAGACCACCGGCAGCGGCACGCAGGACGAGGTGACCAACTTTCTCGTGAAAATCCGGATCCTCGACAAGGACGCGCCGCTCAAGCCCGGCATGAGCGCCAGCGTCGAGGTCGAAACGCAGACGGTCGAACACGTCGTGGCCGTGCCCATCCAATCCGTCACCGTCCGCACCAAGGACGACGCCAAGACCATTGACCAGGCGCAGGCCGACCGCGACAAGCTCGCCCAGCAGAACAAGGGCGACGGCGCCGCCGCCGCCATCAGCGCCAAGCAGCAGAAGGAGCAGGAGCAGGCCGACCGCGGGGCGTACCAGCGCGTGGTGTTCGTCCTGCAGGGCGGCAAGGTGAAACAGGTGCCGGTCGAGACCGGCATCGCCGACACCACGCATCTTGAGATCAAGTCCGGCCTCAAGGCCGGCGACGAAGTCGTGAGCGGCAGCTTCACCGCAATCACGCGCACGCTCAAAGACGGCATGGCCGTCGTCCTCGCCCCCGCCCCCGGCATGCCCGGCGCAGCGGACAAGAAATAAGGCGCGCCCCACGCGCCCCTCCGCCGCATGAGCCCGCAACCTCCGCCCCTGCCTGTCGCGCGCGCCGCCCGCCCGCGGGGCCCGCTCGTCATCGGCATCGAGGGCGTGACCAAGCTCTATCGCATGGGCCAGGAGACGATCCACGCCCTGCGCGGCGTCGCGCTCCAGATCCACCGCAATGAATACCTCGCCGTCATGGGGCCATCCGGCAGCGGCAAGTCCACGTTGATGAACATGCTGGGCTGCCTCGACACGCCCACGGCCGGCCGCTACGAGTTCAATGGCAAGGACGTCGCGCAGATGAACGACGACGAGCTCGCCGGCATCCGCAACCGCGAAATCGGGTTCGTCTTCCAGACGTTCAACCTGCTCCCACGCTCCACCGCGTTGCACAACGTCGAGCTGCCGCTCATTTACGCCGGGGTAGGCCGCGCCGAACGCCTGCGCCGCGCGCGCGAGGCGCTGGAGCATGTCGGCCTCGGCGACCGCGTGGACCACCGGCCCAACGAGCTCTCCGGCGGCCAGCGCCAGCGCGTGGCCATCGCCCGCGCCCTCGTCACCCGGCCTTCCATCATCCTCGCCGACGAGCCGACGGGCAACCTCGACTCGAAGACCGGCGTCGAGA
>CAIQBC010000011.1 GCA_903869955.1 uncultured Opitutia bacterium
CACACGGCGTCGTTTGCCGCCGCGCTCAAGGGCGCGATGCGCCACGACCCCGACATCCTCCTCGTTGGCGAGATGCGCGAGATGGAGACGATCAAACTCGCGCTCGGCTGTGCCTCGATGGGCATGCTTGTCTTTGGCACGCTGCACACCAACAACGCCCCGAAGACGGTGGACCGCATCATCAACACCTTTCCCGCCGACGAGCAGAACCAGGTGCGCGTGATGCTGGCGAGCTGCCTGGCCGGCGTGGTCGCGCAGCTCCTCTGCAAACGCGTCCCCAAGGGCCGCTGCGCTGTGCATGAAATTCTCCTCACCCACGAAGCGCTGCCCAACACGATCCGCAGCGGCGCGATCATGAATATCCGCGCGATCATTGAAGGCGGCCTGTCCGAAGGCATGATCACGATGGACCAAAGCCTGATGAACCGCGTGAAAGACGGCTCCGTCGAGGCGAAGGAAGCCTACATGAAGGCGGCGAACAAGGCGCTCTTCGCCCCGCTGCTGAAACCTGGCGACCTCGACGGCGGGCACTGAGGGGAATGACTGAAGGGCTGAAGGATGAATGACTGAACCGGAAGACGCTGAATTTTTCACCACGGATCACAAGGATTGGCACGGATAGCAAAGTTGTAGCCGGGGTCACTGACCCTCGGTGCCTTTACAACCCGGCCTCCGCGATGGCTACGACAACCCAGCCCGCACTTGACCAACTGCGGCCAATCCCCAACACCCGGCCGTCACTACAGCTAAACGCGCCGCAGCTACGCCAACCTCTCGCCGCTCATGGACATCATCTTCCGCATCTACCGCTGCCCGCCACACGAGCCGCCCTCGCTCGGCATTGAGGAACCGTGGCCGCGCAGTTACCTTGGCCAGCTCTGGCATTCGTTCCGGCGTCGCCGGTCGGCGGACAAGCCGCCCGCATGAAAACTCCCATCCTCATCGTCGGCACCTATGTGCAGGATCTGGCGTTCCGCTGTGAGCGCCACCCGGCGCTGGGCGAGTCCGTGCTCGGCACGCTCGTACCGGCGGCAGGCGGAAAGGGCTTCAACCAAGCCGTGGCCGCGCACCGGGCGGGCGTGCCGGCGGGCTTCGTCGGCGCGGTGGGCCGTGACGCATTTGCGGACAACGCACGTGCCTTTTGCCGTGAGGCCGGTCTGCACGCGCGCCTCGTCGAGAAACGCGGCCACGCCACGGCCGCCGCCGCCGTGCTGCTCGATCACGCCGGGCAGAACTGCATCGTCGTCGCGCTCGGCGCGGGCGCGCGGCTGCGGCCAGGCGACATTGACGCCGCCACCGTCCGCGCGGCGCGCGTGGTCGTCGGCCAGCACGAGACCAGCCCGGCGGTCAACGCCCATCTCTTCCGACTCGCCCGCCGCGCGGGCGTCACGACCGTGCTCAACCCCGCGCCGATGCGGACGGATTTCACCGCCGCACAGCTCGCCGACGTGGATGTGGTCACCCCCAACGAGACGGAGTTTGCCGCGCTGGTGCGCGCGCTGGTGCATGGCCAGAAAAAATTCTCGGCCGACAAGCTCGCCTCGCTCGCGCCCGCCGCACTGCACGCGCTCTGCCGCCGGCTCGGCGTGCCGACGGTGATCGTCACACTCGGGGCGCGCGGCGTGTTTGTTTCACAGCCGGCGGGCCACATCTTCATCCGCGCGCACAAAGTCTGCGTGGTGGACACGACCGGCGCGGGTGATGCGTTCACGGGCGGCCTGGCGGCGGGGCTGGTGAAATTCTCCGGCGACGTGGCCGCCGCCGCGCACTTCGGCAACGTGGTGGCGGCGCTCGCCGTCACCCGGGCGGGTGCCGCGCCCGCGATGCCCACGGCGCGGGCGATCGCGCGGTTCCGGCGGCAGGAACCGGCGGCCCCGCCAAGGCGCGTGGTCAAAATCTAACCGGCAGCGTCGGCCACGTCGGCCGTGATCTCCACCACGAACATCGAGCCGCGGCCCAGCGCACTCTCGACCGTGAGGTCGCCGCCCAGCAGCCGCGCGAGCTGGCGCGAGATCACCAGCCCCAGCCCCGTGCCGCCGTGGCGGCGCGCAATGGTGCGGTTGGCCTGAACATAGGGCTGAAACAGCCGCGCCGCCTGCTCGGCCCCAATGCCGGAACCGGTGTCACGCACCTGAAACTTGAGCCGCCAGCCGCCCGTGGGCTGCCGCTCGGCCGCCAGGTTGATCTCAACGCCGCCGGTGGCGGTGAACTTGATCGCGTTGGACAGGAGGTTGCCGAGAATCTGCCGCAGGCGCGCCGCATCGGCGAGCACCACCGCCGGCACACCCGGCTCGATGCGCACGGCGAGGGTAAGATGCTTCGCCTGGGCGGCGGCCGAGAAAAGCCGGCACAAATCGTTGAGCAGCGGCGCGGCCTCCATCGGTGATTTCTCCACCTCCATGCGGCCGGCCTCAATTTTCGAGTAATCGAGGATGTTGCCGACAAGCGCGAGCAGGCTGTGCCCGGTCGTCTCGATCAGCCCGACATTTTCGCGCTGCTCCGCCGTGAGCGTCTCCTCCTGGATAAGCTGCGCCAGCCCGATGATGCCGCTCAGCGGGGTGCGCACCTCGTGGGTCATCACGGCGAGGTAATGGCTCTTGGCGGCATTGGCGGCCTCGGCGGCGTCCTTCGCGCGACGCAGCTCGTCCTGCATCTCGCGCCGTTGGGTGATGTCCTGAAACGCCACCAAGATGCCACGCCGCCCGGCAAATTCCACCGTCGCCGCCGACAGCAGCACCCACAGCCGCCGCCCGCCCGGTGCGCGCATCCGAACCTCAAAATCAGTCACCGGCCCGCCGGCCCGCAGCCCGGCCAGCAGGCGCTCCCGATCAGCCGGGTCATCATAAAACTCCACCACCTTCTCCCCCTCGAGGGCCGCGACGGGCGTGGTCATCACCGCCGCCGCCGCACGGTTGGCAAAGACCACGCGCTGCGTCTCCGCGTCGCTCACGGACACCGGAAACGGCGCCTGCTCCACCAGCTCGCGGTATTGCCGCTCGCTGCGGGCGAGCCGGCGATTGAGCCGCACGAGCGGCAGCACCCAGCCGAGCGCCACCAGCGCCACGGCGGCGGTCAGGCCGAGCGCCCAGTACGCCCGTGTATAATCCGACTTCGGGTTCGGGTCGTAGAGGAAACCGTCCAGCGAAAATCCGGCCGGCATCATCCCAAACTCCGCGTAGGTATCCGCGATATGACGCCAACGGCCGGGATTGTTATGGCCCACCTCAATGACCCCAAGATGCATCAGGTCGGCCGTGCGGGCCGCCTCGAACTCAAGATGCTCGCGTGATTTTTGCTGGGGATTGTAGCGCCGCAGGATGAGATCAACCAGCTCGGCGGGATGCGCCATCGCATATTCCCAGCCCCGCAGGCTGGCCTCACGAAAGGCGCGCACGCGTTGCGGATGCCGCCGGATCTGCTCCTCGGTTGTGAAGAGATTGTCCCCATAAAAATCAATCCCGCCGGCCCGGGGAGAAAATGAAAGGTAATCCACCCCGGCCTGCTTGAGCATGAAGGGCTGGTCGGTGACGTAGGCCGACATCGCATCCACCCGGCCCTCAATGAAGTCGGCAATCTGCTGCGTGTGGGGCAGCACGCGCAGCCGTTGCAGGTCAACCCCCTCGTGCTTGAAATAGGCCAGGATCTCAGCCTTTTCCGACTCGACCATCATCATCGGCCGGTCGTGCAGATCCTGCATGGCGGTGACCCCACGGCCCGCGCGCGCGACCAGCACCAGCGGGGAATGTTGAAAAATGGTGGCCAGCACGACCGCCGGGTGTCCCTCGGCCCTTGACAGCACGAGGTCGGAATTGCCCACGCCGAATTCCGCCTCGCCCGCAAAGACCGCGTCCACCGGATTTCTCGCCGGAGCGGCCTCATGCAGCTCCACGACCAGTCCGGCCTCGCGGTAATACCCCTGCTCAACCGCCGCGTAGTAGCCCGCGAATTGAAATTGGTGCCGCCACTTCAGCTGCAGCGTCACGTGGTCGAGATTCGCGTCCGGCGCGTCCGCCGCCCTCGCCGTGGCCATGAACATCGGCGCCGCCCAGCCGGCAAGGCCGGCCAGCAAAGCCCGGCACACGGTGAGGCCTCGTTGCAACATGCGCCCAGCACTCAAACCGCCCGCCAGACCCATTCAAGCCAAACCGCTCCGCCCGGGTCAAAGATGCGCATCGCCCGCGCGATGCCCCACTGCGGCATTGCCCGTCTGACCGGCACCCCCATGCTGCACCCGTCATGAAACTCAGCTCCGCGCTGCTCGTCCTCGCCCTGCTGCCCGCCGCCACCGGCTGCGCGCCGTCGAAGGCCGCGCCCACACCCAAACCCGCCGCCCCGTCTGCGGCACCCGCGCGCCCCGGCACGCTGCCCGCCGTGCTGAACGAGGCCAGCGGCCTCGCCGCGTCGCGCCGGGCCGACGGCCTGCTCTGGTCGCACAACGACAGCGGCGGCCAGCCGGTGCTCTACGCGCTCGACGCAAAGGGTGCGTTGCGCGGCACGCTGCGCCTGACGGGCGAGAAAAACACCGACTGGGAGGACATCGCGGCGTTCGAACTCGACGGCCGCGCATGGCTGCTGGTCGCCGACACCGGCGACAACAACAACAACCGCCGCGATTGCACGCTCCTCATCGTGCCCGAGCCTGACCCCGCCGAACTTTCACCCGATCGCGAGCTCACCGCAACGGTTGCGTGGCGCGTGCCGGTGCGCTGGCCCGGCGGCCCGCGCGACTGCGAGGCCGTCGCCGTGGACACGCAGGAAGGGAAGATTTACCTGCTCTCGAAACGCACCGTACCGGCGGAGCTCTACACCCTGCCACTGCGCCTGAACGCCGCCAGCGCGAGCCCGCCCACCGCGACGCCCATGGGGCTCGTCACGCAAATCCCGCAGCCCGACACGCAGCAAAAATTACGGCCCGTCCCCACCGGCCGCTACCGCGCCGAGCCGACCGCGATGGACTTCGCACCGGACGGCACCGCCGCCGTCGTGCTCACCTACGGCGACACATGGCTCTTTCGCCGCCACACCGGACAGAGCTGGACCGACGCGCTGGCCGGCCCACCGGAAAAACTCGCGCCGCACGGCCTGCTCCAGGCCGAGGGTGCCTGCTTCAGCCGCGACGGCCGCGCGATCTTTGTGACCGGCGAGCTGCCGGGGGCATCGCTCGTGCGCTACGATTTGCCGGCCACGCCGCCTTGAGTTTTTCCAAGGCGGCTGACGAAGCGCAAGGGACGCATGCCCACAAAAAAATCTCCAAGGGAGGGGGCGAACACCGTCCACCTGCACCGGGCCAACAACCGGCTTGGCACGCAAGCCCTTTTCCCCATGCTGCCACCCCACCTCCCGCCCTTCCTTCCCTATGAAGCTCCGTTTTCTCCTCAGTGCTGTCGCCCTCGCGTGGCCCATCATCCATGCCGCTGGCGCCGCCGCCGCACCCACGCCACCCGCCGTCGCCGGCTTCACCCTCGTGAAGACCCTCGGCGGCATTTCCGAACACACGCTCGATGCCAACGGCCTCACGGTGCTCCTCTTGTCCGACCGCACCGCCCCCGTCGTGACCTTCATGGTCACCTATCACGTCGGCTCCCGCAACGAGGTCACCGGCTCCACCGGCGCGACGCACCTGCTCGAGCACCTGATGTTCAAGGGCGGCCTGAACTACAACGACGCGAAAGGCAACAGCGTGAAACAGTTTCTCGAGGGCATCGGCGGCAACTACAACGCGACCACCTGGCTTGATCGCACCAACTATTTTGCCGAAGTGGGCAGCGAGCACCTCGAGGGCTATCTGGCCATCGAGGCCGACCGCATGCGCAACCTCTGGATCCGCGAGGATGGCCGCCGCCCCGAGATGACGGTCGTACGCAACGAGTTCGAGATCGGCGAGAACGATCCCACGCAGGCGCTTGACAAGGAAATCTTTGCCGCCGCCTTCCAGGCCCATCCCTACCATCACCCGACCATCGGCTGGCGCTCTGACATCGAAAAAGTCGCCATCGAAAAACTCCGGGAGTTCTACGACACCTTCTACTGGCCCGACAACGCCACCGTCACCATCATCGGCGATTTCGACCCCGCCGCCGCGCTCGGCCTGGTCAAGAAGTACTATGGCGCCTACCCGAAGGCACCGCACCCAATCCCGCAGGTCTACACCGAGGAGCCCGAGCAGTCCGGCCCGCGCCGCGTCATGCTCCAGCGCGCGGGCGAACTCGGCACCGTCGGTGTCAGTTTCAAAAGCCCCGCCGGCTCGCACCCCGACTACCCCGCGCTCAAAGTTCTCGGCATCATCATGGACAGCGGCAAAACCAGCCGCTTCTACCGCGCGCTGACCGACAAAAACCTCACGACCAGCGTCAATGCCGAGCCCGGCTTCTTCCACGACCCCTCGCTCTTCCAGATCTACGCCAACCTCGCCCCGGCCGCCACGCATGAAGCGGTTGAGAAAATTATTCTCGACGAAATCGCGAAGGTGAAGACCGACGGCGTGACCGACGCCGAGGTCGCCACCGCCCTGGGCAAGATCAAGGCGGCCACCGCCTACGGCCGCGACGGGTCCTTCGCCATTGCCAGCAAAATCAACGAGGACATCGCCACCGGCGACTGGACCCTCTACTTCACCCTCGACGAAGCCCTCGCGAAGGTCACGGCCGCCGACGTGAAACGCGTCGCCAACCGCTACCTCAACCAAAGCCAGAGCACCACCGGCTGGTTCGTGCCGATCATCACCCCCGCCCCGGCCGCCAACTAAATTTCGCCCCTCCTGCCATGAAATGCCCTGCCCTGCTCCTCCCCGCCCTCTGCCTGCTGTCCGCCGTGGTGTTCGCCGACGTCGCGCCGAACGCCGACCGCCAGTCAATCAACGGCATTGATGTCGTCGCCCTCAAGACCGGCGTGAAGGATGTCGTCACCATCCGCGGCACACTTGCCGCCGGCGATTCACGCAGCCCCCAGAACAATGTCGCCCTCGCCGACCTTGCTGCCGGCATGCTCGACAAGGGCACGACCAGCCGCGACAAGTTCGCCATTTCCAAAGTTCTCGGCGATGTCGGCGCCAGCATCAATTTCTCCACCGACGCCAGCGCCCTGAACATCAATGCCAAATGCCTGCGCGCCGACCTGCCCATGGTGCTCGGCCTCATCGCCGAGCAGCTCCGCACCCCCGCCTTCTCCGCCGAGGAATTCGCCAAGCTCAAGAAGCAGCGCGCCGGCGACATGAAGCGGGCGCTGGAAGACACCGACGTCCGGGCCAACACCTCCTACGTCCGCGCCATCTATCCTGTCGGCCACCCCAACCGGGAGGCCTCGCCCGAGGAGTTCCTCGCCGCCGTGGACAAAGCCACCCTCGCCGAGGTCAAGGCCTTCCACGCCCAATATTACGGCCCTGCCGCCATGAAGCTTGTCATCGTGGGTGACGTCGAGCCCGCCGCCGTGCGAACCGAGCTCGGCAAGGTCTTCGCCGGCTGGACCGGCGGCTCCGCCCAGCCCCCTCCCGCCAAGGCCGGCTCCGTGGACAGCGCCCGCGAACAGGACGTCTTCATGGCCGACAAGACCAACGTCAGCATCCTCTGGGGCCAAGCCACTCAGCTCCGTTATGGCGACCCCGACACCCTCGCGCTGCGCGTCGGCACCGCCGCGCTCGGCAGCGGCTTCACCGGACGCCTGATGGCCAATGTCCGCGACAAGGAGGGCCTGACCTACGGTATCTACTCCTACGTGGGCAATGACACTTTCACCGACGGGGACTGGCGCATCGGGGCCAATTTCTCCCCTGAGCTTCTCAGCAAGGGCATCGCTTCCACCAAGCGGCAGCTCATCGAATGGCACCAGAAGGGCATCACGGCCGAAGAGCTTGCTAGCAACAAAGGCAAGTTCGTCGGCGCCTACAAACTCGGCCTCGCCACCACGGGCGGCATGGCTGGGGCCGTGCTCAACACCCTAAACCGGGACCTTCCGCTCAGCTTCATTGACGAGTTCAGCGCCAAGATCAACGCACTCACCCTCGATCAGGTCAACGGGGCCATCAAAAAACACCTCAATCCCGACGAGATGGTACTGATCAAAGCTGGCACGCTCCCCGGCGCGGTGGGCAAATAATGCCCGGCCCGGGTGCGGGGTCCGTCGGACGCACCCGATTTTCTCCATCGCCGGGGCGGCACGGTCTCCCCTCGCACTTCCCATTGTGCGCGGATGAAAGGGCAATGTTCACATAATCTGCGGGCACACGCGGCCGAAGCCTGCCGACAAAGTCTTGGCCTTGCTCCATCCGACCACGTGAGAAGGGTGTCGCGAAGAAGGTCCCCGCCTATCGTTTCGCGAAAGCAGCACTCACGTCGGCCACCCCAAATTGCCGCATTATTGCGTTGCGTCCAAGGCCCGTTTCATGCTTATGAGGCAGAATAACCTCACGTGGCTGCCCAACGGCACGCTCTTTTACGACGCCCGCAACGGCCCGCTCACGCTCGCCTCGAACTCATTTTCCGTCAACGCCGGCACCCTCACCCATCTCGGCATCAGCATCAGCCCGACCAACGGGCAACCGAACGGTTTCACTGATTTTAACCAGGAAGCGTTCGGCACCGGCACCGGCAGCATCAGCCAAACTTACTCTACCGCCAGCGAGTTCGTCTCCGGCACCACCTATCAGGTGGAGCTGGAGTTCGACAATCTCGTGGACGGGCCCAATGCCCTTTCCGGCCAGCTGGCTGGGGGGCAATCCGTGGCGGTTTATACCACCCGGACCGAGTTCAATCTGCTGGTCATCCCCGAGCCGTCCACCTACGCCGCCCTCGCCGGCGCAGCTGCCCTCACGCTCGCCGCCGTGCGCCGCCGCCGTGGGGCGAAATAAGCCCCGGTCGTCGAACCGTCGTCGCCGCTTGCCCGGGTGACCGGAATGCGTAGCGTGCGGCATCATGAAAATAAGTTTTCCGCTGGCTGCGCTGCTGGTCACGCTCGTTCTCGGCGGCTGCTCAACCTTTGAGAAACGCGCGCAGGAGAAGGCCGCTATTTTTGCCGCGCTCGACGCGCCCACCCAGGCGCGACTCAAGGCCGGCGAGGTCGGCCTCGGCGACTCGGCCGACATGGTCTATCTCGCGCTCGGCGCACCCGACGAGAAACACGGCCAGGTCTCCGCCGAGGGCGAAACGGTTGTCTGGATCTACCTCCGCCACTGGCAGGAATACCGCGGCGAACGCGTGATGGGCTATCACGCCATCACGGCAACCGATCCCAGGACCGGCACGCCCACCGTCCTCTACGAGCCGCTCGAGCAAAGCATCTATCAGGACCGCGAGGAGGAGCGCCTGCGCGTCACCCTCAAAGACGGCAAGGTCACCGTGATCGAACGGCCAAAGAAATGACGCCAAAATCCGCGGTCACTTTGCCGCCGGCCACCAAACGTAGAGAAAGAGATAAACCAGCACGCCGGTCACGCTGACGTAATACCAGATGGGAAATGTCCAGCGCGCCCACGCCTTGTGGCGGGCGTAGTCGCCCTTGAGGGCGAAGAAAAAAGTTTGCGGCACGAGCCAGGCGATCAGCCCGGCGAGCGGAATGTGCGTCCAAAGGATCACGAAATAAACCGTGCGAACCGCACCCTCGCCGCCGAACGGCGTATGAAAGCCGCGCATCATCGCGTGATAGGTGAGGTAGCCGGCAAGAAACAGCGCCGACACCACGGCGGCAGTGAGCATCACCGCGCGGTGCGCCGATTTTTTCCCGGCCTTGATGAGAATAAACCCGGCGGTGATGAGCACCGTGGCCAGGCCGTTGAGCGCGGCGTTGAGCGGAGGGATGTCGTGGACGGTCATGGAAAGATTTTAACCAAGGGGGGAGTGAGGCGAGGGCACGGAGCCATGCATTCCCGGGCGCGCTCCAGGGTCCCGGCGACCGGGCGGGTGGGATCATCCGGGTTCATCCGTGGTTGGGAAAAATCAACCGGTCGGCGACCAGCACGCCGAGCTGCAACGGGAGCCAGAGGATCGAGGTGAGGAAAAGCTTGCGCGCCGCCGCATCGCGACCCTCCGCGCGCAAAAATGCCGCCGCACGCCAGACGAACCATGCGCCGAGCAGCAGCGTAACCACAAGGTAACCACGGCCCGCGAGGCCGAGCGGGACGGGCAGCACGCACACCACCACCAGCACGAACGTGTTGACGAACGCCCAGCACGCGACGCGCCCGCCCTCGGTATCGCGCACCGGCAGCATGGGAAAATTCACCCGTCCGTAGTCGTGACGGTAGGTCCACGCGATCGCCATGAAATGCGGGAGCTGCCAGAAAAAGAGCACGCCAAACAAAATCCATCCCAGCGGCCCCACACCCTTCGCTGCGGCAGCCCAGCCGATCAGCGGCGGAATCGCACCCGCCACCGCGCCGAGCTCGACGCTCCAGCGCGACCACCGCTTCGCCGGCGTGTAGCATGCGAGGTAGGCGACGATGGTGAGCAGCCCAAACAGCGCGGCGAGCCGCTCGACCGGCAGATGAAACCTCGCGGACGGATCAATCACGAGCGGCCCGCCGAGCCGGAACAGCACCCCCAGCCCGCCGAGGCACAGCAACCAACCAAGCACGAACGCGGAGCCGGGGGCAATCCGGCCGGTGGGGAGCGGCCGCCCAGCGGTGCGTTGCATCTGCGCGTCGGTGTCGCTCTCCATCCACTGGTTGATCGCGGCCACGCCACCCGCGCAGGCCGCCGTGCCCAGCATCAACCCAAAAAACTCCCGCGCCGACCACACCGGCCGCGCCGAGAAATAGCCGACCATCGTCGTGAGCACGGAGAGCAGGCTGAGCCGCGGCTTCGTCAGCTCGAGATAGTCGCTGAAGCGGGCCTTGGCGGCCGGCGCGACGGAGGTGGCGGCGGCCTCGTTCATGCCGGAAGAACAGCCCCGCCCTCGCCGCGCGCCGGCGCAGCCAGCGCCGCGGGCGCGGGCATGGTGTTTTTTTCAATCGTCTCGCGGTGCGCCCACCAGGTGATCCCAAACGTCGTCGCCAACGTGCATGCCCCAACAACGACGTGCGCCGTGGTGAGGTCCGGTTCGCGCAACCGCCAGATGATTTCCGCACCCAAGGTGATCTGCGTAATAAGCAACGCGACCAGCGCGACCGCAGTGCGCTTCATCCCAACGCCAGCGGCGCGGTCCCGCCAGACGGCGGCCGCGAGCCACGGCAAGGCCACACTAAGCAGACCCGCGAGGACACGGGTGTGGAAAAAATTGAGCCCAACATTAAAATCCCACCCCGCCGGCAGGAGACCGCCGTCGGGCGTGGCAGCCGGGAACGTCGGAATCGCCAGCCCCGCAAAGAGGTGGCGCATCACGGCGGCAACCACGAGCTGAACGAGCAACAGCACACAGCACACGACGCCGAGCTGGCGCAGCCGCCGGCCGACGGACACGACGGCGCGTTCGTTCCAGGCCCGTGACAGGCTCAGCGCGATGGCGAGCAATGCGCAGAAAAAAATCTGCGCGAGGCAGGCGTGAAGCATGGCGAACAGCCGGCCCACACTGGGCGTGAGCAAGTTGAGATGCCGGTCATCCAGCAGCACCCGCAGCCCGCCGACGACCGCCTGCACCAGCACGAGGCCGGCGGCAAAAATTGCGAGCTGGCGCAGCCACGCGCGGGCCTCGGTGCGCCAGACCAAGACCGCAAGCGTGACCGTCATCAGGCCGACAAGGCCAGCGCTCAGCCGGTGCGCATGTTCGGCGAACTGCGCGGGGTCGTCGAGCCAGCCAGGCGGGTTGAGCGAGCCATTGGAGAACGGCCACGTTTTGAAAATCATGCCCGCACCGATGCTCGTCGTACGCGCCCCCAGCAACATCGGCAGCACGGGCACACACGCGGTCGCGACAGCGGCGAGGCGGACGAGGCCGGGCTTGTGAACGGCGGTGCGAGGGGAGAGAGTGGAAGAGCTCATGAACGGCGGCAGGCGGATACGGAGGGCCGACATTACTGCACGCAATGGCTTTGACAATTTTTTCCTTGGGGCGAAACCGTAGGGTATGAGGCCCATGTTTCTCTGTCTGCCGGCCCGGCTGCTCGCCGCCCTGCTGCTCGCCGCCCTGCCTGCATGCCGGCGTGCTGCGCCGCCCGTGACGCAAGCGCCCGAAGAAAGACATTTCCCGCTCACAGGCGAGATCGTGAAAGCGGACACCGCCCGCAAGGTCCTGCTCGTGCGCCACGATGTCATCGCAGACTATATGGGGGCGATGACGATGGAGTTTTTTGTCTCCGCCGCCGACGCGGCGGCGGCCAAGGAAGGCCAGCGCATCCGCGCAGAGCTGTTTCCCGACGATCCAAAAGGCCCGCGCCTCGAAAGAATCTGGCCGGTGGATCCCGTCGCCGACTCCGTCGTCGCCGCCGCCACCA
>CAIQBC010000012.1 GCA_903869955.1 uncultured Opitutia bacterium
CAGCAGGAAATTGGACGGTTGGCCGACGACTTCGTCGTCGGCGGGCGCACCTTTGCCCGGCCGGTCGTCGAGCTGACCGACCAGCCCAGTTCCATTGGCGCCGAGATGCTCCGGCATTTCCGGGTGACGCTCGATCCCTCGCATGGATTCGCGAGCTTCGAGCGCGACGGCGACGACCCGGTGGAGGATGTCCCGTTGCGCAGCGCCGGGGTGAGCTTCCGCCGTTTCCCCGCCTACTGGCGCGTGGTAAGTGTCGTGCCCGGATCGCCGGCCGAAGATGCCGGCCTGGAGTCTGGCGACCTCGTCACGCGCATCAACGGCGAACGGGTCGAGCAGTGGGGTCTCGATCGCTACGAGGCGCTCGTGCGCGCCGCCCCCGCGATTGATTTCACCCTGCTCAACGGCCGCACGGAAACCGTCGAGCATATCCGCACCTTTGCCCTCGTGCCGTAGGGCCGCCACGCGCCCTGGGGTTCCGGGTTGGACTCAAAACCCAAAACTCAGAACGGCGTTTCCGGCGCCGTTCACCACGCCAGCCGCACTAATTGTGCCGCGCCGAAAACCGCGATACCCGCACCCGCCAGGCGGTTGACCCAGCGCAGCATGCCGGGCCCAAGATGCTGGCGGAACCAGCCCGCCGCCCCGCTCCATAAAAACCACCACAACGCCGAGCCGCTGAAAACACCCGCGACAAACTGCGACGCCGTCCACGGCGTCGTGCCGATGACCTCGCGCCCCAGCGCGGCGGCCACGCCGGCGAAGGACAGGATCGTCATTGGATTCGCCAGCGTGAGCAGCAACGTCGAGCCGTAGGCCGCACGGAGATTGCGCGCGTGCGCCGGCGAGAAGTCGGCTGCGGCCGGTGGGGTGCGCAGGATGTGCACGCCCAGCACGATCATGAAAATCCCTCCGCCCGCCTCCAGCGCCGTGTGAAATTGTCGCACCAGCGCGAGCAGTGCCGACAGTCCGAACGCCGCCACCGCACCGCATAACGTGTCGGCCGTCGCCGCGCCCAAACCCGAGACAAACCCCACCATCCGCCCGTCTGTCAGCGAGCGTCGCAGACACAGCAGCGCAATCGGGCCGACCGGCGCGGCAATGGAGATTCCGACGACCATGCCGGGAAGAAAAGTCATGGGCCGAACCCTCAGCCTGCGACGCGGCGCAGCAGAAACAAGCCCGCGCCGTCGTGCCCGTTTGCCCATGGATAGCACATCGTTTCCTTTTCCAGCCGGAACGGCCCGCCGGCCCGGCTCTCAAAAAACGCCGTGACCACGCGCGCGTTTTCCTCGGTGTCGAGGCTGCACGTGGAATAGACCAGCCGCCCCCCCGGCGCGACCAGCCGCGCCGCCGCATGCAGCAACGCGAGCTGCTGCGTCGCGTGTTTCCTAAAATCACCCTCCTGCAACCGCCATTTTACGTCCACGCGGTGCCGCATCACGCCGGTGTTCGAGCATGGCGCGTCGAGCAGCACGGCATCATACAGCTCCGGTAGCCGGTGCTCGCGCAGGATGCTCTCTACCCCAAACAACACATCACCCTGCACCAGTGCGACTTCGACACCACCTGCACGCGAAAGGTTCTCCTTGAGCCGCTCAATTCGCGGCCCCGGCAAATCCAGCGCAACCAGTTTGCCGGCCGCAGACGCAGTACCCCCGCCGCGCTCGCCGCCCGTCTCCGATGTGGGCGGAGTGCCCCCACCCCGCATTCCACCCGCCATTGCATCCGCGATGAGCAGGCTCTTCCCCCCGGGTGCGGCGCACAAATCGAGCACCATCTCGCCCGGCTGCGGCGCGAGCAGCTCCACCGCCAGCCGCGCGCCAGGATCTTGCAGGTAAATCTTCCCGGCACGGAGCAGCGTCTCGACTTCGTGCCAATGCCCCGGCGGTACCTCGTAAAAATTTGCCCAGGCCGTCGGCCTCGCCCAAGCGGACGGCGGCGTCTGCGGGTCGCGCCAACGCGCATAGACGGACGCATTGCGTTGGTTCCATTCGAGCAGTGCGCGGGTTTTCTCCGCGCCAAGCTGGGCCCGCCACCGCCCCACCAGCCATGTCGGATATGAGAACCACTCCGCCAGCTCCGCAGTCGTCGCGTCCACGCCGGGCGCGGTCTGCGCCGTGAGCACGGCGGCAAGCTTGCGCGCGACGGCGTTGACCAGCCTTGCCTCGGCCGGGCTGGCGAACGCCTTCGTCCGCTCGACCGCGTGATGGACGATCCGCGCGGTCTTCCCCTCGCTCTCCTCCTTGTTCCCTGCTCCGGCTTCAAGCAGCTCACCGCCCGTCAGGAGCAACGCCGCCCACAGCTTCGCGCGCGGCGGATGCGCCAGCAGTGGGTTCAGCGCCGCCTCGATGCGTCCGAAATGTCGCACCGCGTCGAACAGCAGATGCTGGCAATGCGCGCGCCCGGCCCGCCCCAGCGTAGGCGGCAGGCCGGCTAGCAGCGCGTCCACGCGCTCGTGTTTTTCCAGCCAGCGCGTGAGCAGCCCCGCCGCCGCCAGCCAGGC
>CAIQBC010000013.1 GCA_903869955.1 uncultured Opitutia bacterium
AACGCGCTTTTTCGATGGCATTGGCGGCTTGTTTCAGATTTTGCAACCGGTCGGAAAACATCCGGCCGGTGGTGGCGTCGAACGAGGCCAGCTCGTCCTCCAGCGCGTGCGAGCCCGACACCTTGTTTTGCTGTCGCCAGCCATGGAAAAGCCAATGTGGCAATGTGTCGTTCGTGTCGCCGTGCATGGGTTCGCGAGGCGCTGAATCCAACAATCCAGTCATCCACACCCGCCCGAACAGAAATGACTTTCTGAGCTGGATAAAGGACTGCAAGTCCGCGAGCGAATTTTCGATCATGGCGAGTTGCGAATCGGTCCACAGGCGGCGACGGCAGCCTTCCTTTAGAACATCGGCCGCAGCACCACGCACGGCCTCGCCGACGAGCACAATCAGCAACGAGGGGGTACCGGCCCGCGTCGCGTTGGCGAGGGCTAGAATGGCGGCCGCATCGGTAAAGGCATCGTCCGTCCGACCGAGCGCGAGCTCGGCCTTGGCCCGGCCAGCAAGAACGCCAGCAAGGTTCAACAACAAGCTCGGATCAATGGACGGCTGCTCGGTTGGCAAGCGCGCCGGGAGCCATGCATCTGGACGCTCCCGGGCGGCTTGGCCAACGGCATCCAGCAAGGTTTGAACCGGCTGAATCGCGGCAAGGATGTCCTGCGCCGGCTCGTCAGACAGCGGCCCGGTGATCAGCTTTGCTCTCAGCAGATTTTTTCGGGCCAGATGCAGATCTCCCCTTGGATCGTTGGGCGTGATCGATCCGACCTCTGGCTTGATGCCGGCACGCAGGCGACCATCCGCGTCGTAGTTGTTGGCGTTCGTCCCCATCATCGCCACCCGCAGCGCCGGCAGAATGGCTGTGACCCACGGGTTGTTGTTTTTCTGGAAGCCAAATTTCGCAAAGAGCAGATCGGCGATGCCGGGAGCCTTGAAAAAATTCCGCTCGTCGGGGATAGGCGGCGTGGCAAAGGCGGCGATATCGAGCGGCTCGCCCCTCGCGCGGAGGGCTCGCTCCTCGGCGGCCCAGGCACGGTCGCCGCGCCAGTTTTCCACGACGACGAAGGCAACGAACAGCGTGGCCGCGATGGCGAGCGCGAGCAGCGAGCGCCTAAGGAATTTGAGCAATCTGGGTGAGGGTCTCATTGGAATCAAGCTGGGCAAACCAGGCGGCAACGGCCTCGGGCGACGGCGCGGGACCGGCGAGCGCAGGCGGGCTGGCAGGATTGACGACAGCGAACTGGAGCACGAGCAGCACGAGCCAGGCGAAGGCGAGCGCGCGCCACGCGGCGCGGTGCGGGCGGAACAGCTCGCGGAGAACCTCGCGCCACGCCACATCGGCGGGCGGGAGCGCGGAGCGGCGGAGCGCGTCGAGACGCAGCGTGGCGGCGGCGTGGCGGGCGAGCAGGTGGTCGCGGAGGGGCTTATTCATCGGGCGGCCTCCACGAGCTGCCGCAAGGCGCGCTTGGCGTGATGCAGACGGGATTTGACCGTGCCGAGCGGCACGGCGGTGATGGTAGCGATTTCATCGAGGGAAAAGTCCTCCAGCACGTGCAGGAGCAGGGCGGAGCGCTGCGCGGCGGGCAGTGACGCGAGAAGCGTAAGCCATTCGTCGGCCGTCTCGCGGCGGAGGAGGAGTGTGCGCGGGTCGGGCGCGGCGGGGTCGGGCCAGTCGACGAGCGCATTGTCCGCCGGGGCGGGAGCGAAAATCTCCCCGTCGCGGCGGACGCGGCGGAAGTGCTGCAGGCATTTCTGGTGGGCAATGCCGAAGAGCCACGCGGCGAACCTGCGGTCGTCGCGCAGGCCGGCGATGTGGCGGACGGCGGCGGCAAAGGTTTCCTGCACGATGTCGAATGCAGCGGTGTCGTCGCGAAGCAGCTCGGCGGCGTAGGCGTGGAGCGGCAACTGGTGCCGCTGGAGGAGGATGTCCCAGGCGTCAGGGTCATGTTGGCGGGCGGCGGCGAGAAGGTCGGGGTCGGTGGAAGCCACGTTGAGGCGATGCTGAGTAGAATGGCCGCAGGCGCAAAAGGTTCAATCGCGCCGGCAGATTTAGGGGCTGCTTACCGATCGGGTGCGAAAGCCCGATGGCACCGGGCCCGCAAAATCAACCTGGCAACTGGAGCACGGCCGCGTTTCTCCCGAGAAAAAAATGTGCTTGCAATAGTATGCCTGCTTACTAATTATTCTCCCCCGTGTCCGTCCTCGCCACCGATCCTGAGCGCCGCTTCGGCGCGCTGCTCAACGAGCTCAGCTACCTGCTGCGGCGGGAGTTTGAGCGACGGCTGCGCCGGCAGGAGATCGGGCTGACACGGGCCCAGTGGCGCATCCTGCGCCGGGTGGCAGACCGCGAGGGCGGCTCGCAGCGCGAGCTGGCGGAGGCCATGCGCCTGAAACCGGCGACCATCGGCCGTCACATCGAGCGGCTGCAGGCCGATGGCTGGATCAGCCGGAAGCGCGACCGGCACGACGCCCGGGCCTGGCGGCTGGCGGTCCGGCCCAAGGCTTGGCGCGTATTGGAGCGGATGCAAACCGTGGCCTCCCGCCTGCGGGAGGAATACTTTGCCGGCCTGCCGCCCGGCCGCAGCGACGGGCTGATTGATGACCTGCTGCTGATCAAAGAAAACTTGCTTGCCCTGGAAAATACCCGTGTGGAATTCCGCCTCGCCGATGAAAAGCTCCCTAAAATCGCCTGACCTCGTCC
Source organism: uncultured Opitutia bacterium (assembly GCA_903869955.1). Taxonomy (GTDB): domain Bacteria; phylum Verrucomicrobiota; class Verrucomicrobiia; order Opitutales; family Opitutaceae; genus CAIYUN01. Next base: position 2,700 of record CAIQBC010000013.1, read on the forward strand.
CCTTGCCCGCCTTTGGCCGGCTCGCCCTGCCGGTGGCATTGCTGCTGGCGCTCGCCGGGTGCAAGCCCGCCACCAGCGCCGTCGCCCCGCCGCCACCCGTGCCCGTCCAGGTGGCCGTCGCGACGCAACTGGACATGCCCCGCCTGATCGGCTCCATCGGCACCGTGCAGGCGCTGCGCAGTGTGAGCGTGAAATCGCAAGTGGACGGCGTGCTCGCGGAGGTAAGATTCAAGGAAGGTGACGAAGTGAAAGCCGGGGACCTGCTGGTCGTGCTCGACCGCCGCCCGTTTGAGAACATGCTGAATATCGCGCGCGCCAATCTCGCCAACGCCCGCGCCCAGTCCGCCCAAGCGGATGCCGACGCCGAGCGCTATCAGCGGCTCGACCAGAGCGCCGCAATTTCCAAGGAAGACTACCTGGGGGTCCTGACCAAGGCGGAGACCGCCAAGGCGCAGGCCCAGGCCATGGCCGCCGCCGTCGCCAACGCCGAGCTGCAGCTCGGATACACCGAGATCCGAGCGCCCATCGCCGGCCGCACCGGCCAGCTCCTGATCCACGAGGGCGCGCTCGTGAAAGCCAACGACGCCGGCACCTCCATTGTCACCATTAACCAGCTCGCGCCCGTCGCCGTCGCCTACGCCGTGCCGGAGGGCGCGCTCGACGCCATCCGTACCGCCCTCGCCGCCCGGCTGGCGACCGTGACAGTGAACGAGCACGCCTCCGGCCTCGCGCACGCCGACGGGCGGCTGGAGTTTGTGGACAACGCCGTGGACCCGGCGACCGGCATGATTACGCTGAAAGCAGTCTTCGCCAATGACGACCATGCGCTCTGGCCGGGACGGTTTGTGGACGTAGTGACACAGACCGGCCTCGACCGCGACGCCGTCGTCGTGCCTTCGGCCGCGGTGCAGACCAGCCAGAACGGCTCGATCATTTACATTTTGAAAGCCGACCAGACGGTCGAGCTGCGGGCCGTGAAAATCGCGCGGGTGGCGGGCGACCAGACCCTCATCGCCAGCGGCCTCGCCGTCGGCGAGACGGTCGTGACCGACGGCCAGCTCCGGCTCATCCCCGGCTCGACGGCCGTGGTCAAGCCGCTCCCAAGCCAGACCGCAGCCGACAAAGCCGAGCCGGCGGCAACCGCCAACACCTCAGCGAAGCCGGCGGGCAAATCCTGACGTGCCGCCATGAATCTACCCGAGCTTTGTATCCGCCGGCCGGTGATGACCACGCTGCTCACCGCGGCGCTCTGCGTGTTTGGCGCGGCCGCCTACCTTAAACTGCCGGTCAGCGACCTGCCGAACGTGGATTTCCCCACCATCGTGGTCAACGCCGGCCTGCCTGGCGCGACACCCGAGACGATGGCCAGCGCGGTGGCGACGGTGCTGGAGGGCCAGTTCTCCACGATTGCGGGCATTGACTCGATGGTGTCGAGCAGCAGCACCGGCGCGACGCAGATCACGCTCACCTTTGCGCTCGAGCGCAACATTGACGCCGCCGCGCAGGACGTGCAGTCCGCCATCGCCGCCGTGCTGCGCCGCCTGCCGGCCGAGATGCCCGCGCCGCCCTCGTTTCGAAAAACCAACCCCGGCGACCAGCCCGTGCTCTATCTCACACTGAGCTCAGCCACACTACCGCTTTCCACCGTGGACGAATACGCCGAGACGATGATGGCCCAGCGCATCTCGACCGTGGACGGCATCTCGCAGGTGCAGGTGTTCGGTGCGCAAAAATACGCGCTCCGGGTGCGGCTCGACCCGCGCCTGCTCGCCAGCCGCGGCATCACGCTGGATGAAGTCGCCGCCGCCCTCGCTGCCAACAACGTCAACCAGCCCACCGGCCTGATTGACGGCACACGGCAATCCCTCCAGATCATCGCCAGCGGGCAGATCGCCAAGGTGGAGGATTTTCGCAAGATCGTGGTTGCCTATCGCAACGGCGCGCCGGTGCGCATCGGCGAGCTGGCCGAGGTGCTGGACAGCGTCCAGGACATCCACTCCGCCAGCTGGTACAACCACGACCGCGCCATCATCCTGGCCATCCAGAAACAGCCGGGGGTGAACACCGTTGAGGTCGTGGGCCGGGTGCGCGCGCTGCTCCCCGCCTTCCAACGGCTGCTGCCAGATGCGGTGAAGCTCGAAGTGCTGCGGGACAACTCCGAGGCCGTGCGCGACTCGGTGCGCGACGTGAAATTCACCCTGCTGCTCGCCATCGCGCTGGTCGTGCTCGTGATTTTTCTTTTTCTCCGCACACTGGCCGCGACAGCCATCCCGGCCGTCGCCATCCCGATGGCGCTGCTGGGCACCTTTGTGGCGATGTATTTCCTGGGCTACTCGCTCGACAACCTCTCGCTGCTTGCGCTCACGCTCTCGGTCGGCTTCGTGGTGGACGATGCGATCGTGATGCTGGAGAACATCGTCCGCTACGTCGAAGGCGGCATGCCGGTGCGCGAGGCCGCGTTCAAAGGCTCGCGTGAAATCGGTTTCACCATCCTGTCCATGACGCTCTCGCTCGTGGCGGTGTTCATCCCGCTGATGTTCATGGCGGGCATTTACGGGCGGCTGCTGCACGAGTTTGCCGTCACCATCACGGCCTCGATCCTCGTCTCCGGCCTCGTGTCGCTCACACTCACGCCCATGCTGTGCAGCCGGTTCCTCAAGGCGCATCCGAAGGGCGGCACGGTTTCGCACGGATGGTTTTACACCCAGATGGAATCTCTCTTTGAGGGCATGCGCGGCCTCTACGAGCGCACCCTGCGCGTCAGCATGCGCTGGCGCCGCACGACCGTCGCCGTCGCCCTGCTGATGGTCGGGCTCACGGTGCTCGTCGCGCTCCGGCTGCCGCAAGGCTTCATCCCCACGGACGACACCGGGATCATCCTGGTGCAGACGGAGGCCGCCCAGGATGTCTCATTTGAGGAACTGGTGCGGCACCAGCAAGTCGCGGCCGAGGTGATCCGCCAGAACCCAGCAGTGGACGTGTTCATGTCGGCCATCGGTGGCAGCAGCGCCGTCAATTCCTCCTCCAACAACGGCCGGCTCTTCATGCGCCTCAAGCCGCTCGGCCAGCGGCCGTCCGCCGAAGCGGTGATGACGCAGCTCCGCCGCGACCTGGCCGTCATCCCCGGCCTGAAATTCTACGTGAGCATCCCGCCAAGCATCCGCATCGGCGGACAAATCTCGAAGGCCACCTACCAATTCTCCCTCTCGGGCAGCGACCTTGGCGAGCTTTATGCCGCAGCCCAAAACTTGGAGCCGAAATTCCGCGCGCTGCCCATGCTGGTGGATGTGAACTCCGACCTGCTCATCACCAGCCCACAGCTCCGCGTGGACATCAACCGTGACCGGGCCGCCGCCCTCGGCATCACACCCGCGCAGGTCGAGGCCGCGCTCTACAGCGCTTTTGGCACGCGGCAGGTCTCGACCATCTACACGCCAACGAACCAGTATTTCGTCATCATGGAGGTCGCACCCGAGTTCCAACGCGACCCCTCGGCGATCGCGCTCCTCCATCTTCGCACGCACGACGGCAAGCTCGTGCCACTCGACACCGTGGCCACGCTCCGGCGCGACGTCGGCCCGCTCACGGTCAACCACCTCGGGCAGTTGCCGGCCGTCACCCTCTCGTTCAACCTGAAGGCCGGCGCGGCGCTGAGCGAGGCGACCAACGCGATTGACCGGATCGCGCGCGACCTGCCGGTGACCATCAGCCATAATTTCGTCGGCTCGGCAGCGGCGTTTGACGCCTCCAAGAAAGGCATGCTCCTGCTCATCTTCATGGCCGTGGTCGTGATCTACATTGTGCTCGGCGTCCTCTACGAAGATTTCATCCACCCGCTCACGATCCTGTCCGGACTACCGGCGGCCAGCTTTGGCGCGCTCGTCACACTCTGGGCGTTTCACGAGGAGCTCAACATCATGGGTTATGTCGGCGTCATCCTGCTCGTGGGCATCGTGAAGAAAAACGCCATCATGATGA
>CAIQBC010000014.1 GCA_903869955.1 uncultured Opitutia bacterium
CAGGCGGCGGACGTGGAGCTGTTTTTGAAGTTGTTCGACCGCGAGTATGACCTCGGCTCCGGCTTCGCGCGCTCGATGCTCACGGCCTACACCGGCGTGCTCGCCTCGCCGGGCTTCGTGTTTATTGAGGAGCGGCCGGGCCGGCTCGACGATCTGGCGCTGGCCACCCGGCTGTCGCTTTTTCTCTGGAACTCCACGCCCGACGCCGCCCTGCGCGCGCGCGCCGAGAAGGGCGAGCTGCACCAGCCCCAGGTGCTGCGCGCCGAGACCGAGCGCCTGCTCAACGACCCGCGCGCCGCGCGCTTCGTGGAGGCGTTCACCGACTACTGGCTCGACCTCCGCAAGATTGATGACACCTCCCCGTCCTCGTCCATTTACAACGACTACGAGATGGACGACCCGCTCAAGCTCGCGGCGGTGGATGAGACGCGGCTGTTTTTCGCCGAACTGGTGCGCGCCGACCTGCCCGCCCGCGACATCGTGGACGCGGACTTCACGTTTCTGAACGAGCATCTGGCCAACCACTACGGCATCCCCGGCGTGAAGGGCGCGGCCATGCGCCGCGTCACGCTCCCGCGCGGCAGCGAGCGGGGCGGGCTGATGACGATGGCCAGCGTGCTCAAGGTCACGGCCAACGGCACCACCACCTCGCCCGTGCTGCGCGGCCACTGGATCACCGAGCGCATCCTCGGCCTGGAAACGCCGCCGCCGCCGCCGGGCATCAAGGCCGTGGACCCCGACATCCGCGGCGCGGTCACGATCCGCCAGCAACTGGAAAAACACCGCGCCGACCCGAGCTGCGCGACGTGCCACAGCAAGATGGATCCGCCCGGCTTCGCGCTGGAGAGTTTCGATGTGATGGGCGGGCACCGCGAGCGGTACCGCGCGGTGTCCGAGGACGTGCCGCCCGTGCGCGGCTTCGGCATGAGCGGGCAGGCGTTTGCCTTCCACTATGGCCTGCCGGTGGACAGCGCCGGCGCGCTGCCCGACGGCCGCGCCTACAAGGATGTGAAGGAGTTCAAGAGCCTGATCGTGAAGGACGAGCTGCCCGTCGCGCGCAACCTCGCCAAGCAGCTCGTGGTCTTCGCCACCGGCGCGCCGGTGCGCTTCAGCGACCGCGAGGAGCTGGAAAAAATCCTCCAGCACGCCGCCGCCAAGCACTACGGCGTCCGCACGCTCGTGCAAGAGCTCGTGCAGAGCGAGCTGTTCCAGACGAAGTGAGACACGGGGAAACGGGGACTCGCCATGAAAACATCAAAAATTGAGGTCGTTCTTACCGGCTTTTCGGTGGTACTGGCGGCGGTGTTTTTGCTGGCTGCGGCCACCGGCGTTTTTCACTTGGTCGGCCAAATTTACTGGATGTATGGTTCGTTTCTGGCCGTGGCCATCATTGGCTTCTATCTGGCCGTCTCTCGGCAACGGACCCACCGTCGCCAATGGCCGGTGCTGCTTTTATTGGGCTGTTGGATTGCGGTGGTTCTTTCCGCAGTGCTGACGGCCTGGCCCGTTCGCATCAATTATTTGGTTTCCCGCACCGGTCTCGATGCCATCGCCGCTCGAGTCCAGGCTGGTCAGAGAATTTCCGTTCCTGTTTCGGCGGGCATGCTCACCATTCGTGCCGCCGAACTTTCACCCAAAGGCGTGGTTTGCCTTTGGACAGACCTCAATCCGGGGGGCCGGATTGGCTTTGTCCAGTGCAGCGCCGCAGAGGCCAATATCAAATTTAACCTCTGGAGCTTGGTTCGGCTCACGCCCAACTGGCAGTTCATCGCTGAAGACTGACCGGCCACCTCTAATTCCTTTCATGAAAACGTCCCCCGCTCTCCCCGGCTCCGCGTCTTCCGCGTCCGTCCCCTACATCACCACCCGCCACGCCATGTCGCGCCGGCGTTTCCTGCAGGGCGCGGGCATCGCGCTGTCGCTGCCGCTGCTCGACGCGATGCTGCCGCCGTTTGCGCGCGCCGCGACGACGGGTTCGCCGCTCGCGCCGGGCGCGAAGCCGCGCCGGATGTTCGGCATCTGCAACAACCTTGGCCTGCGGCCCGACCTGTTTTTCCCGAAGGACAGCGGCGCGGGCTACACGCCGTCGCCCTACCTCCAGCTTTTGCAGGAGCACCGCAACGACTTCACGGTGTTCAGCGGTGTCTCGCACCCCAATGTGGACGGCGGCCACCCGTCGGACATCTCGTTTCTCACCGCCGCGCCGCACCCGGCGAGCAGCTCGTTTCGCAACACCCTCTCGCTCGACCAGCACATCGCCGAGCGCATCGGCACGCTCACCCGCTTCCCGTCACTCACCCTGGCCGTCAATGGTGGTGGGCGCGCCCTCTCGTGGACCGGCACCGGTGTCGCCATCCCGCCGGAGCAGAGCGCCGCCGAGGTGTTCAACCAACTTTTCCTCCAGGGCACGCCCGAGCAGGTGGCGACCCAGATCCGCAAACTCGACACCGGCCGCAGCATCCTCGACGCCGTCGCCGACCAGGCGAAGGAGCTGCAGCGCAACGTGGGCGAGCGCGACCGCAGCCGGCTGGAGCAATATTTCACCAGCGTGCGCGACCTGGAGCACCGGCTGCAGGAGTCGAAAGGCTGGGAGAGCAGGCCCAAGCCCGTCGTCAGCGTCGCCGCGCCCACCGATCCCACCAGCCCCGCGCAATACATGGCGAAGGTCGAGGTGATGTATGACCTCGTGCGCCTCGCGTTTGAGACCGACTCCACCCGCGCCGTCACGCTCATGCTCAACAGCGTCGGCACCCCGGTCATCACCGACACCGGCACGGTCCTCACCGACAGCTACCACAACCTCTCGCATCACGGAAAAGCCGACGAGAAACTCTCCCAGCTCAAGATCATTGACGAGGGGCACATGAAAAAACTCGCCAAGCTCTTTGCCGACCTCAAGGCCGTCCGCGAGGGCGAGGAGACGCTGCTCGACCGTACGATGATCCTTTACGGCTCCAACCTCGGCGATGCCAACGCGCACTCGACGACCAACATCCCCGCGCTCTTCGCCGGCGGCGGCTTCCGCCACGGCCAGCACGTCTCGCTGGATCCGGCCGGCGGCATTTATCCGCTGCCGAATCTGTTTGTCTCAATGCTGCAGCGCATGGGCTTGGAGGATCAGAAGTTCGCCTCCTCGACCGGCGTGATGAAAGGCCTGGACTTCAAAGGCGCGTGAGCGGGAAGAAACCCCTCCCCGCCACCCCACGCCTGCCAACCGGAACTTTCCCATGACTCTGCGCCTCGCGCTCTCCCTCTGTGCCCTCGCCGCCCTCATGCCCGCCACCGGGCGCACGGCCGCGACCACGTTCACGCCACCGCCGGTGCCCTACGTCTCGACGCCCGCCGCCAAGGCCGCGCTCGCCGCCGTGCCCCCGCCGGCCCCCGGCGAGATCGTCGTGGATTTTGAAAAGGCCGAGATCGGTCAGCCCATGCCGAGCTGGGAGGAGCAAGGGGTGAAATTCCGGCTCTACGGCCCGCTGCAGCGCACGCCCGCGGCGCAGCCGCGCGTGATGTTTTTTCCGCACATCGCCACCGACCACAAGGGCATCCTCAACGCGATGTCCACCGACCAGGGCGTGCCGCTCGAGATGGCGCTGCCCGGCGCCGGGGCGTCGTCCGTCACGCTCGTGCTGTGGGGCTCGACGGGCTGCCCGGTTTACGTCGAGGCGTATGACAAGGACGGCAAGCTGGTGGACCAAAAGTCGGTCGCCTCCGTCCCCGGCCGCAAGGCGCCCGAGGATCCGATCCCTTTTCTCGTGGTCACCCTCAAGGCCCCGGCCATCACCCACGTCTATCTGAGCGGCCCGCGCAACGGCGAGTTCCTAGCCGCCGACGAGGTGCGCTTCATGCCGCTGCCGGCGGCGGTGACGCCAACGGCGGCAGTTCCGGCGCCAGCTCCGGCCAAATAACGCGAGCTGCCAGAAGACGGGTAGTGGTACCGTTTGGTAGGGACGGCTCTCCGAGTCGTCCGCGGTCGCCTCGGAGAGGCGACCCTACCTCCCAACGCACGAATCAAACTGTACCCCTGCGCGACGGCCCCGTTGTGGCCGGCATAATAATTGCCAACCGCGACGTTGGCGTGTTACATTCCCGACTCACGATGCGTCTTGTGCCTGTCTGTTTGGCGAACTCCCCATGAATAATCGCAGGTTCTTCCCTGGACTCAGCCTTGCCACGGTGGCGGGGGTGGGGGGGCTGCTGCTTGGGATGCCGGCGTGTTCGCGGGCCCCGCAACAAAACGCGGTCGTCCCGGCGAATGCTCCCGCCGCCACGGTCCCGGCGAAGGCCCTGGCCGCCACGGTGCCGACAAAGCCAGCCGTTCCTCCGGAGGAGCGGGCTCTCGCCCAGTTTCACCAGACGATCTCGCCCATCCTGGAGCAGCGCTGCTATGGCTGCCATGGCGACGGGGAGAAGAAGGGCGGGCTGGCGTTTGACGAGCTGAAGACGAAGGAGCAGATCGTCCAAAACCCCGGCCTCTGGCTGAAGGTGCTCAACAACACCCGCTCGCACATCATGCCGCCGGCGGAGAAAACGCCGCCCACCGCCACCGAGCAGGCGGCCTTGGAGCAGTGGATCAAGACCGCCGCCTTCGGCCTCGACCCCTCGCAGCCCGATCCCGGCCGCGTGACCATCCGCCGCCTCAACCGCACCGAATACCAGAACACCATCCGCGACCTGCTCGGGGTGGACATTGACGCCGAGCAGGTGCTCCCGCCCGACGATGTCGGCTACGGCTTCGACAATATCGGGGACGTGCTCTCGATCTCGCCGATCCGTATGGAGAAATTCATGGGGGCGGCACAGGCGGCCATTGATCGGGGCGTGCCGATGAGCAACAAGGCCATCGGGCAGCAGCTCGTGATGGCGAGCGAGTTTTTCCCGGCCGAGGCCGGCCTGCTCAACCCCGACCGCCGGACGCCGAAAAACGGCGAGCACCTGTCGTTTTACGAAAACATCGAGGTCAGCCACACCTACAAGGCCAGGGTCGCCGGCGACTACCGCATCATCGTCAGCTCCAAGGTTGACGGCGAGGCCCAGCCCGAGGATCCGCAGCACGCCAAGGTCACTTACAAGTCCGACGGCAAGGAAATCCGCCAGTTCGAATACATCTGGAACGACGCGCTCTATTCGGTGGACGATCAGGTCGTCCATTGGGAGCCCGGCGAGCACCAGGTCACCTTTGCCATCGAGCCGATCTATCCCGAGCTCCCGCCGCTCCGCACCAAGATGGAATACCGGCTCATTTTCGTGACGGTCGAGGGGCCGCTCGCCAAGCAGGACTGGGAACTGCCGCCAACCTACAAGCGCTTTTACAGCCGCGAGGTGGCCCCCACCGATCCCGCCGGGCGCCGCGCCTATGCCCGCGAGGTGCTCGCCAAGTTTGCGGCGCTGGCCTTCCGCCGCCCCGTCGCCCCCGACACTTTGGATGGGCTCGTCGCCATTGCCGAGCAGACCTACTCCACGCCCGGCGTCACCTTTGAGAAGGGCGTGGCGCAGGCGATGCTCGCGGTGCTCGTCTCGCCGCGTTTTCTTTTCCACCTTGAGGACGCCGCCCCGGCCCGGCCCGGCGAGAGTTTTCCGCTGGTGGACGAATACACGCTGGCCTCGCGGCTGTCGTATTTCCTCTGGTCCACCATGCCCGACCCGGAGCTGTTCAGCCTCGCCGCGCGGGGCGAGCTGCGGAAAAATCTCCCGGCGCAGGTGAAACGGATGCTGGCCGACCCGAAGGCCCAGGCGCTGGTGGAAAATTTTCCCGGCCAGTGGCTCCAGTCGCGCGGCGTGCTCAACATCCCCATCAACACGGCTGACGTGCTCGCCGCCGAGCGTCCGCCAGGCGAAGTCGCCGCCGCCGACG
>CAIQBC010000015.1 GCA_903869955.1 uncultured Opitutia bacterium
CCGTGCAGACGCCGAACTCGGATACTCCCTATTCCATGCTCGGCCTCGACCTGCGTGCTCTTGAGGCGCAGCTCGATCTCGCGGACGGAGGTAAGATACTCATCCATCTTCTGGCGATCAGCGGAGCCCAGGCTGCGCTGGAAGGAATTGGCCTCGTCGAGCACGTAGTCGAGGACGCTCGTGCGGTCTTGCTCGCGGCGGGCGCGGGCCTCGGCGGTCTCGGAGGGGTCGTTGCTGGCAAAGAGTCGGTCGAACACTGACTGGGGGTTGCAGTCCTTGACCACGGGCGTGGCCTCACCGCGCCAGCTCAGGCTGTGGGAGTAGGCGCAACTGTAGCCGCTGTCGCAGGCGCCGACCTGCTTGCCCTCCTCGATGCCGAGCTCGAGCGAAGGAAACTTGGTGAGGTGACCAATCTTGGCGGCGACGGCCTGGTCGGCGGAGACACCGAGCTTGATGTTGGCGCCGCCGGTCTTGCGGGGCTGCACGCCGGTGAGGTAGGCGGCCTGCGCGCGGGCATGGTCGCCGGGGCCGTCGCCGTTGGGGTTGGCCTTGTCGCACACCAGACCGCTGACAACCGTAAGCTTGTCGCGGAAAGGCGCGAGCGGCTGGAAGGTGGGCGTGAGCGCGAAATTCGTGCCGACGGTTTCAGGCGTCCAGTTGGGGATAACGACACCGTTGGGCACATAAAACCACGCAATCCGTTTGGGGCCGAATGCCGGGGCGGCGGACGAGGCCGCGCCGAGCATCCGGGACGGAACCATGGATTCAAACATGGGCAGGGCCAGCACGGTGCCGAGGCCGCGGAGCATGGTGCGACGGGAGATGATGGGGGAGCTCATGGGTTTTGGGCGACAGGGTTGGAGGTTTCGGCCAGCACGGGCTTGCCGCGGCGTTTTTGGAAAGGAGCGCTGAGAACGACTTGGTTGATGAGGGTGGAAAATTTGTAGCCGTCGTGACGGAGGGCGTCGGTGATCTCGTCCACCACCGGATTATCGGACCTTTCCAGGCCGCGGCCAAGCGCAAAAGTAAGCAGCTTGGCGGTCATGGTGCGGGCAAAACGGTCCTTTTGGGACAGAAGGATGTCCTTGAGTCCCGCCGGGCCGCTGAACGTGCGGCCGTCGGGGAACTTCCCGGAGACATCAATGGGGGTGTTCTGGGCGTCCTGCGTGCGCCATGAGCCGATGCCATCGAAATTTTCGAGCCCGAATCCGATGGGGTCCATGCGCGCGTGGCAGGCAGCACAGGTGGGGTTGTTGCGATGCTGCTCCATGAGCTGGCGCATCGTGCCGGTGAGCGGGGTTTTCTCGTCCTTGACGAGAGCGGGGATGTTGGGCGGCGGTGGCGGTGGCGCGCTGTCGAGGAGATTTTCGAGCACCCACTTGCCGCGCAGGACGGGCGACGTGCGGTTGTTGTAGGAGGTGAGCGTGAGGATGCTGGCCTGCGAGAGGATGCCGCCGCCGCCGCGCGCGTCCTTGCTGACCGTGACGCGACGAAACTCTTCGCCGGTGATGCCGTCCATGCCATAGTGGCGGGCGAGGCGCTCGTTGACGTAGGTGAAGTCGGCCTCGATGAAATTGAGCACACTGCGGTCTTCCCGCATGATCTCACTGAAAAAAAGCTGCGTTTCCTTCGTCATCGCCGCCCGGAGCGCCTCGTCGAAATCGCGGAAGCGCGCGGGGTCGGGGTTGACGTTTTCCATCTGGCGGAGCTGGAGCCACTGGCCGGCGAAATTTTCCACCAGGGCCGAGGAGCGTGGATCCCGCAGCATGCGCGCGACCTGCGCGGGGAGGTGGGCGTGAAGCTGGCCGGCGGCCGCGAGCGCGAACAGCTCGTCGTCGGGCATGCTGCTCCAGATGAAATACGACAGGCGCGTGGCGAGCTCGTATTCGGTGAGGAGATGGATGTTGTCCTTCTCGCCGGGCTGCGGCTCCTGCTCGACGCGGAAGAGAAACGCCGGCGAGACGAGCACCGCCTGCAGGGTCAGGCTGATGCTGTCCTGAAACGGTCGCTGGTCGGCGTCTATTTTGCGCCAAAAACCGAGCAGGGTCTCCAGCTCTTCCGGCCGCAGCGGGCGGCGAAAAGCGCGGGTGGCGAAATTATTGATGATCTGCCTTGCCGCCTGCTCCTTCGGCACCGTGGGAGAGGGCATCGCGACCATGATGCGACCATAGTTCTCCGGCATCCGGTCAACCGTGACTTCAAACGGACCTTCGACCTGAAACGCCATCACGCCGAGGGTCGGCTTGCCGGCGGGGGAGCTGGGGAGCACGGTGCCGCGGCTGCCCGCCCCACGCGCGCCACGGCGCGGGGTGCCAGCCAACGCC
>CAIQBC010000016.1 GCA_903869955.1 uncultured Opitutia bacterium
GCAGGACGTGGCCGCTGGCGCGCCGCTGCATCCGCTGCGCGTGCTCCACGGCCTGCGCCAGCGTTTCCCCGACTGCTACTCGTTCACGCTGGCCGGCGGGCGCGGCCCGAGTTTCATCGGCGCGAGCCCGGAGCGCCTCGTGCGTGTGAGCCAGGGCGTGATCGAGACCGAGGCGCTCGCCGGCAGCGCGCCGCGCGGCGCGGGCGCGAGCGAGGACGCCGCGCTCGCCGCCGGCCTGCTCGCCAGTGAGAAGGACCGGCACGAGCACCGCCTCGTGCTCGACTCCATCGTGCGCCGCCTCGCCCCGCTCGGCCTGCGACTGGAGTTTCCCGACAAGCCTGCGGTGCGCCGCCTCGCCAACGTCCAGCACCTGCACACCCCCGTGCGCGCCCCGCTGCCGGACAACGTGCGCCTGTTGGACGCGCTCGCGCGGCTGCACCCCACACCCGCCGTCGGGGGCAGCCCGCGCGCGGCGGCGGTCGCACGCATTCGCGAGCTGGAGGGCTTTCCGCGCGGCCTCTACGCGGGCGCGCTCGGCTGGCTCAACGCGCGCGGTGGCGGCGAGTTTTTTGTGGGCATCCGCGCCGCGCTGGTGGACGGAGCGACGGCGCGGCTTTACGCCGGCGCGGGCATCGTCGCCGGCTCCGATCCGGAGAAAGAGTTTGCAGAAACAGAACTGAAGTTTCAGGCCATGGTCGCCGCGTTCGGTCCATGAGAACACGCCGTCCTCTCCTCCTCGGTTTGCTGCTGCTCAGCCTGGCGGCGGGGGCCTGCCGCCCGACGGCGACACCACCGCCACCGCCGGCACCCACCGTCCCGGCCCATCCGCTGGTCTGGGACGCGATGACGAAAACCCAATCCACCGCCCTCGCCGCGCGGTCGGTGTCGGTCAGTTTCACCGTGACGAACACCGCTGACCGCCCCTTGCGGATCTACGACGTGCGCCCCTCGTGCGGTTGCACCACCGTCGAGCTGCCGCGCGCGCCGTGGATTCTGGCGGCGGGCGAAAAAGGCACGTTTCGCGGCACGGTGGACATCGTGGGAAAACACGGGGAGTTGGCGAAAATGTTTTACGTCAGCTCGGTCCCCGGCACGCAGACCCTCATGCTGGTCCTAAACGTGCCCGATCCCGATCCGCAGGCGCGGGCGGGCAACCAGCAGCTCGCGCAGGCCGACCGGCAGGCCGTGTTTCGCGGAGCCTGCGCCGCGTGCCACGCGGAGCCGGCCAAGGGCCTGATGGGCGCGGAGCTGTTTGCCGCCGCCTGCGCGATCTGCCACGGCAGCGACCGGCGCGCCTCGATGGTCCCGGACTTGGAGGTCGCGCGCCAGAAGCGCGACGCGGCCTATTGGGAGAAGTGGATCACCATGGGCAAGGAAGGTGGGCTGATGCCAGCGTTTTCCGCCCAGCACGGCGGGCCGTTGAGCGACGAGCAGGTGGCCTCGCTGACGGACTATGTGGCGGCGCAGTTCCCTTCCGAGCCGCCCGCCCCGTGAGCGCCGCTTGGCGCCTGGCGGAAAAACCCTGCCGGCGCAGGGCATCTGTCTTGCCGACGCGGCTCCGGGGCTGAGCGCGTCACTTGCCTGCCACGCGCGTTGCCCAGCCCGTGGTCCGGTTGATTTCGGGCCGGCTCTTGGCCGGCGACCATTTTTGGCGTTTCCGCGCGTGAATTAGCCTTTGGCTTTTTTCCGCCGCGCGTTTGGCTGGGAGCGAATGTCCGCCCCCGCCTCCCATCCCGACCTCGACTTCCGCAACACCAACGCCCTCTGGTGCGGCGTGCTCGTGGAGACGCTCTTCCGGCGCGGCGTACGTCACGCGATCATCGCGCCCGGCTCGCGTTCGGCGCCGCTGGCGTTCGCTTTCGCGCGGCACCCCAAGATCGAGTCCGTGCCCGTGCTCGACGAGCGGTCGGCGGCGTTTTTCGCGCTTGGGCTGGCGCGGCAGCATCATCGGCCCGTCGCGCTCGTTTGCACCAGTGGCACGGCGGCGGCGAATTTTTTCCCGGCGGTGATCGAGGCGCACGAAAGCGGCGTGCCGCTCATCGTGCTCACGGCCGACCGTCCGCCGGAGCTGCGCGCGTGCGGCGCGGGGCAGGCGATTGACCAGCAGAAAATCTACGGCGGCTATGTGCGGTTTTACCACGAGTGCGCCGTGCCGGAGGCGAGCCTTGAGCTGCTCGGCTACCTGCGGCAGACCGTCTCGCATGCGTGCGACGTGGCGCGCGCGGACGGCCCGGTGCATCTCAACTGCCCCTTCCGCGATCCGCTCCCGCCGAGCGAAGACGGCACGGCGGCCGCGCTGGCCGGGCAGATGGACGAAAAGTTTTTTGCGCACCTTGACGGCCCGCCACCTCCGGCCAGCACCGTCGCGCGGCTGCGTCTGCCGACCGGGCGCGGCGTCATCATCGCCGGCCCCGCGCAGCCGAAAAACTCCGCGCATTACGCGAGCCGCCTCACTGCATTGGCCGTGCGGCTCGGCTGGCCGGTGCTGACGGACGCGCTCTCGCCTGCGCGCCACCACGCGATGCAAGGCGTGACGCGCGTCGCCGCCTACGACGGTATCCTCCGCAGCGACGAGGCCACGGCCGCGCTGCGCCCCGATTTCGTGCTCTGCCTCGAAAGCTGGCCGACGAGCAAGGTGCTCCGCGCGTGGCTCGCGGAGTGTGGCGCGGAGACGCTTCTCGTCTCCGTCGCGTCGGCTAACCGCGATGCGCTCCACGGCCGCACGCGCCACCTCGCTGTCGCGCCCGAAGATCTTGAACTCGACCATGTGCCGCCCGTTGACGCCGCCTACGCCTCTCTCTGGCAGAAAGCTGAGGCTGAGGCGCGCGCTTCGTTGGAGAAACGCCTCCTTGCCGCGCAGGAGCTCATCGAGCCGAAGGCGACCTGGCTGCTTGCGCGCCATCTGCCCGCCGGCACTCCGGTTTTCATCGCGAGCTCGATGCCCGTGCGCGATGCCGAATATTTCTGGCCGGCGACGAAACAGCGGCACCGGCTGTTTTTCAACCGCGGGGCCAACGGTATTGATGGCACGCTCTCGACCGCGCTCGGCGTCGCGCACGGTGGCTCGCCCGCCGTACTGCTCACCGGTGATCTCGCGCTGTTGCATGACTCGAACGGCTTCCTGTTTCGGCCCCACTTCCGGGGCTCGCTGACCATTGTGCTCATCAACAACCGCGGCGGTGGTATTTTTGAGCACCTGCCGGTCGCTCAGTTTGGCGATGTGTTTGAGAAATTTTTCGCCACGCCGCAGGATGCAGACTTCGCCAAGCTCTGCGCCGCGCACAAGCTCGAGCATGTCCCCGTGCGCGACTGGGAGCAGTTCACCAAGCTCATCACGACGCTGCCGGAAACCGGCCTGCGTGTGCTGGAATTAAAAACCGACCGCAAGCGCGACGCCGGCACCCGCAAAAGCCTTCTTGCCAAGGCCGGCGCGGCGGCGGGGTAGGGCGGTGAATTGACGGCCGACGGTTTCGTTTGCTTGTTGCTTTTGACGATCTGATCAGAGGGACGCCGTCGCGAGCGTTCAGCTGGTGTAGTTGCAGCAAACCAGCCAAATGATCACGGTCGGCGTGAGTCACAAATATGTGCAGCACTTTCCGGGAAGTTTGGAGCAACCGGCCGCAACACGTCCTCAGCGTCAAGCAGCAGGCCAAGTTCCCCGATGAAAAACCAGGTCGAAAAGAGCGCAGAGGAAAACGCCGTGATAGTGGGCCGCATGGC
>CAIQBC010000017.1 GCA_903869955.1 uncultured Opitutia bacterium
GCCAAATCGAAGCCGCCGCCCGCGGTTCGTATAATTATCGCGCGGTCCTCGACAATAACATCAAGGTGAAGTCCCGCGATGGCGTCGTGACGCTCAGCGGCACCGTCCAGGATCGGGACCAGAAGGCGCTCGCTGAAGATACGGCGAGGAACCTGCCTGGCGTCGTCGAGGTGCGCAACCACATCAAGATCGAGGGCGAGCCGGCGGAACATTCCGATGGCATGATCGCCCTGAAGATCCGCAGCGTGCTCCTGGTCCGCGCCAACGTGAGCGCGACTTCGACCAAGGTGACGGTCAACGACGGCGTCGTCTTGCTGACGGGCACGGTCAAGAACTCCGCGCAAAAGGAGCTGACCGAGGCTTACGTCAAGGACGTCGAGGGGGTGAAGTCGGTGCGGAACGAACTCGTCGTCAAGGCTGACACCGACGATTCGGCCGCCGAAGCCAATGTCGTGGTCGATGGCAGCAGCCGCACCGCCGGCGAGAAAATCGACGATGCTTCCATCACCACCCAGGTGAAGATCGCCCTGCTGGCGCACCGCTCGACCAGTGCGATCAAGACCAAGGTCACCACCCGCGACGGCGTCGTGATGGTTTCCGGCGAGGCGGCCAATGACGCCGAAAAGGATCTCGTCGGCAAGCTCGCCCAGAGCGTGCGCGGCGTCCGCTCGGTGGACAACGACATGACGGTCCGCTCAAACTGAGGCTCGCGTCTCCTCCTCCCCTCCCTTAAGGTCTTCTCCTATGAATAGCAGAATCCTTTCCCTCGCCCTCCTGGTGGTCGGCGTCATCTTGCTCGTGTACGGCATCAATGCCCACGATTCCGTCGCCTCGAGCGTGAAACAATCCGTCACCGGCACGCCCACCGACAAGAGCATGTGGCTCATTATCCTCGGTTCCGTCGGCATCGTCGTCGGCGGCCTCGGCGCGGCCTTCAAGCGCAACTGAGCGCCACGGCCGTAAGCTTAAAAGCCGCCCTGCGAGGGGCGGCTTTTTTTTGTCGCCACGGCACGTCGCCGCTCGATTTTTCGCTCTTTCCCGGCCATACCGGGCAGACCCCCATTCCTCCGCCGATGAATGATCCCCTCCTTCGCGCCGATCTGCGTGTGGTTCACGCCGGGCACACCGTGCTGGCTCCGGCCGAGCGCGCCGCCATCGAGGATTTCATCGTGCAACCCCAGGCACCGTGGTTCTCGGCGGGCGAGCAGGCCTTCGTCCGCCGGGCGCTGGCCGGGGAATTTGCCGCCACGGCCGAGGATTACTTCTTCCTGCTCTCGGTGGGCGGCCGGTTCGTGTCCCATGCCTGGTTTCCGGTGAGCCGCCGCAATCCCGAAATCGGCGTGCTCGGCTATGTGCTGACCGATGCGGCGCACCGCGGCCGCGGTCATGCCGCCAGGGTCGGCGCGGCCTTGCTGGAGCGTTTCCGTGAGGAGGGCGGGGTGGCCATGTACTTGGGCACCGGCAATCCCACCGCCCACCGCGGCTACGAGCGCCAGGGCTTCAAGGACTATAACGGGCACGTCATGCGCTGGTTGGCGGACCC
>CAIQBC010000018.1 GCA_903869955.1 uncultured Opitutia bacterium
ACACCGTGGACACGGCGCGACATTTCCGCGCCGCCCTCCCGGGCGACGATTTGTTTTGGATCATTGGCTCGGACCAGCTTGCCCAACTGCCACGCTGGCGCGAGATCGGCGAGCTGACGCGATTGATGTCGTTCATCGTGGTCGCGCGCCCCGGCCATGGAGTGGCGGGGACGCTGAACACCGTCCTCCCGAGATTGCGACTGACGCGCGTCACCGGGCGGCAGCTGGACATCAGCTCGACGGAGTTGCGCACACGACTCGCGCGCGGCGAGCCGGTGGACGCGTGGATGCCGCAGAAGGCAGTTGTTTATCTCCGGGAAAGGCGTCTCTATCTCTGACCATGCCCGTTCAGCTGAAAAAGAAATCCGCGCCCTCATCGCGTCCGCCTGCCCCGCCGGTCGCCAGCCGCGTCGAGCCGCCCGCCTTGCTGGTCGAAATCGTGCGCGCGCTCGACGCCAAGAAGGCCGTGGACCTGCGAGTGCTCCACGTGGCCAAACAGTCTTCCATCACCGACTGGCTCGTGCTCGCCACCGGCGGCTCGGAACCGCATCTGCGCGCGCTCCGCATCGAGACCGAGCGCATGCTCGATGCCGCTCACGCGCCCATCGCCGGCACCGACGGCGGCGAGCCCGGATCCGGTTGGACCGTGGTGGACGCCTATCAGGTCATGGTTCATCTTCTTACGCCCGCGCAACGCGAGCACTACGCGCTTGAACGCCTGTGGCGTGATGCCGTGGAGATCGCCGTCCCCGCCTTGCTCGCCCCGCCGCCGACCTCGCCACGCAAGCCCGCAAAGAAGGGCAAGCGGCCGGCCAAACCAAAGGCCAAAGCCGCCAAGCCGAAGAAAACAACTGTCGCACTCCGCCGCCGCAAGCCGGCCTGAACCACCCACCTCCGGCCCGGCTGTCCACCGTGCCGGATTTTGCGCCCGACGATTTCCACCATGAAAACCTCTGCCCCCCGCGCCGCGCCCCATCGCTGGGGATTCACCTTGGTTGAAATCATGATCGTCGTCGTCATTATCGGTATGCTGGCCGCGATGGCCGTCCCGGCGTTCCAAAAAATCCGGACCGCTTCGTAGGACAAAACCGTGACCAACAATCTCCGCCAGCTCTCGCACAGCGCCGAAGAGTATTACAACGAAAAGGGCTTCAGCTCCGTGAACTCCGTTGACCTCGTTGGCACGAACCCCACGCAATATGTAAAGGCGTTTGTAACCGTCGCCAACGAGAGCTACACCGCGACCCTCCAGTCGGGCCTGCCCATCACCGCAAGCGGGGTCGCTGGCACGCGGACGGTGACCATCCCGTAGCGAGTCTGAGAGCAGCCGGCAAACGCCTCGGGCGGTTTCAGCTCCGATTACGCAGGGTGCAGCAGGCCATTAAATCACTGCCTCGTCTGGCCCTTTGAACAGGCAAAGATTAAACCGAAGCATTACTAAAATCCGTCTGCCCGCACCATTGCCACGCCCCATGCAGACGATTTTGCTCGGGGCCATGCAAGCCGGATTTCTCCGCACCGTCGCGCTGCTACTCGCCCTCCTGCTCGGGGTGCTGCTGCCGCAGGCGTATGTCCTTAAATGGACCATCCAGTGGATCGTGGCGACCATGCTGTTCGTGACGTTCCTCGGCACGAAGCTCACGCGCGGGGCCTTGCGGCCCAGTCACGTGGCACTGCTGGCAGCCAACGTAACCATGGGTTTCGCGGCGTGGGGTCTCGGTCTCCTTGTGGGCGGGCACGAAGTGGGGCTGGCGGCATTTTTCGCGGGGATCGCGCCGACGGCGGCGGCCGCGCCGGTGGTGATGAGCTTTCTCGGCGGACGGGTGGACTTTGTGGCCGGGGCCTTCCTGCTGACCAACCTCACGGTCGCTGCGCTGCTGCCGGCGATACTGCCGACCGTGCTGGGAACCGCCACGCCGGATTTGTTCAAACAGGTGGTGGGCAGCGTCGCGCTGGTAGTGTTTCTGCCGATCGGCGCGGCCGGGCTGCTGCGGACCCTGCACCCGGGCGCAACGGCGTGGCCGGCGCGGCTGCGCAACGTGTCGTTTGGCGCGTGGGCGCTGGCCATGTTTCTCGCGATGGCCAACGCCTCGCACTACCTGCACACAGAGACGGTGCCGCACGTCGCGCTCGCCCAGATCGCGGCGGTGACGGCGGTGATCTGTGCCGTGAATTTCGCCCTCGGACGCGTGGTCGGCGGCAGGGAGTTTGCGCGCGAGGGCAGCCAAGCGCTGGGACAGAAGAACACGGCATTTTGCATCTGGCTCGCGCTCACCTACGCGACCCCGCTCATCGCGCTGGGGCCGACATGCTACGTCCTCTGGCACAATCTCTGGAACTCATGGCAACTGCACCAAGCGGGCAAGAAGGAGACGGCCCAAGGCCGGTGATGAAACAAGTTATCCTCGATCGGCGCGTCCGGGCCTGGCTCAAAATTTCGCCGTCACCTGCACCCCATAGATGCGCGGGGCACCGGGGGTGCCATGGTTCACGCCGGGCGTGATCGCGCTAAAGTAGCCCTCGTTGGTCAGGTTGTTGCCATAGAGGCTCAGGCGCCAGCGGCCCATGCCGTAGCCGATGTGGGCGCCGAGCAGGGCGTAGGATTTCTGGCTGAAGGCAGGGCTCTGGTTTTCGGTGTAGTTGGTTCGGCCATCTGCCGTGACGTCGACGCCGCCGAACCAGCCGCTCGCGTCCTGATATTCGGCCCGCAGGTTCGCCGTAAAAAGCGGCACGTAGGGTGCACGGTTGCCATTGAAACTCGTCAGGGCAACCGGATCGGTGAATCGCACCAGTGTCACGTCGGTGTAGCCGAAGCCGCCGGAAAGCGTAAGCCCGGCAGCAGGCTTCCACGTCAGCTCCAGCTCGGCCCCGCGCGAACGGGCGCGCGGGGCATTGGCGACGAAGTAGTCGGTCGCGGTGAAGCTGCGCTCTATCTGGTAGCCGGTAATGTCATACCAAAACGCACGGACGGTCGCAGTAAGCGAATGGTCGGCGGTCGTGTGGGTGAGGCCTCCCTCATAGCCAATCGTACGCTCGGGGCCGAAGGGAGCGAACGCGGGATTGGACGTGAACGACGAAAAGCCACCCGGCTTGTAGCCAGCGCCAACACTGGCAAAAAGCGTGGTCAGGGGCCGAAGCGCGAGGCTGGCGGCGAGCTTGGGCAGCAGCGCGGACGAGGTGGCGTGAAGGTTGAGCACGCTGGTCGGACCGGGCACCGTCTGCGTGCGGGAGAAGGTCTGGCGGTTCGTCTCCAGCCGCAGACCGGGCGTGATGGTCAGCTTGCTGTCAGGCGTGAAGGCCGCCTCGCCGTAACCGGCGAGAGAGCGCAGGTCGGTGATGGCGTCGGACACCTCGGTGGGAATGACGTTAAACGCCAGCCGGTGCACGTTGCTGTCGGTCTTGCCATCGGAAAAAAACGCACCGGCCGACCAATGCACCGCCGCCTGGTCGTTGCCCGTGAGCTTCAGCTCCTCGTTCCAGTTGCGCTGCGTCTGGGCAACGGTGTCACCGAGCGAGAAGCCAGGGCTGAGCTTGAGCAGGTTCGAGTAAGGATCGAGCTTCCAGTCGGTGTAGGCTGTCGTCGCGCTGAGCCGGCCGACAGGCGTGGTGAACGCCGCCGTGAACGCAGTGTTGTATGCGTCCAGGTCGGTTACGCCCTCGGCGGAGCGGGTGACGGTGAACAGCGGCCCGCCGAGCGGGACCAATGGCTGCACACCGTCGCGCGCGCGCAGGCCGGTGAAGAGCAGGGTGTAATCCGTGGTCGCAGTCGGATGATAGCGCAGGCGCGCGAGCGCGGAAAGGCCGTCCTGGAAATCTATGTCGCGGTTGAGGGTGGCGTTGGTGATGTAACCGTCACGCGCGGCGTAGTCGGCGACCACCAGCACGTCGCCCTTGCCGGTAGCGGTGCTGGCGTTGACCATGGCGGCGGCCTCGCGGGCGTTAAAATTTCCGTAGCTCGCGCGCACCTCGCCCGTCGGCGTGCCGCTGCGGGCGGCGGCAGGGGTGGTGAACTGCAGCACCCCTGCCGGGCCGGCGCGACCGAGGACGGTATTCTGACCGGGACCGCGGTGCAGTTCGCCCGTCGCGAAACCCGCGAGCTCGGAGGGAAACGTGAATCCGCTGCCGAGCGGCAGATCATCGAGATAGACGGTGACGGCCGGAGTGCCAAAGATCGGCGTGTTAGTCAGGCCGCGCAGCGAAAAGATATCGGTGAACGAACGCGCGCCGTTGCTGGCGACGAAAAAATTCGGCACCTGCGCGGCAAAGCCGGCGAGGGTGTTTTCCCCGGCAGGCAGCGTGTCGAGCTCGACGCGTGTGACGGTGGCGGATGCGTCGGCGGAACGGGGCTCGCGTACCACCAATGGCTCAAGCGGGACGACGGAAGGAGCGCCACCGGTCACGGCCTCGGACTGGGCGTGAGCCGATGAAAAAAATGCGCCGAATGCGAGGGCTGCGGCGAGCAAAGGACGGGGCGGGAGGGTCATGACACGGGCAACCGTGGCGAAGGGCCGGACGGGTTCAACCGCAATCAAATCGCCGGCTCCACGTCGGGCACAGGGGGGATTCTTCCGGCGAGACCTTCGTCGCAAAGACGACCGTCCTCACGCCGGCAGGAAAGAGCAGATGTATTCGCAAAGGCCGGTTTTCACCTCGATGGTAAAACCGCTTTTGCCGGGCACGTCGAATGCGGTGCCGGCAGCATAGTCTTGGGAAGCTGTCGCCCCATCAAGTGTCACGCGGCACGCGCCAGCGATGATCTCCATCCGCTCGGGGGCATCGGTGCCGAAGTGATATGAGCCGGGCCAGATAAGGCCGAGGGTCTTCTTTGAACCATCGGCGAAAAGCACCGAATGGCTGACGACTTTGCCGTCGAAATAAACATTGGCCTTGGTCACGACGGTGACGCTGGTGAACTGGGCGGGGAGGCTGGGCATGGAAGGAGGGAAATCGGAAGGATGATGCCGGACGTGCGTTCAGGGAATTTTCAGTTTGGCACCGACGGTGAGGACGTTGGCGTTTTTGATGACATCGCGGTTGGCGTCGAGGATAGCCGTCCAACGCGTCGCACTGCCATAGTATTTTTTAGCAAGTCCGGTGAGGGTGTCGCCGGCAGCAACGGTGTGAACGCGTGGCTCGGCGGGTAACACGGAGGGGCTGGTCACCGGTGTCGGCGGAGCGGGACTGACTGATGAGCGCGGCTCGACGTTGCCGGGTGCGGGCGGCGCGAAAACGAGCGCCCCAGGGCGGGCGGGGCTGGTGGCGAGATTCGTAGCGCCCGCAGCGGAGGGGTCGGTGAGGGCGAGCCGTGTTTTCAAATCCTGGTTCTCGGCGGTGGCGGACACCGCGGCCGCCTGGGCGAGGCGGAGCTGCTCCCGGGCGGTGGTGAGCTCGCCGCTCATGTTGGCGGCAGCGGCATGCGTGGCATCGAGGTCGGCTTGGAGACGCTTCGTGGCGGCGGCGCGATCATCGCCAACCTGCGTGGAGGCAGCAAGCTTGGCGGCCGTGGCGGCACGCTCGTCATCAAGATTGGCGATGGCTTTTTGGAGACGGTCGAGCTCGGCCTGTTGGATGGCGTAGGCGTGGAGGGAGGTCTCAAGCTTGCCCATGGTGTCGGCGAGCTGGGACTTGGTGGCAGCAGACTGGTCGGGAAGCGTAGTGGCGTGGGCGGCCTGGGTTTCCTTGGCGGCAGCCTGCAGGCTGGCGATTTCCTTTTCCTTGGCGGCGAGCTGGGTTTTGAGCGCGTCAGCAACGGCAGCGGTTTCTTTGGCGACCGCGAGCTGCGCAGCGAGAGCGTCGCGCGCCTTTGCGGCGGCCGTGGCTTGCGCGACGGACTCGTCTAGCCGCGCCTTGAGCAATTCGGCGGCAGCCTGGTTTTGCTTAAGCGTGTCACGCTCAGTGCGGAGGGCGGTGAGCTGGGCTTTGTCGGTGGCGGCCTGGTCGGCGAGCGCGGTGGCGTGGGCGGCCTGGGTTTCCTTGGCGGCAGCCTGCAGGTTGGCGACTTCCTTTTCCTTGGCGGCGAGCTGGGTCTTGAGCGCATCGGCAGCGAAGGGATTCTCTTTCGTGGCGGCCAGTTGCCGGGCAAGGGTGTCGCGCTCAGGTATGACGGCCGCGAGCTGCGCGGCGGTCTGCCGGAGCTGGGATTGCTCCGTAGCTCGGCCGGACGTGAGCTGGGTGAGCTGCTGTTGGAGGGAAAGTTTCTCGTTGGTGGCGGCCGCGAGCCCGGACTGGGCGGTGGCGAATTTTTCGATGGCCTGTTGGAGCTGCCGCTGGAGATCGGCACGCGCGGCCTCGGCGTTGGCCGCGGCTTCGCGGGACTGGTCGCGCTCACGGCTGAGCTGATCGGATTCGGCGACGCGGTCGGCGGCCGGCGCAGCGGGGGCACGAGATTGCAGGGCGGCGAGCTGTCTGTCTTTGGCCGCGAGAGCCGCTTCGGCGTTGGCGAGGCGCTTGCCGGCATCGGTGAGCTGGGTGTTGAGTGTCTTGAGATCGGACTCGCGAAGGTCGGCCTTCATTTGCTGGGTGGCGAGGGCAGCCTTGAGGCGCTCAGCCTCCTGCATGGCCGCGAGCGGCACAGTCGGCACCGGCGTAGCCGGAGCCGGGATGGCAGGGACGGAGGGAAGGCCGCCGAGAGCGGCGAGACGCGATTGGGCAGCAGCGAGCTGGGCAGGGGTGAGTGTGGCGCGGACGGCTTCAAGCTGTTTGGCCGTATTGCCGCTGACAGTGGCGAGCGAGAGCCAGACATAAGCCTCGACGGGGTCGTGCGTCGGCTCGTTGGGATCGGCACTGACGAGGCCGAGGAGATACTGGGCGACGGCATTACCCTTCTCGGCGTTGGCACGGAGGGCGGCAAGATCGTTTGCCCCAGTGGCGGCGAAGGCAGTGCAGCCGATGGGGGCAAGCAAGGCGGCGAGCAAGAGGGGACGGACGAGAGAGATATTCATGGCAGCGAAGGTGGAAGCGGGCACGAGTGTGGTCGGTCGGACGAGGGTGAAAAGCGAAGATTTTCAAAATGCACCGACCCATCACACCAGCATGTGGCCCGCCAAAGGGCGGTGCAAGTCTGGGGACAACGTTCCCCGCCCGCCAAGCCCAGCTTTACCCTGAGGATCTCATTCTTGCGCGGGGGGCGTGCTCTCGCCCTTGGACATCACGACATAGTAATCCTTGTAGGATTTGTCGTAATATTGCGCATAGTAATAGCCCGACACCGTCAAATTGAGCCCGTTGAGCACGGCACCGTACACGGAAACATTTGCTTCCAGCAGTTTCTTGGCCGCAAATTGCGCCGCTTTGCGCCGCACTTTGTTGAAGAAGATAGAGAAGAGTGAGCCATCCATCAGTGGCAGAATAATCAAGGCGTCGCTCACGGCCGCCAGCGGCGGGGTATCGAAGAAAATCCGGTCATAACGCTTGCGCAAGTCCGACACCATGATCTCGAATTTTTTGCTATTGAGAATCTGGGTCGGATTTTTGGCCCGGCCACCACTGGTCATGACATCAAGGTTGGGGTGCAACTGCTTGATCGTCACCTCATCAAAGGAGGCTCCGCCCGCAATCACATCAATGACGCCTTTCAAATTTTCCTGACGAAACGATTTATGGATGTTTGGCTTGCGCAAATCGCAGTCGATGATGAGCACGCGCTCGCCATGGGCCGCAAAGGTCAGCGCCAAATTAGTGGTGACGAAGGATTTGCCCTCGCCCGGAATCGTGCTCGTGATCAGGATGCACTGTCCGTTCTTGCTTTCGTCTTTAAGCCGCAGAGCCGAATGGAGGGCCAAAAACGCCTCCGACACCTGCCGGTCCGCGTTGTTAGCCACAATTTGAGCCTTGTCAGGCTGTTCCATTTTTTTGATCTGGGGAATGATCGCAACCAAGGGCAGCCCGACCACCGACTCAATGTCGAAGGAGCTCTTCACGCGGTCGTCCACATAGGCAACAAAAAACGCGAACACAAGGCCCAAGCCCAGTCCGGCCGCGACACCCAAGCTCAAATTGACCGTCATGTTAGGTGAGACATAGGCCTCGACCGGAGGCGTGGTCGCTACATCAAGGATGGCTGCCGGGTCAGGATCCAAATTGGGAGTGTTGCGGTAGCTGACGAGCTTGACATTCATGTCCGTGAACACCGCCTCCTCAGCGTTTTGCTGGCGGGTCATTTCATCGTACTTTAATTTTAATTGGTTCAGTCGGCTGATCTGCTCCAGCGCATCCTTCATCGCCAATTTTGCGGTGGCCAAGGTATCACGGGCCGTTTCCACGTTGGTCCGAACGAGGGCCACGGCTCTTTCCACCGCTTTGCTTAATTGCGCCTCAGTCTCCGCCAACTGGCTTTGTTTCTCCAGCACAAGGGGGTGCTGGTCCCCATAGGTCGCATCCAACCGCTGCAACTCAATATTGAGATCGGCCTCCGCCGCGAGCAGGGACGTAATTGCGCCGTAGCTCGAAATAAAATTCAATTTCTTTAAGTCCTTTTTGTCCCTGATGTATTCATCCACCTGGTTGCTGGCGTTGATTGCCTGGTCGAGGTTGTTCTGGCTCTGTTCGACCAAGGCAGTCTTATCCGACGCTTTTTTTCTCACCAAATCGTCGTCCTTGTCCAACGCCTGCATCTTGTTTTCCTCCCGAAAATTGAAACGGGCCGTATCCAATTCCTTGATTTTTTTTTGCTGCAGGGCCACCGCCAGCTCCAAGTCGTTCACCACATTGCTCACCCCATCGTTTTTTTTCCGCTGCTTGTAGAGCAAGTATTCTTCAGCAAACAAATTGGCCACCTTCGCCGCCATGGCCGGAACCGGATGCTTGTACGTGATATCAAGGATAAAAGTGCCGCGCCGTTGGGTCACGGAGCGATTCTCGTTCAAAATGTCCCCTGGTCCGATGATGGTGCCGGCCGGTCCGTAAGGCTCAAGAAATTGCTTGAGCTCGGCCCCGGTGAGGTGCTCCGCCACCTTGTTCAGCACCGCCGCACTCTGAAAAACACCCATGATGGTGCCAAATTCCTCCGGCCCGATAAGATCCTGCTGGATAAGATTCCCCGCTCCATCCTTCATGACCGTGGGCGCACGCCGTGAAATGGTGATGGCGGTGCTGGCCCGATAAATTTTCGTCTGGCTGAGGGTGTAGACCAAGGCCGAGGAGAAAACCACCAAAAAGATCACGATGATATACCAAATACGTTCCCGCAGAATCAGCACATAATCCTGCAAACTGCGCTGCAATCCGCCCTCCCGTTTGGTGCCATAGCCATAACCATAGCCCCCATACCCGTAGCCGCCGTAGCCATAACCATAGCCGGAAGCACCCCCGTAGCCATAACCCGATGATCCGCCATAGCCGTAGCCGTGATCGCCGCCGGAGCGGGAGTGCTTGGAAGAATTTGAGCTCATAGGTTTTCCAAAATGGGGAAAGTATTAAATTACGATCTCTTCGACGTAGATGATGTCGTCCGGCTGCAGCGGCCAGTCATTCTTACCGTTGGCGTCCCTGATCAGTTTTGCCGCGTCAATGGGGATAACTTGTTTGGTCCCATCTGCATTGGTCCGCGTCAGCTTCACCCTGCTAGGCTGCGCCTTCGGGGTGTAGCCGCCGGCTTGAGTGATCGCATCCATCAATTTGAGGCCTCTATATGGATCAATATTTATGATTTTTGGGGTGTTGACTGCACCCATGACGTTGACTGTGCGCAACACATAATCCGCGACGGAGACTCTTATCGACGGATGCTTGAGGTAATGCGGCACATAGCGGTCGTGAATAATTTGCTCAGCCTGGCGCAGAGTCTTGCCGGCCAAATTCAATGGCTCGTCAATCATGGGGATCTGGATGGTGTAGTCTTGAGTGATCTTGATGGCCTTCATCTGCTCATTGAGCTTATCCTCTCCCAAAATCTGCACCATGATGGTGTCACCGCGCTGCAGGACATAATCGGGTAACGGCGCAGCCTCAGTCGCGGCGGCAGGTTTCACAGCCGGGGCCGCAGCTTGGGCCAAGGGAGCGATAGCCACCAGTCCAAAGCACAGCGTGAACCGGGAAGGGAACGATTTGGTCATGGGCATGGAGCGGAAAAGGCCAGCCGAGCTTGAGCCGGGCTGGCCTGCTGTGGGACTGCGAGAGCGATGCGTTGGTTCCAATTATTTTGGCGGCGCACCTCGCAGCAGGCAATCAGTAGCGGACCGAACCGGTAAGGGAGAACACGTTGCCCGTGTAGCTGTTTGCGCCGCCGATGCTTGACGAGTTGTCCTTGTAATCGTAGGCGGCCGTCAACGAAAAGATCTTTGAGACCGTCCATTTGGTCGAGACTCCAAACGACCAGTAGTCGTCTACCCGGGTACCGGGGTAACGCGTGGATGAATAGTTGACCTTGGCAGAACCCGTCCAGTCGGCCGCAATCTGGGTGTCCGCGCTCAAGCCGGCGGTCAGGGCGCGCTGCGACTGTCCGGCCGAGGATGATCCGAAATCGTTGCTCAGATTCAGATTGACGGAGGTCTTGTCGGTGGCTTTCCAGCTCAGCGAAGAGTTGAGCCCGAGCGAAGCCTCGCTCTTACCGACTTGCGGTTTGCGCTGGTTGAGACCGACGCTGATGTTGCCGGTAAGCTTGGAAGATATCTCCCCGTCCCACCCAATGTTGTAATAATAATCGGTGAAATCAGTGCCAGGAGCGGTGAGTTGCGTCTTGCGATAACGAACACCAAGGCTGAGATCGTTTTTAGCGTCAATAATATAATAATAGTTAAGTGGCACAGTGAATATCTTGCTATTGGCCAAGCCAGCCGTCTTGTAGTCCGTTTGATCGTACGTAAGACCGAGGCCGAGCTTGCTGATCTCCGAGACGGTGAACTTGACGTGGCCACCGAGGTGGGTTTCATTGCGGCGCAGGAGACCGGGAACACCCGAGACCGGGGTATTGGCGGTAAGCTGGCTGTAGCCGGCATTGAAATCGCCGGTGGTCTTCCCGCCGGCCAAGGTGGAAGTGAGGTTCACCGAAGCAAGGCTGGTGTTGAGATTGGTCGAGTTAACGTAGCGCTCCAGACTCTCCGCGTAGGTGAACACGCTGAAAAGACCGCCTCCGTCCCGTTTGCCGAAATCAGCCTCCACCCCGGGGACAACCGTAAAAATAGTGTCGCTCACTTTCGGGTTGATGATGCCGTCGCCCAACTGGATGTTGTCGTCGTATCTGACGCCGACGTTGCCCGTGAGGAATAGCGCGATGGGACCATAGGGGGCGGATTCAGCGAAAAGCGGGCCGGCCGCATAGACATTTCCGGCAAGGGCGGTGAGGGCGACAGCCCCGAGAGCGAGATATTTCATGGGAGGTGTGGTGGGTTTGAGGGAGAGTTTGATGCAGAGGCGCAGGTGGATTGCAAGCGCCCATTTGGCTTTTTTTGTCGGGGTGAAATCGGTCGTGGAAGCAGGTTGTCAGGTTGCTGTCCGGCGAAGAATGAAGGGCGGAATGGTTGCTGGCGCGTGATGACCGGAAGGAGAGCAAACAACCGGCCAACAGAAGACGCAAGAGCGATATTTTTACATTTTCGTTACGGCGGGTTTGAGCGTGACCGGCACGAAAAGTTGTGCAACAAGATTTTCCTCTCCACAAGCAGATGTCCCTCCCGCCCGCCAACGCCGCCGATTACAAGGTCAAAGACACGCCATCGCGTGTCGCCGAGGGCTGGCAGCGGGTGTTTCCCGTGCTCCTGACACGCACGGACGACGGCTGGGAAATCGAGATCTGGTGGTGGCGGCTGCTGCTTTCGCTGACGGTCTGCCTGGGATTCGCGTGGGCGGCGATCACTGGCGGAGCGTTTCTTTTCGTGAAATACAAGCGTGGTTTTACGGAGGTACGCTACACGAATGCGCTCCTGTGGTTTCTTCCCTCGCGCTGGGAGGCCTTTCAGGTCGCGTATGGAAATTTTTACCTCGAGCAGGCCAAGGAGGAGGCAAAAAAGGGCAAGGGCCGCGAGGCTTACTTCGACTTGGTGATAGGCATGGCCAAGTCGCCGGCCAACAAGGACGGCCGCCTCCTGCTCGCCGAGTTCTACGTCGAAACCCGCCGGCCCGATCTCGCCCAATCAACCCTCCTGAAAGGCCTGAAATTTCACAAGGACGACACGGTCTACCTAGACAAGGTCTTTGCCTTCTTGCTCCACCAGCAGAGCGATGACATTGTGAAGGCGCAAGCCGACTGGCTGCTGCCGGAAAAGCCCGCGTTCACCCCGCGCAACCAACTGATCGCAATGGCCAAGGCCGAGGCGCTGTTCTACCGCGGCAATTACGATCAGGCCGAAGACCTCATCCATAGTTACCAACTGGACGCATCCCGCCAAGGACTTCTGCTCATTGTCCGGATCGAATGGGAGCGCGGCGAACATGCCACCGCCCTCGCGCATCTGGGCGAACTCGCCGCCGTCCCCCAGCTCAAGAAAGATGCCGAAATCTACAGCCTCACTGTCACCTGGCTGCGCGAAATTGGCCGCGAAGACGATGCCCTCCACGAAAGCCGGCTCCGCCAGCTCTCGGACCCAGGCAACCCTTATCCACGCATTGACCTCCTAAAGACCTTGAAGGCTGCGGGCGACACGACCGGCCTGCACGATGCCATTGAATCACTCCTCCGTGATTTCGCCGACGATGATGCGGCCCTGGTCGTCCTGGCCGACTACGCCGCCAACGCCGGCGACTTTCCGCTCGCCCAGCGCATCTACCTTCACGCCAAAGAGGATCCCACACACCGCCTCAACTGGGAAGCCCCGGCCCTCATGCAGGTCGAGGCCCAGATCGTGGCGAAAAATTATCAGCCCGCGCTCGACCTCGCCAGCCAGCTCCTCGCCGCCAACCCCGATTGGAACAAAAATCCGCGATATCTCACGGTTTTCGACGGCCTCCAGGCCATCGCCGCCTTCGGCCTCGGCGACAAGGCGGGCGGCCATATCGCTCTCACTAACTTCATCAATCATTTCGTCCGGCAACCGAATCTGCGGGCCGAGAACCTCCTCTCCGTCTCCCGCCGGCTGATCGAGGTCGGGGTACGTGACGAGGCCCGCCGCGTCCTCGCCCAAGCCGTGAAAACCGATCCCCTCAGCCAGCCGGCCCTCACTCAGCTCATCACCCTCGACCTCGAATTCAACAACACCGACGCCCTCGCCACCAACATCGTCAGCCTGACTAAAATGCGCAAGCCCGACCCCAGGCTGCTCCAAGCCGTGCTCGACAAGCTCAGCAGCGACCTCTTCCTCTTCCGCGACGACCGCACCGCCCTCCTCGCGCAAGTCCGCGCCGCGCTCTCCAACGCCAGTTCCCGACTCCCGCCAAAGGGAGCATGATATCCCCTTGGCTCCGCTTGGCCGGACCCATTCGTGAAACTGCCAGACGGAAAGATTGAAGGGTTGCATTCCGCCTCCTACGAACCCGCTTTCCCCGTCGCTCCCGCAGTCAGCCAGTCAGCGCACCTCGCCCACCACGGTGAGCTCTTCGCGGTCATGGTAAAGATGCCGCACCCGCACGTCCGTCGCGCACCGCGAGAAAAGTGAATCCGCCGCACGCACCTCGCGCAGCAATGCCACCGGATCGACCCGTCCAAATTTCAAGTTCACCACAAACCGCCGGCACCATCCGCTCTCCAGCCAGGGCCCAACGATGCCCCGCAACACGTGATGCGGCTCCTCGACCAAGTCGCAAAACAACCAGTCCGCCCGCCCCACACCGGCCAAGGTGGGCAGCGGGCCCTCGCCCCGATCAACCACCCCCACCCGAAAGCCAAACGCGTCCTCCCGCCGGTGTTCGATCAACGCGTGCCCCAACGCCCCGCCCTTCAGCGGCCCGTTGTCCACCGCAATCACCCGCGCGCCCCGCTTCGCCGCGCTGTAGCTCCACCCACCCGGCGCCGCCCCCAAGTCCACCACCACCTCGCCTGCCTGCGGCTCGCACCCCAGTACGCCATAAGCCTCCTCGATTTTCAAAAAACTCCGCGATGGTGCCAGCGCATCGTCCGCCATCCGCCGCTGTCCGCCCGCCCACGCCTCGCGGGCAACGAACGCCCGCCGGAAATCCGTGAAAAAAACAAACAGTCCGCGCGCCCAGAGCGCTCGGCCGGTCCCCGGATGCCGGCGGTTGAAAATCGAGCGCGGGAGGCTGCCCCCCCGCACCGCCAGCCGCGCCACGCGCGACAATTTTGCTTTCAACAGCTCCCCAAACGCCGCCTCGACCGCCCCCACGCGCCGCCCCAGCCCGACGACCTCGTGTGGCCCTGCCCACAAGCACGGCCACACCGCCTCGACGCGTTCCCCCTGCAAGCTCTGCAAAAAAAATTCTCCCACCCGCTGCGCGAGCGCGTTGACCGACTCAGCCACAATCTCGACCGGCTCCCGCAAAATCAAATGCGCAAACGCCAGTTCCGGCCCCGCCTGCACATCGGCCGCACCGTGCATTCCGTTTCCCTCCGGGGCCTTCACCGTGACACTGGCCGCGGCCAGCTCCGCGCGCGCCCACCCCGGCCCGCGCTCGACGACGCGCCCGCCCGCATCCTCAACCTCGCGTGCAAGAAAATTTTCGTAGCCCGCCTGACAAATCATCAGCATCCTCCCGACATCATACGGCGGAGCGCCTGCCGCAACCGCATTTCACCGCCCTCCGGTTCGCACGCCACGCCTGCGGGACGGGGGCGAAGAGACGCGCAGCGGGCAAAGCCCGCCAATTTTTACGCCCGTTTCGCCCAACGGCGGTCTGGTTTGAGCTCAAGGCGTTTCGTTTCAATTTGCACGCCAGCGACAGCGGGGTGCGCGCGGAGCTGCTGGAAGGCCGCCGCGTTTAATTTCCAGCCGAGCGCGTTGCTGGCCTCGGCGACAGGGGCGACACGATCCTCAAAGAGAAAGGCGAACTCGACCCGCGTGTCGCCAGACTGCGCGTTGAGCGTGTCGCGCAGGAGGCGCAGGAAAGCGGGCAGCCCGGGATGCGCGGGGCGGACGAGCCAAGTGACCTTGCGGACGAGGTCGGTAAGCCTGGCGTCGAGCGGGTAGCACTCCTTGATGTTGAGGCGCACGCCGTCGTTGCCGGAGAGAACATTGCCCTGCACGAGCACAAGGGCGTTCTCGGCGAGCACGGTGCCGTAGGCAGCGTAGGCATCGGCGAACATGTTCAGGGGGGTGGCGGCGCGCAAGGTGGCAAGCGTGAACGCAGCCCACGGCCGGTTGTCCTTTTTGGAAAGCTTCTTGGTGATGCCGCTGGCAATGCCACAGAGGCGGAACTCGGCGCGGTCGGGCTGCCCCGTGAGCGCATCCACGGGACAGGTATCAAGCGCATCGGCCAGACCGGCGTAGAGGCTCATCGGGTGGCCGGAGACGTAGAAGCCGAGCAACTCCTTTTCGAAGGCGAGGCGCTCGACGGAGAGGAAGTCGGGGTGGCCACCATTGGCCGTGGATGTAAAATTTGTGCTTGCAGGGTCGTGACTGGCGGCGGAAACGGACGGAGGCGGGTTGCGGCCATACTCTGCGGACGGCTCCTCCAGCATCATGTCCATGAAGCTGTGCTGGCCGGCGGCCTTGTCGCGGGCATGCGCGGCAATAGCGGCCATCGCGGCATCAATCCCGTCGAAAAGTCTTTTGCGCGGCGCGCCGCTGAAATCAAACGCACCGGTCTTCACGAGATGCTCGAGCACGCGCTTGTTGATGGCGCGGCCATCCACCCGGGCGATGAAGTCGTCGAAGCTGGTGAAGGGTCCGCCGGCCTCGCGCTCGGCGATGATTTTTTGCGCCGCCAGCTCACCGACCCCTTTCACGCCGGCGAGGCCAAAGCGAATGGCAGCGGCGGATCGCGACGGGCCGCCTTCGCTCGCAGGCGTCGCCGTGCCAAGAGGCCTCGCCTCCGCATTTGCAGGGCCGCCACTTGTCGGCGTGCCGCGATTGACCGGTTGCGGGCCGGCTCCGGGCAGCGCGGGCACGGCTACGAGGGCCAGCCCCACAGCCGGGCGGACGTCAGCGAGCGGCGTCCCTGCATTTCGGAAGACCGGCGTGAACATTTCCCGCGATTCGTTCACGTCGGGGCCAAGGACCTTCAGGCCCATCGCCTCGCACTCACCGACGAAGTGGGAGACTTTTTCCGCGTTGCCGAGCTCGGAGCTGAGCATCGCGGCCATGAACTGCACGGGATAGTTGGCCTTGAGAAAACCGGTCTGGTAGCTGAGGACGGCATAGGCGGCGGAGTGGGACTTATTGAAGCCGTAGCCGGCGAATTTCTGAAGGATGTCGAAAATCGCGTCCGCCGTTTTTGCCTCGATGGCGTTCACGCGCTTCGCCCCCTCGACGAACTTGGCCCGCTCGGCGGCCATCGCCTTCTCGTCCTTCTTGCCCATCGCGCGGCGGAGCATGTCGGCGCCGCCAAGCGTATAGCCGGCGATGATTTTTGCGGCCTCCATCACCTGCTCCTGATAGACCATCACACCGTAGGTTTCGCGGCAGACCTCCGCGAGCAACGGGTGGGGAAAAGTGACCGTGCCCGGGTCTTTTTTTCCGCGGACATAGTCGGGGATCCATTCCATCGGACCAGGCCGGTAGAGCGCGATGAGCGCAACGATCTCGTCAATGGTCGAGAGACCGATCTGGCGGCAAAGGTTTTGCATGCCGCCGGATTCCAACTGGAACACGCCCGTCGTGCGGCCGGAGTTCAGCAGGGCAAAAGTCTTCGCGTCCTCCAGCGGGATCGTCTCGAGGTCGAACGCGGGGTCGGCGGTGCGGCGGATGTTTTCGACAGCATCGGCGATGACCGTGAGCGTTTTTAGCCCGAGAAAATCCATCTTCAACAGGCCGAGCTTGCCGACGGCGTTCATGTCGAATTGCACGGTGACATCGCCCTCCTGCAACGTGAGCGGGACGAATTCCTCCAGCGGCCGGTCCGTGATGATGATGCCGGCGGCGTGCTTGCCGGTATTGCGAACCATGCCCTCGAGCACGAGGGCCTGGTCGAGGATTTTTTTGGCGGCCGGATTCCTGGCCACCTCATCGCGCAGCTCGGCGGATTTTTTCACCGCGTCCGCCAGCGAGATGTTGAGCTCGTCGGGAATCATCTTGGCGAGACGGTCGGCCTCGGCATAGGGCAGGCTGTGGACACGCGAGACATCGCGGATGACCATCTTCGCGCCGAGCGTGCCGTAGGTGATGATGTGCGCGACGCAATCGTTGCCGTATTTCTGGCGGACGTAGGCGATGACCTCGCCGCGCCGCCGCATGCAGAAATCAATGTCGAAGTCGGGCGGTGACACACGCTCGGGGTTCAGGAAGCGCTCGAACAGCAGCTTGAAGCGCAGCGGGTCGAGATTCGTGATGCCGAGCAGATAGGCGACGAGACAGCCCGCGCCCGAGCCGCGACCGGGTCCAACCGGGATGCCCTGCGCCTTGGCCCACGCGATGAAATCCCACACGACAAGAAAGTAGTCAATGAAGCCGGTCTTGCTGATGACGCTGAGCTCAAAGTCGAGGCGGTCACAGAGCGTTTTCGCGAGCGCCGGGTCGGCGGCTTGCCCGGCCGACGCGTAGTCCAAGCCATAGCGCGTCTTCAGGCCGGACAGACAGAGGTCACGCAGGTAGCCAGCGCGATCAGTCTTCGACGAGATTTCGGGCGGCAACGGGTATTTTGGGTAACGGTCGCTGCCCTTGGGAAAATCAATTTTCAGCTCGCACATCTCGGCGACGAGCTGGGTGTTGGTCAGTGACTCGGGCGACTCGGCAAAAATCTGCGCCATCTCGGCGCGCGTCTTCAGGTAAAACTGCTGGCTGTCGAAGCGCATTCTTTTCTCGTCGGCGATCTTCGCGCCCGTCTGGATGCAGAGCATGGCGTCGTGCGGGCCGGCGTCGGTGGCGCGGACATAGTGCACATCATTGGTGCAAATCGCCCGGAGACGAAACTCCGCGCCGAGTTTGAGCAGGCCAGGGATGATCTTGCGCTGCTCGGGCAAGCCGTGGTCCTGAAGCTCGACGAAATAATTCTCGCGCCCGAAAATCTCCACAAAGCGCCCGCACGCGGCCCGCGCCGCGTCGTAACGGTCGTGGAGCAGATGCTGCGGCACGAGCGAGGCGAGGCAGCCGGTGAAGCCAATCAATCCCTCGGCGTGGCGGGCGAGCGTCTCCAGGTCGGTGCGCGGCTTGTAATAAAAGCCCTTGAGGTGCGCGTCAGAGACGAGCTTGAGGAGGTTTTGGTAGCCGGTGTGGTTTTTCGCCAGCAGGCCGAGATGGAAGATGGTTTTGCCGTCGTCGTCGGAGCGGCCGTGTTTTTCGAGGCGCGAGCCCTCGACGAGATAAAGCTCGCAGCCGAGGAGCGGCTTGATGCCCTTCTCCTTGGCTGTGCTGTAAAAATCAATCGCGCCGAAAAGGTTGCCGTGGTCGGTGAGCGC
>CAIQBC010000019.1 GCA_903869955.1 uncultured Opitutia bacterium
ACGCTCGGCAAGCACGAGGTGAAAATCAAGCTGCACGCCGACGTGAGCGTCGAGCTGTCGTTCGACATCGTCTCGGAAAATCCGATCGTGGCGGCTGTCCCCGAGGCCCAGCCCGAGGCCCCAAAGGCGACGGAGAAGAAATCCGCCAAGCGCGCGACCAAGCCGGACGCTGAGGCGGCGGGTTGAACCCCGCCAGTTTTTGCCGCCCGAGCTTCCGGTGAACGGCACGTGAAAAACTTTTCCGAGGCCCGGCTTGCATCGCAAGCCGGGCTTTCGTCTTACTGACGGCCGCCCGCATGGCTGAAACCCTCCCTCCTTCCTCTTCAGCCCAGCCGCGCCCGGTCTCCATGCCGGGCGGGCTGTTTGGCCGCGAGCTGCCGCACTCGCTGGAGGCGGAGGAGTATCTGCTCTCCTGCTGCTTCATTGACGGCGCGGAGACGATGGGGCTGTGCCAAGTCGAGAAGCTCACACCCGAGGCATTTTTTGCGCCGGCCAACCAGAAAATTTTCGGCCAGCTCGCCGACATGGACCGGCGCGGACTGCCGCTCGACCTCGATGTGCTGGCGGAGGAACTCAAGGCCGCCGGCCGGCTGGAGGAGATTGGCGGGTACCCCTACCTGATGCAGGTCAGCTCGAAAATCCCGACGACGGCACAGGCGGGCTACTTCATTGAGCGCGTGAGCAACCTGCACCTGCTGCGGCGGATGATCCAGACGGCGGGCGGCATCGTGGAGCGCGCGTTTTCGCCGGGCGAGAACGTGGACCAGTTTTTCGACGAGGCGGAGACGGATTTCTTCAAGGTCACGCAGAACCGCGTGTCCGACTCGGCCAAGCCGATGCGCGAGCCGATCAAGGAGGCGTTTGTCGTGATCGAGAAGATGCTGCGCCATCGCGGCGCGCTGACGGGCGTCACCTCCGGCCTGAAAGATCTCGACATGCTCACCTTTGGTTTTCAGAAGGCGGAAATGATCGTGCTCGCGGCGCGGCCCTCAATGGGCAAGACCTCCCTCGCGCTCAACTTCGCGGAGGCGGCGGCCATGCCGCGCAAGGGCGAGGCGGCGGCGACGCTGGTGTTTTCACTGGAAATGAGCGCGGCCCAGCTCGCGCTGCGCATGCTGTGCTCGCGCGCCCGCGTCAACATGAAGCTGCTGCGCGAGGGCTTCATCAAGCAGAACGGCGAGGAGATGCAGAGCCTGCTGGCGGCGGCGGACGAGTTTTCCAAGGCCCCCATCTTCATTGATGACTCCAGCGCGCTCTCGATCATGCAGCTGCGCGCCAAGGCCCGCCGCATCCACGCGCGGCAGAAGCTCGGCCTCGTGATTGTGGACTACCTCCAGCTCCTCAGCCCGACTGACGCGAAGCTCCCGCGCGAGCAGCAGGTCGCCGAGGCGTCGCGCGGCCTGAAAGCGCTGGCGAAGGAGCTCAACGTCCCCGTCATCGTGCTCAGCCAGCTCAACCGCGCGTCGGAAAAGGAAAACCGCACGCCCCGGCTGGCCGACCTGCGCGAATCGGGCTCCATTGAGCAGGACGCGGACGTGGTGCTCATGCTCTCACGCCCGAAGGACGCCGACGAAAAATTCCAGGTCGCCTCGGACTCCGTGGAGTTAGTGGTTGCCA
Source organism: uncultured Opitutia bacterium (assembly GCA_903869955.1). Classification (GTDB taxonomy): domain Bacteria; phylum Verrucomicrobiota; class Verrucomicrobiia; order Opitutales; family Opitutaceae; genus CAIYUN01. The sequence continues at coordinate 1,618 of CAIQBC010000019.1, forward strand.
AGCAACGCAACGGACCGGTAGGAGAACTGAAACTCACCTTCCTTCGCGACATCACCCGCTTTGAAAACTTCACGCCCTAGCCCTGCGCCCCGCGCCCTTTGCCTTCTGTTTGCCCTGCTGGTTGCCGTCGTCCCGGCGGTCGCGCCGCGCCTCCGGGCGCAGCCGGCCACCCCCGCCACCGCGCCGGCCAAGGTCGGCAAGATCACCGTGCAGTTTGCGACGCCGGGCAGCTCCGTCGGCGAACAGTTCGTGCGCGCCAACATGCGCCTGCGCGAGGGCGTGGAATTTGACGGCCCGGACCTGGACCATGACGTGCGTTCGCTCTATGCGACCGGCCAGTTTTCCCAAGTGGACATCCGGCCGACCGAGCAGGCCGGCAATACGGTGGACATCACCGTGCTGGTAACGCCCAAGCTCCGGGTCCAGGCCGTGCGCTACGAAGGCAACGCACGGCTGAAGCCCGATGGGTTTTTCACCACGGGTTTTGCCAAGGAAGTGAAAACCAAGGCCGGCACCGCGCTCGACGAACAGCAGGTCCACAGCGACGCCGCCGCGATCCGGGACTATTACCAAAAGGCCGGCTACGGCCAGGCGAAGGTGGAGTACAGCATTGACCGATCGGTGGGCGCCGCCGGCACCGCCACGGTGGTCTTCACCATCACGGAGGGGGCCAAGGAGGTCATCACCGCGATCAATTTCACGGGCAACGACCACGTGAAGAGCAAGACCCTGCTCAAGGAGATGGACACGACGACCCGCGGCTGGTTTTCCTGGATCACCGGCTCGGGCTACCTGCAGGACGAGCAGTTCGAGGCCGACCTCAAGAAGGTGCACGACTATTATCAGGAGCAGGGCTACGTGGATGTGAGCATCCCGACGCGCGAGAAAGTCATCTACGGCCATCCCACGCCCGACAAGCTCGCCATCACCATTCCGGTCATCGAAGGCCCCCAGTTCCACATCGGCACCATCACCATCAGCGGCAACACGATCATCCCCACGGCCGAGCTGTTGCGCCTGCTGAAGCAGAAGACCGGGGACATCTATGCGCCGGGGAAAATGGTCGCCGACACGAGCGCGTTGCAGGACGCCTATGGCCGGAAGGGCTACCTGTCCGGCACCCAGCGGGATGAGACCAATGTTCGTCTGACGCAACCCCACCCCGGCTCGGGCACCGTGATTGACATCGAATACGTCGTGACCGAGGGCGAGCTGTTTCACGTCGAGTCCGTCCAGGTCGAGGGCAACACCAAGACCAAAAACCTGGTGATCATCCGCGAGCTCAGCCTGGGGCCGGGCGAAGTGTTTGACACGGTGCGGATGCGCGCTTCGCAGGAGACGCTGGAGAACACCCGCTTCTTTGACGAGGTGAGGGTGACCGACGAGGCGACCGCCATCCCCGGCCGGCGCAACCTCAAGGTCGCGGTGAAGGAAGCGCAGACCGGGGCGCTCAATTTCGGCGTCGGCTTCAGCTCGCTGGAGCGGCTCGTCCTCACCACCGAGATCACACAGGCCAATTTCGACCTGTTCAACCGGCGCTCGCTGTACGAGGGGGCGGGCCAGAAATTCCGCCTGCTCCTGCAGCTTGGCACCCGGTCCAGCGAAGCCCTGCTGTCCTTCGAGGAGCCCTGGCTCTTTCAGAAAAAACTGGCGCTCGGCTTCTCCATATATCGCAGCTCGAGCAGCTTCAACAGCACCCTGTATGACGAGATCCGCACCGGCGCGCAGGTCTATCTCCGCAAGGTCATCGTGCCCGGCTTCGGCAACAAGTTCATCGGCGTGGGCGACATCGAGGGCCAGCTCACCTACACCATCGAGTCGGTGGACATCAACAAGATTGACCCCACGGCACCGGCCTTCATCCAGGCGCTGGCCGGCTCGCAGCTCGTCTCCAAGGTCGGCGTGACGATCAGCCGCGACATCCGCGACCGCCTGATCAACACCTCGTCCGGCAACCGCGCCGAGTTCACCGCCGAGGTGGCCGGCGGCCCGTTTGGCGGCGAAGTGAACTACTACCACCTGGAGGCGCGCGGTTCGCAGTTCTTCAAGATCTTCCAGTCGCAATCCCAGGTGCTCGGCCTCGTTGGCCGGCTCGGCGTCATTGACAATTACGGCAGCAGCACGGACGTGCCCTATTTCGACCGCTTTTTCCTCGGCGGCCCCTACACCCTGCGCGGCTTCGACTACCGCGAGGTCGGGCCCAAGGATCCCGCCTCGGGCGAGCCGATTGGGGGCAAGAGCTACGGCCTGGCCAGCGCCGAGTATTCTTTCGACCTGGTCCACCCCGTCCGCCTCGCGGTCTTTTACGACGCCGGTTTCGTGAATGCCAACGCCTACGATTTCAGCCCCAGCCACTACAATGCCAACTACGGATTTGGATTGCGCTTGCTCCTGAACGGCGCGCCGCTGAACCTTGACTTTGGCTTCCCGACCACGACCGACAAACTCAACAACAAGGGCATGCGTTTTAATTTCTCCATCGGCACCCGTTTCTGAGCGGCCACACTTTTTTTCCACCATGAAATCATCCGTCCAATCCTTCCTTTGCGCCACGCTCGCTGTCCTCGGCGCCGTCGGCCTCCACGCCCAGCCTGCGCCCAAGGTCGTCGTTCTCGACCTGAGCAAGGCTTACGACAGCTACTGGGAGACTTCCATCCAGAACACCAAGCTCAAGGATTTGCAGGATGAAGCCCAACTGGAGGCCAACACCATCCTCAAGGAGCGCAACGATCTCGTCGTCAGGTTCAATGACCTGCGCGCCAAGGTGAACGGCGACCCCACCATCACCCAGGCGGCGAAAACCGACGCGGAAAAAGAGGGGGTCGCCCTGACCAACCAGATCCAGAAAAAGGGCGATGAACTCCAGCAACTGTCCACGACCACCTCCGAGCGGCTCCGCGCGCAGTTTAACACCTACAAGGATATCACGATCCCGAAAATCACCACCGCCGCGAAGGCCATCGCCAAGCAGAAGGGCGCGAACATGCTGATTGACAAGTCCAACAACACGGCCTTCGCCACGAGCACCTTCCTCTGGTTCGACGAGAGCTACCCGGACATCACGGACGAGGTGATCAAGTCGCTCAATGCCGGCCACGCTACGCCGCCGCCCGCGGCTGCGGCCACGACGACCCTCCCGCCCATCAAGACGGCCACGCCGGAGACGGCCGCGCCCTCGATCGTCTTCCCCGCCAAGTCGCCCTGAGCGCGACATCCGCTGCGTTGGCCACCCCGCCCCGCTCCTGTGCGTGCGGGGTGTTTTTTTGTCCAAGGGGCAGGAATTATTTCGGGCCGCGCCGCTTGTGGCATTGCCATGCCGAGCACGCCCGGCCCAGACTGGCCCCATGCAGATCGCCCTCAGTGCCGCCGAGATTGCGGACATCGTCCACCCCCTGTCCACCAAGGGCGCGACCAGCGTGACCGTGCGTGGCCTCGCGTCGCTCGCCACGGCGCAGGTGGGCGAGCTGGCGTTTCTCGGCAACGCCAAATACGGCAGCGAGGTCGCCGCCACTGCCGCCTCCGTCGTGCTGCTGCCGCTCGGCTACGCAGGTGAGCCAGGCGTAAACCAACTTTTTCTCTTGGTCCAAAATCCCTCCCTGGCCCTCGCCCGCGTGTGCGCGCGCCTGGAGCAGGCGCTCTGGCCCCGGCCCGCGCCCGGCGTCCACGCCAGCGCGGTGGTCGCGCCGGGTGCGCGCGTGGCCGCCAGCGCGACCGTCGGACCGCTTTGCGTGGTCGAGGAGGGCGCAGTCGTGGGCGAGCGGACCCATTTGCAGGCGCAGGTTTTTCTCGGACGCAACGCCCGGGTGGGCGACGACTGCTGGCTGATGCCGGGCGTGGTCGTGGCCGCCGAGTGCGAGCTGCACGAGCGCGTGCGGCTGCACGCCGGTGTCGTGGTCGGTTCCGACGGCTTTGGCTATGAGTTTGTCGCCGGCCGGCATGAGAAGGTGCCGCAGGTCGGCCAGGTGATCGTGGAGCGCGACGTTGAGATCGGCGCGAACTCCACCCTCGACCGGGCGCGTTTCAGCCGCACGGTCGTGGGCGAGGGCACGAAGATCGACAACCTCGTGCAGGTCGCGCACAATGTCGTCATCGGCCGCCATTGCCTCCTCTGTGCGCAGGTGGGCATTTCCGGCAGCACGACCTTGGGCGACTATGTGGTCATGGGCGGACAGTCCGGGCTGGCGGGCCATCTCACGGTCGGCCGGGGGGCCCAGATTGACGGCCAGAGCGGCGTGCGCACCGATCTCGCCCCCGGCAGCAAGGCGAAGGGCAGCCCCAGCCTCCCGTTCCAGCTTGAGCAGCGCATCAACATCCTCCGCCAGCGCCTGCCCGACCTCTTTCGCCGGGTGGGCGAAATGGAGGCGGAGATCGCCCGGCTAAAAAAGTCTTCCGCCGCGTGACAATCTCGTCACGCTGTCGCCTCACATGAGCGAGCCACGGCTGAAAATTTTCTCCGGTAACTCCAACCGTCCTCTCGCCGAGGACATCTGCCGCCATGTCGGCGTACCGCTGGGCGCGGCCACGGTCACGAGTTTCCCGGACGGGGAGACCTTCGTCAAAATTGACGAGAACATCCGCGGTCAGGACATTTATATTGTCCAGTCCACCTGCACGCCGACGAACCAGCACATCATGGAGCTGCTGATCATGATTGATGCCGCCCGCCGGGCGTCGGCCCAGCGCATCACCGCCGTGATGCCGTTTTACGGTTACGCGCGCCAGGACCGCAAGGACCAGCCCCGCGTGCCGATCACCGCCAAGCTCGTCGCCAACCTGCTGGTCGCCGCCGGCGCGAACCGCATCCTCACGATGGACCTGCACTCGCAGCAGATCCAGGGCTTCTTCGACATCCCGGTTGACCATCTCTTCGCCTCGCCGGTTTTTTTCAAGCACTTCGAGACCATCCGTTGCGACAACCTCGTCGTCGTCTCGCCGGATGTGGGCGGCATGAAGATGGCCGCCGCCTACGCCAATCTCCTCGGCACCGGCCTGGGGATGGTTTGGAAAAAACGCACCAGCGCCACCACCGTCGAACCGGTCAACATCGTCGGCGAGGTGGCCGGCAAGGACGTGCTCATCGTGGATGACATCACGGAAACCGCGGGCACGCTCGTCAACGCCGCCAAGCTCCTCCGCGCCCACGGTGCGCTGAGCGTCAGGGCCGCCGTCAGCCACGCGCTGCTCAACTCCCTCGCCTATGAACGCCTGGCCGCCGGGGACATTGATGAGCTCATCACCACCAACTCCATCCCCGTTGAGGCGCGCAGTCTGCCGATCCGCGTGCTCAACATCGGTCACCTCCTCGCCGATGCCATCGTCCGCATCCACTCCAACGAGAGCGTGACCAGCCTGTTCAAGATCAAAGGTTTTTAACGCGCCTGGGTCTGAAACATCCACCCGCCCCGCCACGTCATTTGCCATCTGGAAGCTTTGGGCTTCCGTCCTACCGGCCGACCCATACCACCATGCCTGCGCGTCTTCCCCTCCGCCTCCTGCCGCTCGCGGCGCTCGCCCTGTCCGCGCTCGGCCTCCTGCTGGCCGCCGAGGAGAAGCCCGCGCCGCCAGCCACCATGCCGGCGCTCAAGGTGGACCCCTCGCCGATTGGCGCGGGCACGGGTGGACACGTCAACAGTTATGCCGACATGCTGGAGCCGGTGCAGCAGGCCGTCGTGTCCGTGCACTCGACGGTGCTCGTGCGCCGGCCTGCCGGCTTGCGTCGCGGTGGCGGCTCCGCAACTCCGCGCAAGCAGGAGGGCCTCGGTTCGGGCGTCATTGTCTCGCCTGATGGATTCATTCTGACCAACAACCATGTCGTGGAGGGGGCCGACGAACTGACCGTCAGCCTGGCCGACAACCGCGAGTTCAAAGCCACGATCATCGGTGCCGATGAGAAGACCGACATTGCGGTCATCAAGATTGACGCCGCCAAGCTCCCCGCCCTCACCCTCGCCGACAGCGACAAGCTCCGCGTCGGCGACATCGTCTTTGCCATCGGCAACCCGCTTGGGGTCGGCCAGACCGTGACCAGCGGCATCGTCTCAGCCAAGGGCCGCACGGATCTCGGCATCCTCGACGATGTCGGCGGCTACGAGGACTACATCCAGACCGACGCTGCCATCAACATGGGCAACTCCGGTGGCCCGCTGGTGGACGCCAGGGGCCGGCTCGTCGGCCTCAACAGCGCCATCATCTCGCCCTCCTCGGGGAGCATTGGCATCGGTTTCTCCATCCCCGTCAACTTGGTGGCCAGCATCATGCGCAACCTCGTCGAGCACGGCGGCAAGGTCGTGCGCGGCTACCTCGGTGTCGGGGGGGAAACCCTCACCGCTGAGCGGGCCGACGCCGCCAAGCTGCCCAAGGAAACCAAGGGGGTGGTCATCCTCGAGGTCGCGGCCGACAGCCCGGCCGCCAAGGCCGGACTCAAAACCACCGATGTCATCACCGCCGTTGGCGGCCACGCCGTCACGTCCATCCAGGAATTCCGGCTCACCGTCTCGCAAATGCCGCCCGGCAGCGATGTCGTCGTGAAACTCCTCCACGAGGGCAAGGCCGACACCCGCAATGTCCGCCTCGCGAAACTCGACGAGACCCTCAGCGACCTTCTCCCGGGCGTCCGCGCCATTCCCCTCACCCCCACCACCGCGCGGGCGAGCGGGCTGCGAGGCGCCGCCAGTCTCACCGGCGGCCTGATCGTCACCGACGTCAAAAACAACTCCGCCTACGCCACCCAGCTCGCGCCCGGCCAGATCATCGTCCAGATCAACCAGACCGACGTGGCAGATCTCGCGGCCGCCCGCCTGCTCCTCAAGCCGGGTGACAACGTCCTTTCGCTCTATTCCTCCGGCGGCACCGTCCGCACGGTGACGGTCACGGTGCGCTGATGCGGTGGGCCGCCGGTCGGGCACGCCGACCGCTGCCGGGTTGTCCGAGGCTGGATGGGCCCCGGCCAGTGGGGCCGGTGCCGGTAGAACGCCGCCAAAAAAATCCGATTTCAGGGCTGGACAACGTCGGCGGACTCGCTCCTAGTCGCGTTCCCCTTTTTCAGCTGATGCTCGGGTGGTGGAATTGGTAGACACACACGTTTGAGGGGCGTGTGCCGTAAGGCGTGCAGGTTCGAGTCCTGTCCCGAGCACCAATTTGAGAGGAGGCGGAAAGCCGCACCCGGCATGCACACAAAATGCACCTGTTGGGCAGCTTGGTGGCAGGGCAGGGAAGGCGACACCCCACCGGGCTCCTGCATTATCGCGGCTTTGCGGACTTCGGGTAAAAATCTGGTTCAGACATGGATCAGGGGAAAATGCCGCCCCGGCGAGAGTTTGGTTGGAAGGCAGGCCAAAAAAATCAAATCATTTGCAACCTCCGACTTGCGCCATCGTCTTGTGGCTGTGTAATTTCACCGGTCCTGCGGCCTTTCTCACGCCTCATGCGCCTCCTCTTCCTCCCTCGTCGCCTTGCTCCCGTTGCGGGGCTGGCCTTTGCGCTCCTCGCGCTCGTGCCGCCCTTGGCGCGAGCCGCTGCCACGCCGGGCTTCAAGGAAAGCCAGCCCGGCCCTTGGGGCCGCATCGAGTATCAGACGATCTACCTCACCGCCCCCGAGGCGATCCTGGAGGATTTTCCGATGCCCAACCCGCAGCCGCGCTGGTCCTTTGCCGACAGCACGCCGGCCGTGGTGCGCGGGCTGCTGGCCCCGACCGGCCTCGATGACGCCGTGCGCGACCGGCTCTTTGCCGATCCCCGCGCCCGCCGTGACGAAGAAGGGGTGTTCACGCTCTATCCCACCATCGCCGACATTGAAGCGCTCAAGCCCGCCGTGCGCGACGCCATCTACCGCGAGCTGGCGAAGCATCCCAAAAATAATTTCCACCACGACCCGGTGCTCGTGCCCGATGGCAATGTGGACGAATGGTTGCGCGGCACCGGCCTGCCCGACCAGATGGTCGCGTTGGTCCACCAGCTCGCCTGGCACGATGGTGACGCCATGCTTTTCAGTGACTTCCAGGTGCTGCTAGGCCATGCCGCCAGCGACAATGAGGCCCGCCGTTGGATCAAGATTCTCACCCGCACGCGGGCGGTCACGGCCGATCTCAAAGTGGACGCCACCGACGACCTGTCGGTGCTCCGCCGCTACTGGAGCGCGGACTACCATCGCAAAGACTCGCTCCCGATGCTCAATGCCACCGCCGAGATGGTCGGCGGCGGGCGGCTCGACCTCGTCCACCTGCTCCCGCCGCTCCCGCGCCGCCTCGCCTACGCCTACACCACGCCCGAGCTGGAGCGCACCGGCCAGACGCCAAACTGCCACTGGACCTCGCTCAATTTTTTCAATTACACCCGCCAAAATATCTACCTCGACCTCAAGTTCGCCGCCAGCGAGGTGCTGGAGGACTACAACCGCGTGACCGGTCCGGCCACCTTTGGCGACGTGCTCTTTTTTCTCGATGAGAAGGGCAACGCCTTTCATTCCTGTGTTTTTCTCGCCGACGACCTCGTCTTCTCCAAGAACGGTGGCAACACCGTCATGCCGTGGATTATCACGCGTCTGGGCGACATCAAGCAGCTCTATCTCCATGGCAAAGCGGGTGCCAGTGTCGTGACCTTCCGGCGCCGCTGGGACGAAGACGACAAATGAAATGCCTCGTAGCCGGTCGGACTTGATTTCACACACAAAAAATTTTCCCCTGCCAGCTGCCGACAGCGCGGAGGCGATTTTTGGTAGTGGGTCAGTTTGGTAGGGACGGCTCGGAGTGCCGTCCGCGGTCGCCTCGGTGAGGCGACCCTACCTCCCGACGCACGAATTCAAACTGTGCCACTACCGATTAGCGTCCTAACTTGGATAATTATATACCTGAGTCAGCACAACTCCCGAGGGTTGGCTCTGGCAGCTGGTTGGGCATCTTCTTTATTCGCGGAATCCATGCTCCTTCGCAGCCTCTTCGCTCCATCCGTAGATTTTCAAGTGATGAATCAACGCGCCAGCCTCGGCACCTTTCTTCTCTGATAATTCGGTGCCAGCCCACGCTGGCGTCATCAAGTGGTCGTGATCGGACGCACCTTCTTCCGCTGTCTTTTTGAGACGTTCGAGCGCAGCGATGAGCAACGCCAATCCTTTCGCGTCCGCGTGCAAAACGATTTCGCCTTCTTTCCGCTGCACAAGTGCCTGAGTTGATGGTGGTCGCACCGGTATAGGTGTTGCTGCCGGTGAGAACAAGGGTCCCGGGGCCGGCCTGCTGCACGGAGCCGATGCCGGAGATGTTACCCGCGTAGGTGGCAGTTCCGCTGCGGTTGAACACGAGGGAGGCTTTGTCGGCGACGTTGCCTGCGACGCTGCCGCTCGCGCCCCCCGCGCCGAGTTGCAGGGTGCCGGCGGAAATGGTGGTGGTGCCGGCGTAAGTGTTGTCGGCCGAGATCGTGAGGGTGCCGCCCCCCTGTTTGGTGAGGCCGCCAGCACCTTGAATGACGGTCGCAATGCCGATGTTATGGCCATTGGAGTTGATGGTCGCACCGCCGGAGGCGATCTGGACATCCCCCGTCCCGAAGCCGGAGATGAAACTGACCGCATTGGCCGTGGCACTCAGGACGCCGCCGTTGAAGTTGAGCTGGCCGCTGCCGGAGCCGCCGCCCCGGATGACCTGCCCGCTGGCGAGCACGCCGCCATTCAGGTTGATCGTGCCCGCACCGCTGCCGGCGGTCGCGAGCTGGACGGTGGGCGCCGTGATGGTGCCGCCACTGATGGTCAGCAGGCCGGTGCCGTTGTTGCCCACGGTCAGATTGTTGCTGTTGATCCACAAGGACCCGAGGGAGACCGTGACCGTGCCGGTGGAACCGCCGCTAAAACCGAGCTGGGCAAACGTGTTGAACAACGAGTTGCCCGCGAGATCCAGCGCGCCATCGCCGGAATTGCCGACCTTGAGGATGCCCAGCGAGTTGCTGCCGACATCGAGCGTGACCGTGTTGCCGCTGTCAATAACCACGTTGTCGCCAGCGCCGGGCACGCGGGAGTTGTCCCAGGTGGAGGGGGCGTTCCAAACGTCGGAGGTGATCGCGGTCTGGGCTTGGAGGCCGGGGACGAAGGGCAACAGCAGGAGCAGCAGGGCGGCGGACCACCCGGTGGACGGCAAGAATGACGGGGCGGGCGCAATGCGCGCAAAGCGTGGTGAGTGTCCGGCAAGGGACAGGAAATTGAGCATGGATTATGTGGCTGCATGCGCCGTCAGCCTCTGCTCAACATCCAAGCGCAAAGGGTCAGTAACGAAGGGACCGAGCCAACAAAGCAAAGGAATTATTTTAATAATCTTTGGGTGCGGTCGCGCGCGCGGCCCGATGCACCAGCCAGGACCGCAGTTTCGGGCCGCCCTGACTTACGAACCCGGAGCCTTGGCAAAGGCTTCCGCCGCGAGGCCCAGCTTGAGCAGGTGCGCGATGCGGTCCGGATCATAGACGCAGCCGGCCCAGGTGCCGCCGCTGGCGTTTTGCAGCGCGGCCCAGAGGCGGGTGTCGGCGGGCACGCGTTCATCGAGTTTGAGCTGGGGATGCAGGGGGCGGGCGGCCAGCTCGGCCGCCGAGAGCGAGACGGCCTCGACGCTGCCGGTGAGCTCGCGCGTATCCACCACGAGCCGCACGCGGTCGCCGTCGCGCAACCGGCCGATGGGCCCGCCGGCCCACGCCTCGGGACTGACGTGGCCGACACACGCGCCGGTGGACACGCCGGAGAAGCGGCCGTCGGTGACGAGCGCGATGCGGTGGCCGTCCTTCACATATTTGAGCGCGGAGGTGATTTGGAACGTCTCGGGCATCCCGATGCCGGGGCCGATGCCGATGAGCACCATCACGTCACCGGGCTGCACGCTGCCGGATTTCACGGCGGCGATGGCATGGGCCTCGCTCGTGAACACGCGCGCCGGCCCCTCGTGGCGGAACACGCCGTCGGCACCGATCACCTGCGGGGCGATGGCCGTGCTTTTCACCAACGCGCCCTCGGGCGCGAGATTGCCGCGCAGAAAGGTGATGGTGCTGGTGAGGCCGCGCTCCTGGGCGCGGGCCTTTGACATGATGACGTTGTCGGGATCAATGCCGTCGAGCGCGAAAAGTTTTTCGCGGAGACGCTTCCGCCGCTCGCTTTTTTCCCACCAGACCAGGTTTTCACCGAGCGGGCGCCCCGTGACGGTGAGGGCATCGAGCTTCAGCAGATTGAGCTCGCGCAGGTGGAGCATCATCTCGGGCACGCCGCCGGCGAGAAACACCTGCACGGTGGCGTAAAACTTGGGGCCGTTGGGCAGCGAGTCCACCAGGCGTGGCACTTCGCGGTTGATGCGCGCCCAGTCGTCCACCGTCGGCCTGCTCAACCCGGCGGCGTGGGCAAAGGCGGGGACGTGCAGGACAAGGTTGGTCGAGCCGCCGACGGCGGCATGGCAGACCATCGCGTTGTGGATGGAGTCGTCGGTGAGCAGGCCGCGCGTGGTCGTGCCGGCGGCGTCGAGCGCGAGCAGGGCGGTGGCGGAGCGGCGCGCGAGGTCGCGCCAGATTTCCGCCCCGGAGGGAGCGAGCGCGCCGTGGGGCAGGGTGAGGCCAAGCGCCTCGGCGACGACCTGGCTGGTGGCCGCCGTGCCCATGAACTGGCAACCGCCGCCGGGCGAGCCGCAGGCGCGGCAGCCCATGTCGGAGGCGTAGCCGAGCGTCACCTCGTCGCGGGCGAAACGCGTGGCGAGCGACTGCACCTTGCCGGCGTCCTCGGCCTCCTCGGCGAGCAGCGTGACGCCGCCCGGCACAATCACGGAAGGCAGGTCGGGCGAGCCGGCCACCGCGAGCAGCATTGCGGGCAGGCCCTTGTCGCAGGTGGCGATCCCGAGCACGCCGCGTCGCGTGGGCAGCGAGCGGATGAGGCGGCGGAGCACGATGGCGGCATCGTTGCGGTAGGCGAGGCTGTCGAGCATGCCGGCCGTGCCGTTGGAACGGCCGTCGCACGGGTCGCTGACGTAGGCGGCAAACGGGATGGCTTTCGCGGCCTTGAACGTGCGCGCGGCCTCCTCCATCAGGAGGCCGACCTCCCAATGCCCGGTATGGTAGCCGAGCGCGATGGGCGTGCCGTCGGGCGCACGGATGCCGCCCTGCGTGCTGAGGATGAGAAACTGTTTGCCGAGCATCGCGGCGGGCGACCAGCCCATGCCGGCGTTTTGCGTCCAGCCAAAGAGCTCCCCGCTCGACATCTCCCGCAGGCGCGCGGGCTCGAGCGGCAGGCTGCCGGCGGGGCCGGGCGCGGTCGTGCGGAGCGTGTAGATCGCGTCGTTACCGGAGTCGAGGATCGGGTCGGGCATGGGCGGAGTGGAGTCAGGCGGGAGGAGCCAGGA
>CAIQBC010000020.1 GCA_903869955.1 uncultured Opitutia bacterium
GGAGCCGGGGCCGCGCCACCCGGGGCAGGGGGAGCGCCGGCCCGCGGGCCGCGCTGGCCGCCGCCCGCACCACCGCCGCCGATGTTGCCGCCGTTCTCCAGCACGATGATGAAGGGCTTGGCCTTCCCCTCGGCGATGAGGTTGTCCATGATCTGGCCGGTGTGCCCTTGTGCGCCCCAGCCGGTCTCGTCCTCACCCGCGCCGTGCTGGAGATAGAGCACGGGGTAGCGTGCGGCGGGGTTCTTGTCGTACTCGGGCGGGGTGTAGATGTAGGCGCGGCGGACTGAGTTGGTGCTCTGGGCGAAGTAATGGACCTCGCGGAGCTGGCCGTGAGGGACGTTTTTCAGCACGTAAAAATCCTGGTCGGCGGCAGGAATCTCGATACCGCTGCCCCAGCGGCTGGAGCCGTAGAAATACAGGCTGTTGGGGTCGGGCACCTGCAAGCCGTCAATGGCGACCGTGTAATAGTGGAAGCCCTCGTCCTGCGGGCGCGAGAAGCCCGTCCAGACGCCGTCCTCGCCCTTCGTGAGGGCGGTGGAGCCCACACTGACGCTCTGGGCCTGCGGCGCCCGGATGCTGTAGCGCACGCGGCGCTCGGAATTGACGGCGGGAAACTGTTTGCCGTCCTGGTTGGAGGAGGCGGGCTTGAAGTCCTCGACGGGCGGGGTGTCGGGGGCGGCGGGCTGCGCGGCCGGCTGGGCCATGGCCGGGAGCACCGGCAGCAAGGGCAGCAGGGCGAGGGCGAGGATCTTGGATTTCATGGTGGGGTGGGGGTTGAGGATGATCGCGGTGGGGACGGGAAAGCCCGGTTGCCGGGCCAGAAAATGACCTAGGGTAGCAGGCCGGGCGAAGTGTCCACGCCCGGTGGCGGGATGTCAACCGCCTGGGTGGTTCGTGAGTTCGCGGGCCGACCATGACCCCCAGTGTGCTACCGCGGGAGAGGAACAAAATAAATACCGGCGAAACGTGTCGCTACGTTGCCACCCGCAGCATCCGCCACCACCGCGCCCCGCAGTGCACTTTCTCGAAAAAATAACTTTCAGAAATCGTGTGGCGGGAGCGGAGGAAGCTGGGGCCGAAGCGGTGGCAAAAAACTGCAGCTCAGATGTTGGCCAGGCGGCCGGTCGAATCGCCAAAGCGCTCCATGTCTTTCACGCCCATGCGATCCATCAGGCTGAGATACAGGTTGGTGAGGGGGGCGGGTTCGTGCTGGATGAAGCGGCCGGCGTTGAGCGTACCACCGCCGTTGCCGGCGAGGATGACAGGCAGATTGGCGTGGGTGTGGCGGTTGCCGTCACCATTGCCACAGCCGTAAACGATCATGGAATTGTGGAGCAGGGATTTGCCGTCAATGTCCTTCGTTTTCTCCATTTTATCGAGGAAGTACCCGAACTGCGAGGCGTACCATTTGTCGATGACACAGGTCTTGGCGACCAACTCAGGCCTGTTGCCGTGGTGGGTGCAGTAGTGGTGGCCGTCGGGGATGCCGATTTCCGTGAAGTCGCGGTTGCTGCCTTCGCCGGCGAGCAGAAAGGTGGCGATGCGCGTGTTGTCCGTCATGAAGGCGAGATGGAGCATGTCCATGTTCAGGCGCACATACTCGGTGAAGCTGGCGGGGATGCCGGCCGGGGTGGCGATGCCAGGGTCGGGGCGGTCCGCGACGGATTTTTCGGCCCGCTCGATGCGTTGCTCGATCTCGCGGACGCTGGTGAGATACTGGTCAATTTTCTCCTTGTCGCGGGTGGAGAGCTCGGCGGAGCCGCGGGGTCCCTTCATGGCAGACGCCAGCTCGCGGCCGATGCTGCCGCTCTCGTACGAAACAAAGTCGAGGATGGAGCGCTGCTGTTGCTGGCGCATGAGCAGGTTTTGCTTGCGCTCGGCGGGCGAACCCGAGCCAAACAGGCGCTCGAAGAGAAAGCGCGGGTTGACCTCGGGCGCGAGGGGGGAGGTGGGCGAGCGCCAGGCCATGTTGTGCTGGTACACGCAGGCGTAGCCGCTGTCGCAGTCACCGGCGGTCCGGAGGGTGTCGCAGGAGATTTCCAGCGATTTAAACGGAGTGGCCTGGCCCACCTGCTGCGCAATGATCTGGTCGGCGGAAATGCCGGAATGAAAATCCGCGCCCTGGGTTTTCTTCACGCGCACGCCCGTCAAAAACGAGCCGCCAGCGCGGCCATGGTCACCCGCGCCATCCGGGCCCGCGGTGGCGGGTTCGAGGGCCAGACCGCCGAGAATCTGGATTTTATCCTTCAGGCCGGTCATGGATTCCATCGTTTCGTTGAGCACGAAATCCTGGTTTTCGCCGGTGGGCCACCACTTGTCGGGGTAGGTGCCGTTGGCGAACTCGAAGAAGGCGAGGCGGAGGGGGGCGCCCGTGGCGGTCACGGCACCGGCGGCCGTGGCCTCGGCGAGCGCGGCGGCGCTGACGCGGGGCAGGAAAGACTCGAGCGCCGGCAGGGCCATCGTCACGCCGAGGCCGCGCAGGAAATGCCGACGGCTGATGCCGCTGAACTGCTCGGCGGCAATATTGCGATGGGGGGAACGGTTCGTCTTCATGGTTTGGTTTGGGTTAAACGTGGGGCTGCTTTGACGGCATCTGGAGCTGGATCGGAATAGGTGCGCTGCTGCTGAAAAGGTACGGACTCGATCACCCCCATCAATAACGTCGAAAACTCTCCCTGCGTGCGGGCCAGATTATCAACGATGGTATCAACGGTGGCAACATCGTAATATTCCATGCCGCGCCCGAGGGCATAGGTGAGCAATTTTTCGGTCAGGCAACGGTAGAATTCGATTTTGTGGCTGCTGGTGAGAATTTTCTTCAGTCCCCGGATGTCAGCAAAGGCTTCGCCGGAGGCCAGTTTCCCGGAGGGGTCGATCGGCTGGGAAAATTCCTGGTCGCGCCACTGCCCGAGCGCATTGAAGTTGTCCAACGCGAGTCCGAGCGGGTCCATCCGGTCGTGGCATGACGCGCACAGGGTGTTTTCACGGTGGATGGCCATCGTCTCCCGCAAAGTGGGAATGTGAGTGGCATCCTTGGGTTTCGTGTCCTCCAAGGCCGGGATGTTGGGTGGCGGCGGGGGCGTGGGTGAGCCGAGAATGTTGTCGAGAATCCATTTGCCCCGTTTGACCGGCGAAGTGCGGGTGGGGTTGGACGTGATCATCAGGACACTGCCCATCGTGAGCATGCCGCCTCTTACGTCGCCGGGTGCGAGGGTGACCTTGCGCAATTCCGGACCGGTCA
>CAIQBC010000021.1 GCA_903869955.1 uncultured Opitutia bacterium
AGGATGAAGGTTCTGATTTTAACGGTTAGAGCAAGCCTGCGAGGGGATTGTGCGTGGGGAAAGGCTTCATGGGGAAAGCGCGTGGCTCAGTCTTGGATCGAGCTTAGGACATGGCGGCTAAAATTTTTTCCGCACCAGCTCCTCGACGGGCCAGCACCAGCGATACTCGTTGGCCTTCAGGAGGGTGTCAGGATACAGCTCACGGTTCATCGAGATCAGGCGGATGGTCTTGGCATCCTCCCGGTGGAAAAGGCGGATGATGACGCCGTCGTTGCGGAGCTTGGTCACGCAGGGCTGGCCGTTGCGGGGCATACGGCTGGGGTTGAGCACGACCCGGTCGCCCGGCTCGATCTTGGGCGACATGCAGTCGCCCTCGACGACGATGGCGATGGCCTTGGGATCGCTGGAGGCGGTGAACATCTGCTCCTGCTCGTGCGCGGCGAGCTGCTCGTAGTTGGCCGCCTCGCCGGCGTGGGCAAAAGAGACGATGGGGATGGGGCGGAGTTTTTCGGTAATTTGGACGATGCGGCCGTCCGAGGCCGGCATTTTCTTAGACACACCGTTCAAAATCCACTCCGCCTCGTCCCCCAGCCAGGCGCGCAGTTTTTTCACCTTTTCGGGGCCAGGCGGCGGGCTGGCGCGCTTGAACCAGTTGAAGAGCGTGCCACGGCTAACGCCGATCTGTGCGATGGCGTTTTCGACTGTCCCACGTTGCTCAACGAGGGCGCGGAGGCGGATACCGAAGGAGTTCAAAATAATTGAGGGGAGTGCAAAATAATGCTTGCGAAAGTCTAAAATAGACCGTGTCTTTTTAGACACAGAGTCTAAAAATGGTTCCCCCGTCAACATCTAAAAAACGCCGCCTTCGCGCCAAGCTCACGCTGCACGGCCTCAGCTACCGCGCGTTCAGCCAAGCCCACGGTTTCAACGAGCGCACCGTGAAGGCCGCCGTGCGCGGCGAACGGCAGGGGAAGATCGCGCAGAAAGTCATCCTCAAAATTCACGCGCTGTGAAACCGCTCACCGCCATCTCCAAGTTTGTGCTGACGCGGCTTGAGGCCGAGCCGGTGCGCGAGCGCGTGAAACTCTACCGCGCGCTGGCCGAGATCGTCGGCACCCCCAAGCAGCACCGTGAGCTGCGCGCGCTGGCGGACGAGCTGGAGGGAATCGAACGCCGCCACGGCGAGCTGGCGCTGGACTTCAAACGGAGGGTCGGCGCATGAGCACGCAGCTCGACTTCCTCCCGTCGCTGGACTTTCCGGGGCGCACGACGCTGATGGTTTCGGAGATCGCCGAGCGGCTCGGCTACTCGCCCAAGCATGTGGTCGCGCTGATCGCAGACGGCTCGATCCCGGCGCTCAACGGGAAATCCAGCGCGGCGGTGAGGCCGAGCTTCCGCGTGCCCATCGAGGCCTACTGCGACTTCGTCGTCACGCGGGTGAACGGCGGCCTGCGGGCGCAGTTTATCGCGAGCCTGCCGGCCGCCACCCGCCGCACGCTGATCATGGAGCTCCAGGCGAGCCTCAAGACCAACCACGCATGAAACCACGCCCCACCATTTCCCAGCCGGCCGCGCCGGCAACGAAGTCACAACCAAGCGCCCCTCTGGGCCAAGCCGGAGCCACCTCGGACACCACGCTCCTGGCCGCTGGGAAAACTTTCTCCCCCTCCCACCCATGAAACCCGCCGCCAAAAAACACGCGCTCACGGTGCTGGCCGCACCTGAGCTGACCGTCCAAAAGGACGGGGTCAAAAAACTCCAGTCCGCCGCGGTCGTGCAATGCGCCGCGGTCAACCAGATGGAGTCGAAGGCCGCGATGGGCGCGGTGCTCGCCGGCCTCACGCTGCACCGGGTGAAGGCGTCCATGCCGCACGGCAAGTTTGGCGCGTGGGTGGAGCAAATCTCCACCAGCGGTGGAAATTTGCCGGCGGTGAAAAAATCGCAGGCGAACAACTACATGCGGCTCGCCCTGGCCTTCGTCGAGCGGACGCGCGTGCAGAAGCCCGACCTGTTGGCGCTGCCGGGCGACCAGACCGCGCTGGAGCTGGGCGACAGCGCGACGACCCGGCGTTTCATGGAGAAACTCCAGGGCTTCGTGGGCGAGTGCTCGCTCAACGAGCTGCTGATCAAGCACGGCATCAAGGGCGTGGGCCTGAAGACCGCGCTGGAGCAGGCCGAGGAGGACCCTTCGACGGGCTCAGGGCAGGCGACGATGGAGGACTTTTTCGGCGAAGTGGCGGAGCGCGTCTATGGCCTGCGCCAGATCGTGACGAGCCGGGAGAGCCTGCTGCGGCTCTCACCCAAGCAGCTCGACACGCTGCGCGACGCGCTGGCCGACGCCCTCGCGCAGTTCGAGACGCTCTACGCCGAGGCGCGAGGGACGAAAAAATCTGAATGGCTGAAGAGCTGAAAACCGAGAAACCCCATACCCATGTACACCGCCGACTCATCCGC
>CAIQBC010000022.1 GCA_903869955.1 uncultured Opitutia bacterium
CACCCCCACCTTCTGACACACGAATCAAAAATTCAGTGCCCGTGTAGCGCAGTCTTGCTGCGCCCTCCGGTAAACCATCGGCCGCAAAGGGCGCAGCAAGCCTGCGTCCTTCCATCAATCCGCCACCCCGCCCTTTTTTCTTTGCGCCCCTGATGCCCGTGGCATGAGGCTCCTGCACGATGAAAACTTTTATCGCAGGCCATCAGGGCATGGTCGGTGCCGCGCTGGTGCGGCGCCTCGGGCGGGAGCCGGGTGTCACGCTCGTGCTGCGCGACCGCGCCGCGCTCGACCTCGCGTCGCAGGCCGCCGTCGAGCGCTTCTATGCCAAGGAAAAGCCCGACGCCGCCATCATCGCCGCTGCCAAGGTTGGTGGCATCCATGCCAACAGCGCCTATCCGGCAGAGTTCATCTATTCCAACCTCGTCATCGCCGCGAACGCCATCCACGGCGCGTGGTCGGCGGGCGTGAAGCGCTTGCTCTTCCTCGGCAGCTCGTGCATTTACCCCAAGCATGCCCCGCAACCCATGCCCGAGACCTGCCTGCTCACCGGTCCTCTCGAGCCGACCAACGAGGCCTACGCTGTGGCCAAGATCGCCGGCCTCAAACTCGCGCAGTTCTACCGCCAGCAATACGGCGTCGTCTACCACTCAGCGATGCCGACCAACCTCTACGGCCCCGGCGACAGC
The DNA here is from genome assembly GCA_903869955.1 of uncultured Opitutia bacterium. Lineage (GTDB taxonomy): Bacteria > Verrucomicrobiota > Verrucomicrobiia > Opitutales > Opitutaceae > CAIYUN01. The sequence continues at coordinate 687 of CAIQBC010000022.1, forward strand.
TACCACCCGCAGAACTCGCACGTCCTGCCCGCGCTTATCCGCAAATTTCACGAGGCGAAGATTGAAAAGCGCGCCGAGGTCGTCGCATGGGGCACCGGCACACCGCGCCGTGAGTTCCTCCATGTGGACGACCTCGCCGATGCCTGCGCGTTCCTGCTGAGGCTGGAGAACCCGCCCGACCTCATCAACGTCGGCACCGGCACCGATGTGACCATCCGCGAGCTGACCGAGACCGTCGCCGCCGTCACCGGTTTTCCCGGCCGCGTGACATGGGACGCCACCAAGCCCGACGGCACTCCGCGCAAGCTGATGGACGTTTCCAAGCTCGCCGCACTCGGTTGGCGCGCGAAGACCGTGTTACGTGACGGCATCGAGAAAACCTACGCCAGCTACCTCGCCGAAAAAACCGCCGGCACGTTGCGGGAGTGATTGTGGGAGTCAGGATGGGAGGAGTGGTGGGAAGGAGGGGAGGATTCACGGGCGGGACGCCCGTGCCACGCCGGAGGTGAGGAGGGCGCAGCAAGACAGTTGCTACACCAGCAGAGGTTATTTGGATAGAGAGAGTGCGACCCCCGGAATGGGGCTCACTCGCGGGGCCATGAGGCCGCCATCGTCGTGCCCGACGGCGTCGCGCCATGCGCCAGGAAACCTCCGTCCGGAAGACCCCGTGGACGGAAACGCTGCGGCACGAAATCAAACAAGCAAATAATCTGCACCCTTGCCGAGACCCACAGAATGGCATGACAGTCGGGCTCGCAACCTCCCGCTGCTCCCGAAGCGGGCGACAAAACCAGCCAGCCCGGCACGGGAGAGCCGGGACAAGTCTGCTTTTTTTACCATGGAAACACTCAAACACAAAATCGTCCTAGTTGTCGGTGGCGGCTCGGGCATCGGGCTGGCCATCGGGGTGGCGTTTGCGCGCGAGGGCGCGCGCGTCGTGCTTGCCGCCCGCACCGCCGCATCCCTCGATGCGGCCAAAAAGCTTCCGGACGTCGGCACCACGTTGCTCACCAAGCCATGCGATGCCGCCAACCGCGCGCAGGTCGCCGACCTGATCGCGTGGACGGTGGCAGAGGCCGGCCCCATTGACATCCTCGTCTATTGCGCCGGCGTCAACGTGCCGAAGCGCACCTTTGCCGACATCATCCCCGAGGACTTCGACCGCGTGATGGCCATCAATGCCACGGGCGCGTTCAACTGCATCCACGCCGTCCTGCCGGCGATGCGCGCGCGCAAGAGCGGCCTCATCCTCAATGTCGTCTCGGTCGGCGGCGTGCAGGTGCACCCAGTCGCCGGCCTGCCCTATACCGCCTCGAAATTTGCCCAGACGGCCATCGGCACATTTGCGAACCTCGAGGCCCTGCCCGATGGCGTGCGCGTTACCAATCTTTATCCGGGTGAAACCGAGACGCCGCTCCTCGACAAGCGGCCCGTCCCGCCCCCGCCGGAACAGCGCGCAAACATGCTCCAGCCCGAGGACGTCGCCGCGATGGCAATCGCGGTCGCGATGCTGCCGCCGCGCGCCACCGTGCCGGAGCTCATCATCACGCCACGGCACATGACGGTGACCTGACGGGGAGGCGGATCTGGACACTCATCTGGAACTCAAGAAATCAGGAGCACACGGCCGCGACGCGGTTGGGCCAACTGGTTCCCCGTTTCCAGATAACTCACTTTGCCTTCGATCAAATCCACGTTCCGCATTCCGAAATCCGCATTTCCCATGCTCCCCGGAATCAAGCTCTTCGATCTCACGGGCCGCGCCGCGATCGTGACCGGCGGTTCGAAGGGCCTCGGTCTCGCCATGGCGTCCGCGCTGGCCTCGGCGGGCGCGGAGGTCGTCATCGTAAGCCGCCATCTCGACGAGGCCAGCGCCGCCGCCGCCGAGATCGCGCGCCAGTTCGGCCGCCGTGCCATCGGGGTGCAGGCCGACGTAACGGTACCGGAACAGGCCGAGGCCATGGCCGCCGACGTGCGGCGCGAGCTCGGGCACCTCGACATTCTCGTGAACAGCGCGGGCATCAACATCCGCGGCCCGATTGACGAGCTGACGCCCGCGCAGTTTCAGCAGGTGATGAATACCAACGTCAACGGCACCTGGCTGTCGTGCCGGGCCGTGGTGCCGCACTTGAAGCATGCCGGGGGCGGCCGCATCATCAATCTCGCCAGCGCACTCGGCCTCGTCGGCGTGGCCAACCGCACCCCCTACGCTTCGAGCAAGGGCGCCATCGTGCAACTGACCCGCGCGCTCGCCCTCGAGCTCGCACCGCACAACGTGCTCGTGAACGCGCTGTGCCCCGGCCCGTTTCTCACCGAGATGAACCGGCCCATCGCCGACACCGAGGAGGGCATGAAGTTCATTGTCGGCGCGACCGCGCTGAAACGCTGGGCCAAGCTGGAGGAGATCCAGGGGGCCGCGATCTTCCTCGCCAGCCCCGCGGCGAGCTACGTCACGGGCAGCATGCTGGTGGTGGACGGCGGGTGGACGGCGCAGTGAGCGGAAAGGGCCAGCCAGTCTGCGCGTCTGGGGCGGAAAATATTTCACGCCCAAATCTTTGCGAGGCATCATCCTGAGCGGTGGGTCAAAACATTATGTCAAGCATGCTTGACAAATGACAAGTATGCTTTACACAGCTGGGCATGGACAAACCAAACATTCCCGACGAAATTTTTCTCGGTGGCAGCAAACAATACTCGTGGCGCACTGACTGCCGGGTAAACGGCTGGCTCATGGTGGCCGTGCTCATGTCAGGCGCGAGCGACTTTTTTTTCGCGCAGCAGGTGAGACAACTGGACGTCGCGTGGCGGACGGTGATCGCGCTGGCTCCGTTCCTCGTCCTCCCGCTCTGGATGCGAAACCTTGCGCAATGGATTCGCGGCATGGACGAATTGCACCGCCGCATCACGCTGGCCGCAGTCCTCTTTACGGTGAGCGCGACATTTTTCTTCGTCCTACTCTGGCATCGTTTGGAGGCCGCAGGTTTCTTTGAGGCGATTTGCCCCGGACGCAAAAGTTGGGACATCGGCACCGTCGGCCATGAAGTCCTGCTGCTGACCTTTTTTTATATTCTCGGCCACACGATTTTCAACCGTCGTTTCAAATGAAAGCGCCAATAAAAAAACACCTGCTGCGAATGGCGCTCGGGTTCGTCACATATGCGCTGGGGCTGGTGGCGCTGAACGCCTGGGACGCCGAGCGCTTGCCGCACCGCTATTGGCTAGTGCTCCTGCCGGGGTTGCCGACGGTTTATCTCGCCACCACCATCATCGGCTGCGTCTCCGGTCTGGATGAGATGCGGCGAAAGATTGCCACCGAGGCGATGGCGTTTTCCGGGCTGGCCACGGGGTTCACCTGCTTTAGCTACTTGTTTCTCCGTGACATGGGCGCACCCGAGTTCCGGCCGGAATGGGCGCTCTACATTTTGTGCGTTTACTATTGGATCGGCTTGTTTTTTTCATGGCGGAGGTATCTGTGAAAAACAAATTGCGCGAGCTGCGGGCGGCCAGGGACTGGTCGCAGGCCGACCTAGCGGACAGGCTCGGCGTGTCGCGGCAGACCGTGAATGCCATCGAGACCGAAAAATATGATCCCAGCCTCCCGCTGGCCTTCAAGACAGCAAAGCTGTTCAGGAAGCCCATTGAGGAGATTTTTCTCTTTGATCAAATGGACTGAGCTGCGCGCCGCCGTGGCCATTTAGTGGGCTGGTGTAGTGGGGCTGGCTGTTTCGAGGAGGTGGGATCCCGATCGCGGCGCGTGCAAGACACGCGCCCTACTTTGTACCGTGTTTGGGGAACGGAAACACGGGCAGCATGCTGGTGGTGGACGGCGCAGTGAGCGCGGCTGGAGACAAAAGTGGGCGGGGTGCCCTCACCTGCTTTGAGCCAAACGCGGGGTGATGGCACCCCGCCCACAACTTTCGGATTTGCGGCGAGAGCGGTGACTGGGACAGCTTCATCGCCATGTCCGAGGAAACAGGCACCCCGACTCCTGCGCAACTGAAGCGCCCGCGCGTACGGTGGTGGAGGCTGGCGGTGGCGCTCGCCGCGCTGGCGTGGGCGGGGTGGCATTGGGGCGTCGAGCTGCCGGCTGAGCGGCTCGCAGCGGCGGAGCTGAAACACCAGCAGGCCGAAAACGTGCGCCACATCGCCGACCTGAACCTTGACCTCGTCTGGATCCCACCGGGCGAGTTTCTCATGGGGACGCCGGCGCGATATTTTTTGGTACGGTGGTTTTACCTCGCTCGCGAAAAAATCACGCACGAACGAGATTATAGCCGGATCCAAGAAAACGAGCGACCGGTGACATGGGTAACCCTGACACGACCGTTTTGGTTGGGAAAGACAGAGGTGACACAGGCGCAATGGACGGCTGTGATGGGGCCAGAGGTCCCTTTTCTTGAGTCTCACGAGAATTATGAAGACGTGTCCATGTCACGAATGATGGGAATCAGCAACCCAAGCCAATTCAAGGGGACCGATCTGCCGGTGGAAGGCATCTCATGGGGTGACGCGATGGAGTTTTGCCGCAGGCTCACGGAACGGGAGCGCACCGCCGGGCGGTTGCCAACCGGCTACGCCTACACGCTACCGACCGAGGCACAATGGGAATATGCCTGCCGGGCGGGGACGACAGGCGATTACGCGGGCGACCTTGACTCGATGGCTTGGTATGACAAAAATAGCCGTGGTACAACACACGCGGTCGGTACGAAACAGCCTAACGCATGGAATCTATACGATATGGAAGGCAATGTCTCAGAGTGGTGTGCGGACTGGAGAGATATACGGCTGCCTGGCGGCCATGTGACCGATCCAACCGGGCCGGCATCAAGCTCAAGCTTATCCTTTACTTCCGAACACAGAGTTCGCGGAGGCACAATCGCTGACAATGCAGTCTGCTGCCGTTCCTCATACCGCTCAGATTTTAGCATCCAAAAGGGCTTGCGCGTCGCCCTTGCACCGGTGCGGGTCGTTTCGCCGTCAACCGCCGCGCCGGCCAACCAGAAATGAGTGAGACCGATCGCGGCACGGGCAAAACACGCGCCCGACGCGGCGACACCGGCTGGCGTTATTTTCCTGCGGTCCAGCCGCTGTCAATCATCAGCGTGCTGCCGGTGACCATGGCGGCCTCGTCGCTCGCAAGGTAGAGTGCAGCGGCGGCAATCTCGTCAGGGTGCGCCATGCGGCCGGCGAGCTGCGTGCTCGCCATGTCGCGGCGGGCGGCAGGAGGATCGGGGTATTCGGCAATGCGCTGCGCCACCCACGGGGTCTCCACCCGGCAGGGGCAGATGGCGTTAAAGCGCACGCCACTGGCCGAGTGATCGAGCGCCAGCGCCTTCGTCATGCCGACAATGGCAAACTTCGTCGTCGTGTAGGCGAAACGGTCGCGGACGCCGAGCACGCCGGCAACCGAGGCGAGGTTGATGACGCTCCCCCGGCTACGCTCCAGCATCGCCGGCAAAAACGCCTGCGTGACCAGAAACGTGCCGTTCACATTCACGCCCAGCAGTCGGTTCAGCTCCGCCAACGTAGTCTGGAGGATGGTGCCGACGCTGCCGACGCCGGCATTGTTGACGAGAAGGTCGAGGGGGACACCAATGGCGGCGACGGCGGCGGCGATGTCGGCCTCGCTGGTGATGTCGAGCCGCAGCGCCTGGGCCACGCCACCGGCGGCGGTGATTTTGAGCGCAACGGCCTGCGCGCCGGCCTCGTCGCAGTCGGCGACAAAGACGCGCGCGCCGGCCGACGCGAACGCGCCGGCGATGGCCGCCCCGATCCCGGAGCCGGCCCCGGTAACCAACGCAATTTTTTTAGAAAGCGAAAACATGGGGACAAAGCGAAAGACCAGCATGCCATCCTCGGCTGAGGACGGTCAACCCCGCCAAAAGCGAGCCGGTCGGCCACCGCGCGGGGCGCAAGGGCAAGTCACAAGGGGCAACGCGAGAGGGCGGGGTTGGCCTTGGGGAAGGGGGCAACTGCGGGAGGATGAACGGACGGCCCGGAGGGCCGGCCCGGGCCCGGCAACCGCCCTGGTCCAGGCTCACTGGCTGGAGTAAAACTCGTTGATCTTGTCGGACACGTCGCGGTAGCCGATGTCGTCCGCGTAGATGATTTTGTATTCGTTGATGGCCTCCTCCTTCTTGCCCATCTTCGCATAACAGTCGGCCAGCTCGTAGATCACGTCCTTCTTGGCGTCATCCATCGAGGTAATCTCAGTCTTGGCGTTTTGGAGCTCGGCGACGGCGAGGTCGAACATTTTGCGGGCCTTGAGCGCCTTGCCCATGCCGGTGAGCGCCGGGATGCGCGATTTTGGGCTCTTCTTGGCCTGCTGAAAATTGGCGATGGCGTTCTGGTAGTCCTTCATCCCGAAGTAGAGGTTGGCGAGGGTGAAACGCGCTTCGTAGTCGTTGGGGTAGCGCTCGACGTAACCCTTGGCATCGGCGAGGCGAAAATTCGACAGCCCCGTCTTCGCGGCTTCGAGCCGGGCCTGGAGCGCGCTGTCGGCCGGCGTGATGACCAGCTCGGCCTCCATCTCCTTGACCTCTTTTTCGAGCTGGGCGATCTGCATGTCGGTCTCAAGCTTCTCCAAAGTGGTGTCCGCCTTGCCGGTGGGCAGCGCACGGGCCTTGCGGATCCACACGATCGCCTCGGGCAGATTGTTCAGTTTGCGGTAGCCGTCCATCACGGTGCGGATGTGCTCCAGCATCTCCGGCTGCTGCTGGTGGCGCTCCTTGGCCTCCTTGATGAGGCGCTCGGTCATCTCCTCGGTCGTGACCATCTTGGCGGCCTGCTCCGCCGAAACCACCGCCGCCTCGTCCTTGAGCTTGTCGCGGAAGGAGCCTTTCTGGTCCTCCCAGTTGCCCTTGTCGGTCGTCTGCACCACGGACGCGCGCCGCATCAGGCTGAGCGCGTTGCCGTCCTGCGGGTTCACCTTCAAGGCAAGGTCGGCGACGCGGAGCGCGTCCTTCGGTTTCTTGACCGTGAGATAGGCCTCGCCCAGCTTGAGCATGATGTCCACATCGTTCGGCTGTGACTCGTGCGCACATTCCCAAGCCCAAGCGACGGTATCCGGGAAGCCCAGTCCGACCGCTGCCTCGGCCAGCAGCTTGAGCGCCGGCACGCTGGTGGGGTCGGCCCCGAGCAGCTTCTCGGCGTTTTCCAGCATCTTCGCGGGCTCCTTGCTGCTGCCAAAAAGGAAGCCGGCCTGTGTGACCGAGCCAAACATCTTTGCCCCAAACTTGCTTTTCGACTGGTGATGTTTCAGCTGCGCGATGCGCAGCAACCGGCGCACGGGCAGGCAGCCGGGCGCGGTCTTCAGCACCTGGGCGGCCACGTCGAGAACGTAGTCGAGATTGCCGCGCTGGAGCGCGGTCTGGGCGTTTTCGACCTGCTTTTGGAGGCGGGGGTCGAGCGAGGAAACGGTGACATCTGGCATGGGTAATTTGGGTGGGAGAAGACCTTAAAAAAACTTCCCGGCGCGGTCAATGCAATAACCGAAAATGCACGAAAAATACGCACGGGCAGGGCACCTCCAACCTGCGCGTCAGTCCGCCGCGCCGCCGGCCCTCAAGTCAACCCGGGCCGCAGCCACCAACCGCGCCAGCCCCGCTCGCACCGCCTCCTCTGCCGGTCCCTCGACCAGCAGCCGCAACTTCGGCTCCGTGCCCGACCAACGCGCGAGCACGCGCCCCTGCGCGCCCAGCTCCGCCTCCAGCGCACAGATCGCGGCCGTGAGCGCGGGCAACGTGTCGAGCGGCGGTTTGGTGGCACCCGCCGCCACAGTGACCGTCGTACCCGCCGACGGAAATTTTCGCAACCCCAGCCGCAGCTCCGACAGCGACCGGCCGGTGGCGAGCATCACCTCCATCACGCGCAACGCGGCCACCAGCCCGTCGCCCGTCGGCGACACGTCCGCGCAAATGATGTGCCCGCTCGACTCGCCGCCCAGCGTTGCGCCCTCCGCCCGCATCCGCTCGGCGACATGGCGGTCGCCCACCGGCGTCCGCACCACGCGCCCGCCCGCCGCCGCGATGGCCGCATCCACTCCGAGGTTGCTCTGCACCGTGACGACGAGCGTATCGGCCGCCAGCCGCCCCTCGCGCAGCGCGTGCAACGCGAGCAACGTCAAAACCTCGTCGCCGTCGAGCACCTCGCCATGCTCGTCGCAGAGCACGCACCGGTCGCCGTCGCCGTCGTGTGCGATGCCCAGCCGCGCGCCCGACGTGCGGACGGCGGCGCACATTTTTTCAGGGTGCTCGCTGCCGCAGCCGGCGTTGATGTTGGCGCCAGACGGCTCGTTTCCCAGCCCGATGATTTCGGCGCCCAATTTTTCCAAAACCTGAAAACTGGTCCAAAACGCCGCGCCGTTGGCGGTGTCCAGCACGATATGCCAGCCTCGTAGGCAGTTTCCGGGCAGCCGCCCGGTCATGGCCTCAACATACTGTCGGCTCGCATCGTCACCGCCGAGCGTCCAGCCCTTGCCCTCGCCTTGTTTTTTTTCCTCCGCCCACGCCTTTGCCAGCGCCTGCTCCCGGCCCGGCACACCCATCAGCAAAGCCTCGATCAGCCCCTCCTCCTCGTCGGACAGCTTGAGCCCGTCGCGCTTGAAAAATTTGAGGCCGTTGTCGCCCGCCGGGTTGTGTGACGCCGTGATGACCACGCCTAGCGGCACACCTGCCGTCTTTACCGCCCGCGCCACCGCCGGCGTCGGGAGTACGCCGAGAGACACCGGCTCAAGCCCCGCCACGCGCAGCCCGGCGATCACGGCCTGCATCAGCGGGCGGCCCGAATGCCGTGGGTCGCAACCGATGAACACCCGGTGGGCCGCCACGCCTGCGCCCGGCACCGCAATGACACCTGCCTCCCGCGTCCTTGGTCCGGCCGCCAGTTTTTTGATCCATTCTCCTGCCGCAAACGACTTGGCTGCGGCCTCCGGATTCTTGACCCATTCTCCTGCCGCACACGCAAGCCGCGCGAAAAACGTCTCGTTGACCACCGGCCCGCCATACGGCCCGCGCACACCATCGGTGCCGAAAAATTTCCGTTCCGTGCTCATGGGCTAAAAAACTCCCGCGTCGCCGCGATCTTGGCTTTCACCGCGCCGCCCAGCAGCAGCTCGCGTGCGGGTCCGAGGCCAGTGCGCACCTCCGGCGTGCGGCCCACGATCCACATCGCCACCGCCGCGTTGAGCACGATGGTGTCTACCAGCCCCGCCGGGCCGCGCCCCGCGAGAATCGCGTCGAGGATTTTAAGGTTCGCCGCGAGATCGCCGCCCTTCAACTCGTCAAATGCCGCCGCGCGCAGCCCGAAATCCTCCGCGCGCCACCTGTCGTCCACGTCTGCCAGCCGCCCGAAGCCGCGCACGCGGTTGGTCGTCGCCGTCGTCAGCTCGTCAATGCCCCGTGTCGCGTCAATCACCCCATGCCCGACGAGCCCCGCCGTCGCACCGAGCACGCCAAACGCCGCCGCCACGCGTGGCACCCACACCTCCGCAAACACACCCACGAGCGCGTGCGCCGGTCGGCCGGGGTTGATGAGCGGGCCGAGCAGGTTGAACACCGTGCGCCGCCCCTGCGCCGCCAGCGCCTTCCGCACCGGCCCGAGGTGTTTGAAGGCCGGGTGGAAGTTCGGCGCAAAGAAGAAAACGTAGCCCAGCTCCGCCAGCGCACGGCGCAGCTTCTCCGGCGGCGCGGCAAGGTCCACGCCGAGCGCCGTGAACAAATCCGCGCTGCCGCACAGCGACGTGATGCCGCGGTTGCCATGCTTCATCACGGGCACACCCGCGCACGCCAGGGTGAGCGTGACGATGCTCGACACGTTGAACCCGCCCGCGTGGTCGCCGCCCGTGCCCACGACATCAACCGCCCGCGCGGCCGACTGACCGACGCCCGGATCCACCGCCATCCCGCGAAAGGCCCGCGCAAACTCCGCCACTTCCGCTGCTGTCTCGCCCTTGTCGGACAGCGCGACGAGAAACCCGGCCTTGATGGCATCCGCTACCTCCGGCGAAGCCAGCGCACCGGCGGCCGACGCCACCTGCTCCGCTGCCAAGTCATGGCGGAGGGCGAGTTGCGCAGTCAGCGTTTCAAGTTCGGGCATGCGGCACCGAGTCAGCCGCGCGGCCCGCCCGCCGCAAACACATTTGTCGCCCGGCCACCACGGGAGCGGACGGCGTGGGGAGCCGGCCCTGCTGCCGGAAAAATCGTTGCAAGATTGTCCCCACCGGAACGCAGCAGGAGGGCAAGGCCGCGAAGCGACAAAGACGCTTCCTTCCACCAGGCTCACCGTTTTTCCCGGCGTGCTTCTTGCCTGGTCATTCGCGCCGCAGCTCGCGGCCCATCAGCGCGGCGAGCGCGGCGGCGGGCTTTTTGCCCTCGAAAAGCACGCGGTGCATCTCGGCAAGGATGGGCGCGTCGAGGCCGCGGTCAGCGCACAGGCCGGCGAAGGACTCGGTCGTGCGGTAGCCCTCGACTACCGTCTTGCGGCCCGCGAGCAGCTCCGCGACCGGCCGCCCCTCGCCCAACCTCTGGCCAAACTCGCGGTTGCGGCTCCACGCGCCGTGACAAGTCGCCACAAGGTCGCCGAAGCCGCTCAGACCGTAAAAGGTCTCCGCGCGCGCGCCAAGCGCCACCCCCACGCGCACCATTTCGGCCAGCGCGCGGGTGAGCAGCGCGGCCCGGGCGTTGTCGCCAAGCCGCAGGCCGTCACAGCAGCCGGCGGCGATAGCATGGACGTTTTTCAGGCAGCCTCCGATCTCCGCGCCCGCCACATCATCGCTGGTGTAGACGCGCAACGTCGGGCCGCTCAACGCGGCCTGCACCGTGGTCGCAAACGCCCCGAGCGGCGCCACTGCGAGGACCATCGCCGCCGGTTGGCCGCGCGCGACCTCCTCGGCGTGGCTCGGCCCGGTGAGTGTGCCGGCCGCGACGCCCGGCAGCACGGCGGCGATGATTTCACTGGGGCGCAGATGCGTTTTCACCTCTAATCCCTTGGCCAGGCTGACGACGAGGCTGAGCCGCGTGGCAAGCGAAAGATGATCGCGGACACGGACGCACGTCTCGCGCAGCGCCTGCGAAGGACAGGCCAGCAGCACGACCTCCGCCTCCATCAGCACCGGCGTCAGCTCGTAACCGAGCTGCAAGCTCGCCGGCAGGGGCACGCCAGGCAGGTAGTCGGCGTTCTCGTGCGCCGACGAGAGCGCGAGCGCGTGCTCGAATCGACGCGGCACCAGTGTGACGGTGTGTCCGAGCCGCGAGAGGTGGATCGCAAACGCGGTGCCCCATGCCCCCGCGCCGAGAATGGCGAAATTCATGAGCGGAGGGTTAGCCACAAAAAACCCGAAACACACGAAAAAGTTTCCCTAAGCGGCTCGTATGTTCGCCACGTTGCTGAGAAAACGCCCTATTTCGGACCAGCCGCTGCCACGTCCTCGACGATTCGCAAGTAATACTTCTTGCTCATCCGTTTGGCTTGTTGCGCCGCACCGGTGGTTTGATAAGGCGTTTCGTGAGACATCCCCATGTAAGCCCATTCCTCCCCTAAAATAATCTTCTTATTGGTTTGGTTACGGGAGCTAACCGGATTCGGCTGGCCATCAATCGAGATCCAGCCGCCAAAGCTATTGGTCCAAAAAAAGACGTCAGTCGGAGACTCGCGCAGGTCGGACGGTAAATGGAGGTAAAGTTTTACCCCGGTCACGACTTGGAAATGCTCGTCCACTGGCTGCCCATCCTGGGTCTGATGGACAGTCTGGAGTTCCTCAAAGCAGGCTGAGTTATTGGTGCGGGCTGCCACGCGAATCCGACGGCCCTGTAGCACCATATCCACCGTAGGTGAGGCCTCAACGCGCGGTTCCGGCAGGGATGTTGATACAAACGTCCCAATAAACTGGGATTGTCCTGCATCCATGGGTGGATCGTTTGTTTCAGATACCAACAGCTCGATCCAGATCACCTTCTCTCCCGCTGGCTTTCCGTCCAAAGGAAATCTCGCTGAAAATTCGGCAAATGTAGCGGGGTAGCCCGCCCGATGGCTGGCGGAATTATCAGCCGCGCGCGACAGGCGGAGGCCACACAAACACGTCCAACCCACGACAGTCAGCAACCGAATAACCGGGGATATTTTTGGGGTGTACATCCGGGTTGAGACGACAATGTGATGCCGCCCGTTTCCCCGTTTTCCAATATTGTCTGGGCTTTGAAAATTTCCCGGTGTTGTCCGACCATATTGGTCTCGAAAATGCATCCTGCCGGATGCACCCTGCCGTCATGCCGTCGCGCCGCACGCTGACCCGCAACATCTATGTCCGCGCCCTCGCAAGTTTCCTGCGGTGGGCACGCAACCTGTCCGTCACGGCCGAGCCCGCCCTGCTCACGCTCATCGCACGCAACAAGGCGCGGCAGGAGTTTCTGCTGGCGTGGTGGCGGCTCGCGCTGTGAGGCGTGCCGTGGCTGGAGGACGTTGCGGGCACGGCG
>CAIQBC010000023.1 GCA_903869955.1 uncultured Opitutia bacterium
CACCGCCGTACAGCCCTTCGACCTCTTCCCACAGACGCGCCACCTCGAGTGCGTCATCACGCTGCGACGGTAAAAATTACTTCTCCGGCTTCGCCTTGAAACCACACGCAGCGCAGAAACTCGCCTTTGGCGTGCGATACGGTTTCCCACAGGCAGGGCAGTCGGGGCCAAAAAGCGAACGACGGTGATGCCATATCGCATTGACGTTCGTCTCCTCGAAGCCAGTCATTTTTTGGAAAAAATCACAGGCGTCTTTCGATGCCTTCTTCATGGCGTCTTGGAGAGAACGCCCTTCCTGTCTTAGGCGTTTGATTTCAGCAATATGAGCAGAAAGCAACGGAGATATAGTTTCCCATTCCTGCTCGTCGAGCATGGGCAGAACCACTTGGCATCGCCAGCAATAGGTGGATTTCATTTAGGAAAAATTTAGCGCGCTTTGTTCCACTCTGGCGAGGCGTAGTGCACGGTGAGTGCGGCGAGCTCTTCGTCGCCGACGTCATCGGGCCACGGCGCGGGGGCCGCTTCGGCTCCAAGGGTGATAGCGAGGTGTGCCGCAAAGTCCTCCCCGTATCGGTCCCAGTCCACGGTCGCTCCGGCGGCGGCTTTCCAGATCGAGCCCTGGAACAGCATCCCCTGTCTCGCGCGTTTCTGCGCCGCGCCGGCGATTTTTTCGCCGGTGGCAGCGTGACACACATCAAAGGTCTCGGCGCGCTGAAAACACACGCCGGCGGGCGCACCACCGGCAGGTGGCTCGACTGGGACGGGTTTCAGCACGGCGGCCACACCTTGGGCGGCGAGCGCGGCGGCGAGCGCCTCGTGGACGAGGCGGTAGCTTTGCGTCGCACGCATCTCCTCCAGCGCGTGGCCACGCGGAAGGACGAGCGCGTAGGTCCAGTCGTCGCGGTGGTCCACAAGGCCGCCGCCGGTCGCGCGGCGGCAGAGGTCGAAGGTTTCGCCGGGCGGGAGTTGCGAGCGGATGAAGGCGTGCTGCTGGCTGTAGCCAAACGTGAAGGCGGGCGCACGCCAGCCGTAGTGCCGGAACCGTGCGCGACCAGCGGGGGCGCGTCTCAGCAACAGAAAATCTGCCGCCATGTTCTCGGCGGCCCCAGCGACGCGGAAGGGGAGAAGATCGAGCTGCATGCAGAATCAATTAAGAAGCAACGAAACCAAGCAAGGCCTTGGACGATGGATTCTTGGCTTCTAAATTATCGCTCAGGGTCGTTTATTTTTGCGCATGATACCAATCGCGGAAGGGCGGCGGCACGACGAATTGGTCAAGCTGCGCCTCGAACGACTCGGGCTGCGTCTTGATAATTCCGGCGAGCGGCTGGAGGTCGAGCGCGAGGTTGGCGGGGCGGGTGGGAGACACGTCGGGCGTGTCGGCGCGGGTGATCGCGGCGAGCGGAGCGGATTTTTCGGAAAGCTTGAAATGCGCGCGGACACGGCGGGCCAGCTCGTGGCGCGAGAGCGGTTCGTTGCCCGCCCAATGGAAAACGCCCAGCAAATCCTGCCGCTCACACAGCTCAACCAGCACCTCGGCGAGGCTGCCGGCCGTGCAGGGCTGGCGGATCTCGTCGGAGTAGACCCGCGGGGTCTTGCCGGCGGCCCAGCCGGCGAAGAGTCGTTCGTGCAGGCTGCGGCGGCCGGAGGGGCTGTTACCACTGAGCAGCGGTGCGCGCACGGTCACGGCAAACGCGCGCGCCGCGGCAGTGACGGCGCGCTCGCTGAGGAGCTTTTGCCGGCCGTAGAGATTGACCGGGTTGGGGCGGCTGTCGGTCGTGTAGGGCGCGGCGGTGCCATCGAACACCTGTTCGGTTGAGATGTGGACAAAGCGCGCGCTCAGGTGGTTGGCGAACTGCGCGAGCTGCGTGGGCAGCGCCACGTTGAGCGCCTCGGAACGCGCGGGGTCGGCGTCGCACTGCGCAGGCTCGGCGACGGCGGCACAGTTGACGATGGCGTCGGGATAGTGCTCAAACAACGCCGAGGTCAGCGCAGCCGGGTCGGTGAGGTCGAGCGCGATTTTCTGCGCGAGGCCCGGCCCCGCGACGGCCGACCGGCCGATCACACCGATGACGTGGTGTCCGCGACGATGCGCCGCCTCGGCAAAGGCCGCGCCGACGAAACCCGACGCGCCGGTGAGGAAAATTTTCATACGCCGCAAGCACAAGCACCCGCCCATGCGAGGTCAAACCGGCGTTGCACGGGGCGAATTTAAAGGGATCAGCTCCGGCTCAGAGCTTGGCGACCGACTTTTCAAAGTCGCGGACGAAAAATCGTTTGCCCTTCTGGAAAACTCCGTGGCCTTCCGCCTCCAGCCGGACGGTAAGCACAGGGATGCCACCCGGATATTTGGCGTTCAGCTCGCCACCGGTTTTGAGGGTGCGCCAGTAAGGGGTGATATCCGTCTCGCCAGACGCCTCGGCCTCAGCAGCGGCATGCGCGGCGATCCAGGAGAAGATGCCGGTCGTGATGGGGCAGCCGGCGGCGGCTTGGTGACGGCGCGCGACCGCCGCACGCAGCTCGTTGATGGTGACGACCCGGCCGCTTGGCACACGGCGCATGAGGGCATCCACCTCGCGCGGCGCAGGGATGGCGAGCGTGCGCCCGCCCCAACGGGCGGCGGCGGTGGCGTCGAGTTTGACGACCTTCGGCAGATCCTTGTCGTCGGCGAGTTTCTCACGCCAGGATTTTTTGCCACGCAGCGGCTTGGCGGAGGCGGGGGAGATTTTTTTGCGGGGCATGGGGCGCAATTTTGAAGGCTAGAGCGGTTTAAGTTGAAGTGTAGCCGAGGCGAAACAGCGGTTTCAGAGGGGATGTGCGGGTAAAAACGGCTGAAGTTTTAGGCAAACGGTTCTAACTCATTCTCTCACTTTTTACGACCGCCAATTCAACAAGAAAAGTCTCATCTCTCTTTCCCAACTCAATTGCTCCCTCGTGCGTGAAATCGATCACGCAATGCAGCTTCAGGGATAGGTGATCGCCGATTTCCGATAAAAAGGTGATCCGGTCGCAATCAACTGGATTATGGACATTCGCAAAATAAACCGAACCATCAATGTAGCCGGGGTACGGAATAACGGGAAAATCAAAGCCTCTCCCCCGTATCGTTCGTACATCTGCGGTGTTGAGCGCGATGCCGTCCAACATGATCTCGGTCTCATTCGCGCCATTTGCGTGGGTGATACGCACGGGAATTTTCAAGCACATCGATGAGATTATCCGCCTGCCAAGAAATTTTTTCTTGATGATGATTTCCGCCTGACCTCGACCGTTGATCGGGGTGATGTTCAATATTTTTAGGATGTCCATGGCGATTTTTCTTCGCGCACCGCCCAGCGGGCAAAGCCGGTGCCTTCATGCTTCCCGGCGGCGGGGGCGAGGGTGAGGACGCCAGCGGTTTTCAGGGCGAAGACCGCTGGCGTCGCCGCGCCGGTGACAAGCAGCGTGGCGAGCGCACCGAGGTGCGGCTCGTGGCCGACGATGGCGAGGTCGGCGGGGGGCGGCATCTCCGCGAGCAGGCGCGCGATTTTCGCCGGGTCGTCCTCGGACTGGAGGTAGGACTTGCCCACGAGCATGACAGGGCGGCCGAGGTGTTGCGCGAGGAGGGCGGCTGTCTCGCGGGCGCGGCGGACGGGGCTGTGCCAGATGGCGGCGGGCGCCGTGCCGTCGGCCCGGAGGCGCGCGGCAACTTTGGCGACGTCGTCGCGGCCCCGGGGGCTGAGGGGGCGGGCGGGATCCACCTCGGAGGAGAGGGCGTCGCCGTGGCGGATGAGGTGGAGGAGCATGGGGTATTTGGGATTTTGGATTTGGCGGATGTCGGCCTTGCGGCCTCGGTAACGATTTTGGATTGAGATCCATGCGGCAGCCGGGCGGAAGAATTGAAACGCGGAGGGGGCGAAGGACGCGGAGGTTTTCTCTCCGCATTCTCCACGAGTTTCGCGTTTCAAATCGGCGGGGTGAAGTGGGGCGGAACGGCGGGCACACCCTCGCCGTCGAGCAGGGAGCGGACGGCACGCAGCAGTTCGCTCAGGGCAAAGGGTTTCGTGATGCCGCCTTGTGCTGCAGGCGCAAGCCAAGGGAGGCGGGGCGGCTCGGCATTGGCGGCGGCGAGCACGCGCAGGCGGGGGTGAGCCGCGTGGAGGGCGCGGGCAAGTTTCTCACTGTCGTCGCCGGGCGACTGGAGGGGGGCGATGAGCAGCTCAACGGGCTTGGGCTGCGCGCGGGCAAAACGGAGCGCCTCGGCGGGGAGCACGGCGTCGAGCACGCGGTAGCCGTCGGCGGTAAGGATGCCGGCGACCATCTTGCGGACGACATTGTCCTCCTCCACGAGGAGCACGGTCTCGCGCCCGCGCGTGGCGGGGAGCACGGCGGGAAGCGCGACCTCCGCCTGCAAGGGGCCGTCGGCGGCCGGGAAAAATAGCTCGAAGGTCGCGCCGGTGCCGGGCGCGCTCTGCACAAAGATGTGGCCGCCGCTCTGCTGCACCACGCCATAGACGAGCGCGAGGCCAAGGCCGGTGCCCTTGCCCGGCTCCTTGGTGGTAAAGAACGGCTCAAAGAGGTGCGCCTGCGCGCCCTCGCTAATGCCGACGCCGTTGTCACTGACCGCAAGGACGACGTAGCGGCCGGAAGGAAGATCAGTGAGGCGGCGGTTGCGGCCGAGGGCGATCTCGCAAAAGCGCGTACGGATGACGGCCTCACCTCCGGGCGCGAGCGCATCGCGGGCGTTAAGGACGAGGTTGAGCAACACCTGCTGGAGCTGCGCAGGGTCCACGCACGCACGATCGGGCTCGGCCTGCAGGTCAAGCGCGAGGGACTTGCCGGGGCGGAGGAGCTTGGCGAGGATGGGGGCATTGTCGCGGACGAGCCGGTTGAGGCTGACGACCTGCGGATGCAGCGCCTGGCGGCGGCTGAACGCGAGAAGCTGGCGCACGAGCCCGGCAGCGGTGCGACCGGCGCGATGGATCTCACCGA
Source organism: uncultured Opitutia bacterium (assembly GCA_903869955.1). Classification (GTDB taxonomy): domain Bacteria; phylum Verrucomicrobiota; class Verrucomicrobiia; order Opitutales; family Opitutaceae; genus CAIYUN01. The sequence goes on from CAIQBC010000023.1 coordinate 4,972, forward strand.
CCTCCCGCGCCGCGTGGCGGCGCACCGCAGGCTTGCTGCCGAGGATCTCACAGTAGCCGTTGATGACGGAGAGGAGGTTGTTAAAATCATGGGCGACGCCGCCCGCGAGCCGCCCCACCGCCTCGATGCGTTGGGCGTGAATGACCTCCTCTTCCATGCGGCGCTTCGCCGTCAGGTCGCGGTAGGTGACAACGATGTGCGTGACGCGCCCGTCCGCGCCGGCCACCGCGCTGAACGTCCATGTCGCGTAAAGCGGTGCGCCATCGCACCGCGCGAGGCCGCCCTCGCCGGAGAGCGCGAGGCCCGGGGCGGGGCGGCGCAGCCAGCGCCGCAGCGCGGCAAAATGTCCGTGGTCAGCGTGAATTTCGCCGTGCGGACGCCCGCGCAACGCGGCGGCGGCACGGCCGGCCATTGCGCACATGCTGTCGTTGGCAAAAATAATTTTTAGGCCGCCGGGCCGCCAGCGGGCCTCGGCGAGCAGCACGCCCTCGCCGAGCGCTCCCAGCGCGGCGGCGAGCAGCGGCGCGGCGACCTGGGCTGGGCGGGCGGGATTCTTTTTTGTTTTCTTCAAGAGGTGGACGACGGTTGGTGGGGAGCAGGAGAAAGAATGTGGCCCCAGGGCGGCGATTGATATTTTTCACTTCCGCCTTCTTTTCCAAGGAGGGAACCTCCGCCGCTCACGGCGCAAGCCGCTCGACGAGCCAGTCGCCGTCCGCCCCACGGCGGTAGCGCAGGCGATCGTGCAGGCGGTTGCGGCGGCCTTGCCAGAACTCGACCGTCTCGGGGGCGAGCCGCCAACCGCCCCAGCGCGGTGGGAGCGGAACCTCCCGACCAGCGTATTTTTGCCCGACTGCCTTGAAGGCGGCGTCGAGCGCGGCGCGGTCCGGGATGATGGCGCTCTGCGACGAGGCCCACGCGGCAAGCTGGCTCGCATGCGGCCGCGAGTGAAAATACGCCGCGCTCTCCTCGCGCGGCACAGGCACGACCGCGCCCTCGACGATCACCTGCCGCTCCAAGGCGAACCAGGGAAACAGCAGCGACGCCCGCGGAACGGCGGCAAGGTCGCGGCCTTTGCGGCTTTCATGGTGCGAGTAGAAAACAAAGCCGCGGCCGTCGAGGCCCTTGAGCAGCACCGTGCGCGACGACGGACCGCTGTCCGGCCCGAAGGTGGAGAGCACCATGGCGTTGGGCTCGGGAATTTTTGCGGCCTCGGCCTCTTGAAACCATTTTTCGAACTGCCGGAACGGGTCACGCGCGAGGTCCTTTTCGAGGAGCCCGGCGAGGCTGTAGTCTTTGCGAAGTTCGGCGAAGGCCATGGCGGTCGAAGCCTGCGGCACGGGTGGGACGGTGTCAAAAGGCAAACGGCTCCCCATGAAATCCGGTCCGCCGGTCAGCAAGGGGGCAGACGGCCGGCCCGTGTCTGCGCGGCCTGAACTGAATTTCCTGATTGGTGGTTGCGGGCGGAGAAAAAGCCCGGGAGAAAGCCGCCCGACAAAATCCCATGCCGCCCGCTGATGCCCCGATCCCGCTGCTGCTCTGGCTTGCACCCCTGTTCGCACTCTTCGAGGTGTGGCAACTGGTGCTGGCGGAGCGCCACATGGGGGTGAAGCAGTTTGCCCGGGCCACCGCCCCCCACCCACGCGAGCTCGGGCCGGGCGAGACCGCCGCTTTTTTTTGCGTCATGGGGATCATCTTCAACTGGCTGTATATGCTGGGGCTGGTGGCGTCGCGGTTCAGCCGGCTCGTGGGCATCGTCATGTTCGGGGTGTCGCTGCTCGGGCTGACCGCGCGGCGGCAGCTCGGACTGCCATGGTGGCGGCGCTTCGGAGTGCGGCGGGGACTCGTGCTGCTGACGTTTGAGGGTGCGATCCGCCTAGGGCTGCTGGGCTTTCTATGGCGCGAGGCATGGCGGCGGTGGTGAGCCCACCCCACCCGGCTGAGGGCGGTGCGCCGTATGACGTTGACGGGCGCGGGGCAGAACGGACGATGCGGGGCCGTTTCCAACATGACACCGTTGCTCGCCGCCGCCGACTTTCACACCGCCAGCCCGCAGACGGCGTGGGAGTGGTGGGCGGCGGTCGTGAAGATCGTGCTGATTGACATCGTGCTGGCAGGGGACAACGCCGTCGTCATCGCACTCGCCGTGCGCCGGCTCGGCCCGAGGGAACGGCTCTGGGGGATCCTGCTCGGCTCCGGCGTGGCGGTGCTGCTGCGGGTGGGGCTGACCATGGTCGCGGCGCGGCTGCTCGGGGTCCCGGCCATCAAGCTCGCCGGCGGCCTGCTCATCTTATGGATCGCCGTCCGGCTGCTGCGCGAAAATACGGAGGGGACGAAGGCGCACCCAGAAGCGCACCATCTCTGGCAGGCGGTCTGGCTCATCGCCGTGGCGGACATCGTGATGTCGCTCGACAATGTGCTCGCCGTGGCCGGTGCGTCGCACGGAAGCAGCGCGCTGATCTGGTTCGGGCTGGTGCTGAGCGTCCCGCTGGTCGTATTTGCCAGCAACCTCCTCGCAAACTGGATGAACCGCTGGCCGGTGATCGTCTATTTCGGCGCCGCGACCCTTGGCCTCGTCGGCGGGGAGATGATCCCGAACGACGAGCTGCTGAAAGATCTCACGATTCCGCCGGTGCTCGTCCACGGATTCGAAGTGCTGTGCATGGCCAGCGTGCTGGGGTGGCCGTGGTGGACGCGGCGGCGCGCACGCCGCCGGAAATTATCGTGACCCATCATCGCTCCCGGGTTGCAGCACAACCCGCCGCCTTGGAGCCGGACGACCTTGGCTGCAACCAAGGCCCGGCGACCGCTCAGGGAATCGTGGGGACGGCAGGTGGGGTCGGGTTCGGGTTGACGACCAGCCGCTCGATATGGCCGGTACTGATGTTGGCCAGCAGCACATCGCCCGTGACCGGATCCTGGCCGAAGGAAACGATGCCGGGACGACGCGCGATCAATTGCACGGACACTTTGCCGATAAGCTTGCCCGCATTGTCGGCCTGCACCGGGCCAAGCGCACAGATCAAGCCGCTTTGGTAGTCGGCAAAAAGGTAGCGATTGTTGAGCGCGGGGAGAGCCTGGCCACGATAGACAAAGCCGCCGGTGATGCTGTTGCCGGTGTCCGCCGGAGTGCCGCCAAGGCCGGGGTGGAAATAGGTGTAGATCGGCTCCTCAAAAGTCACCCCAAGGGGCAGGACCCGAGGCGTGGACGAGTCAGCCCCGGGAGCACCCGGCCCACGGCCGCCGCGCGCCGGAACGAGGAAAGGCTCGTTACCCTCGCGGTAATTCCAGCCGTAGTTGCCGCCGCGCTTGATGAGGTCAATCTCCTCGATGCGATCCTGGCCGACATCGGCGAGCCAGAGCAGATTCGTCACCGGGTCAAACGACCAGCGCCACGGGTTCCGCAGGCCGACGGCCCAGAACTCGGTGTGCACTTTTGCCGGGTCAACGGGCAGGTTGTTGAACGTCTTCGCGCCGACCCACGGATTGTCCGCCGGGACGGCGTAAGTGCCGGCGTGGACGGAGGGGTGCGGGTTCGGCGGAAGCGAGCCGGGCTTGTGGTCCACATCGAGGCGGAGGAGGCCGGAGAAAAAATTCTTATCAATCCGCTGGCTGTTTTGGTACTGGTCGTTGGCCCCTCCCTCATCGCCCAGGGAGAGATAGAGATAGCCATCCGGACCGAAGGCGAGCTGGCCGCCGTTGTGGTTGGGGGCCTGGTCAACCTGCGTGATCAGCGGCACCTCGGAGGCGGGGTCGGCCTGGTTGGCGTCGGTGGCGGAGACGGTCAGACGCGCCAGCGTGTCGTGCGACTCGCTGCCCGGCGTAGCCGTGTACCAGATGTAAAACTGGCGGTTGCGCTTCCAGTCAGGGTGAAACGCGAGTGCAAGCAGGCCGCGCTCAACGGAGGTGCTGCCCACCTTCGCGGTGAGGTCAAGAAACGTGACCCGCGTGGGCTTCTTCACGTCGGGGATGACGATGATGCGGCCGGTTTTCTCGAGGATAAAAAGGCGGCTGGGGTCCCCGGGCGCGGTGACGATGTCGAGCGGCTGGTCAAAGGTCAGTCCGCCAAGTGTGGGCTCGGCAAGATAGGGCAGCGAGGCCGCCGTGGGACCGGCCGCAGCCGGCGCGGGACCACGCCCACGCCCGCGAGCAGCGCCCTGCCCGCCAGGCAGAGGCTGGCCGGCGGTGGCCGCCACCGACGCACCTTGGGGCTGCCCGTCGAGCCAGACGGGCAGACCCAAGGCAAAAACCGCGAGGCAGGGAAGGACAGGCAGACGGAAGCTTGGGCGCATAAAAATCAAGGGGCACGGTTAGCGTGCAACGCGGCAGAAAAGTGCGCAAAGCCGGCGAAAAATCCCGCTGGGAAAAGACCGGCTCAAGGATTCGCCGCCGGGGGCATGGGAGCCGCCACCACCGGCACGGGGTTGGGATTGGTCACGAGGCGCTCGATGGTGCCGCCGCTGATGTTGGCCACCAGCAAGTCGCCGGTGACGGGATCCTGCGCGAAAGAAACGATGCCACTGCGGCGGGCGATGATCTCGACCGTGACCTTGCTGGTGAGCTTGCCCTCCTTGTCGGCCGTCACCGGGCTGAGCGCCCAGATGAGACCGCTGCTGTAGTCGGCAAAGATGTAGTGGCCGGCGAGCGCGGGGATGGCCTTGCCGCGATAGACGATGCCGCCGGTGATGCTGTTGCCGGTGTTGAGGTCGCCGGCCGGCGCAAGGCCAGGATGAAAGTAGGTAAAGACCGGCTCGTCAAATTTCAGGCCGTCGGGCTTCACCCGGTTGGGGTCGGGCGGCGGGGGTACGATGGGGCTGTAGGGGGTTCTGCCGCCGCGATAGGACGGGATGACGAAGGCTTCGTTGCCCTCGCGGAAATTCCAGCCGTAGTTGCCACCGCCGTGGATGAGATTGACCTCCTCGATCCGCTCCTGCCCGACATCGCCCTCCCAAAGCAGGCCCGTGACAGGGTCAAACGACCAGCGCCACGGGTTGCGGAGCCCGACGGCCCAGTACTCGGTGCGCACCTTGGCCGGGTCAACGGGCAGGCCGTTGAACGTCTTCGCGCCGACCCACGGGTTGTCGGCGGGCACGGTGTAGGTGCCGGCGTGGACGGCGGGATGGGGGTTGGGCGGAAGCGAGCCGGGACGCTTGTCCACATCAATGCGGATCATGCCGGCGAAAAAATTTTTATCAATGAGCTGGGTGTTCTGCCACTCGCCGTTCGAGCCGCCTTCGTCACCCATTGAGAGGTAGAGATAGCCGTCGGGGCCGAAGGCGAGCTGGCCCCCGTTGTGGTTGTTGGCCCGGTCAACCTGCGAGATAAGCGGCTGCTCGGACTTTGGATCGGCCTTGCCGTCGGAGCCCATGGTGAAGCGCGCGAGCCGGTCCACCGACTGGCTGCCATCGGCGTTGGAGGCGGTGAACCAGAGGTAGAACAGATGGTTTTTCTGGTAGTCGGGGTGAAAGGCGATCGCGAGCAGGCCACGCTCGTTGTCGAGGTTGCCGATCTCAGCGGAGAGATCGAGGACCGTGACTCTCTCGGGCTTGGTCACATCGGGGATACGGATGACCTGGCCGTTCTCTTTCTCAAGGATGTAGAGGCTCTGGGGCTCGCCGGGCGCGGTGACGATGGCGAGCGGCTTGTCGAAACTCAGGCCGCCGAGCGCGGGCTGGCTGAGATAGGGCAAGGTGTTGGCGGCGGGGCCGGCACCACCGCGGCCACGGCCAGCACCCCCACGGGCACCGCCGCGGGCCGGGAACTGCGGGTTGGCCAAGGCGGCAAACTGGGTTTTCTGCGCGTCCGTCAGAATGGCGGTGATCGCAGCGATGGCGGCCCCGCTGGAACCGGTGGTCGCCAACTGGGCGGCCGTCAGATCCTGCTGGCCCTTGTTGATGAGGTCGAGGAGCGGCGCGATCGCGGCGACCTGCGTATCCGTGAGGGTCAGCGCAGTTTTGAGGACATCAAGGCTGAGCGCGCCGGCAGCGGGTCCGGCAAAACCTCCGCGCGCGGCCGACAGGGCAGACGGCTGGGCGGCGAGCCAGAGCGGCAGGCTCAGGGCGCAAAGAGCGAGGCAGGGAAGGACGGGAAGGCGAAAGCTTGGGTACATAAAAAGGGGGAGTGTAAGGGCGCGGCGTGGCGTGGCAATCTGGAATTTGAGCACCATCAGCCGGCCACGGAACCGACGACACGCTGGGTTACGAACAAGCCCACCCACAGGCCGGCCCCGGCCGCGCAAACCTGCCACCACGCCGTTGCGTTGAAGCACTCCGCTACGGCTTGGCTGGCGTGAAAGCCGGGTTGACCACGAGACGCTCGATGTCGCCGCGGATGTTCGCCAGCAGCACCTCGCCAGTGACGGGATCCTGGCCAAAGGACACGACCCCGGCCCGGTTGGCGATTTTTTCCACAGTGACTTTGCCGCCTTTGCCATCCACCGGGGAGAGCGACCAGATCCAGCCGGCGACATAGTCGGCGAAGAGGTAATGGTCCTTGAGCGCCGGGAGCGCCTGGCCGCGATAGACGAAGCCGCCGATGATGCAGTTGCCGGTCTCCGATCCGGCCTCGGGGGCACCGGGGTGGTAGTAGCGGTAGAGCGGCTGGTCAAAGGTCGCGCCGGGGGGCGGCGCGCGGTTGGGGTCCGGCGCCGGCGGCGAGGTGGGGCCGAACTGGTAACGCACCGCCTCGGGGATGAAAGGCTGGCCAGCCTCAAAGTAGTTCCAGCCGTAGTTGCCGCCGCGGCGGATGAGGTCCACCGCCTCAATCCACGCTTGGCCAACATCGGCGCACCAGAGCAGCTTGGTCTCGGGGTCGAAGGCCATGCGCCAGGGATTGCGCAGGCCGACGGCGTAGAACTCGGTGCGCACCTTCACCGGGTCAACGGGCAGGGTGTTGAACGTTTTCGCGCCGACCCATGGGTTGTCCGCCGGGATGGTGTAGGTGCCGGGGTGGACGGCGGGATGGGGGTTGGGCGGAAGCGAGCCGGGACGCTTGTCCACATCGAGACGGAGGATGCCGGAGAAGAAATTCTTATCAATGAGCTGGGTGTTGCCCCACCGGCCATTCGTATCGCCCTCGTCGCCGAGTGAAACGTAGAGATCCCCATCGGGGCCGAAGAGGAGCTGGCCCCCGTTGTGGTTATTCGAGCGGTCAGCCTGCGAAATAAGCGGCTGCTCGGACTTGGGGTCACCTTTGCCGTCCGACCCGGTCGTGAAACGGGCGAGGCGGTCCACCGACTCGCTGCCATCAGCATTGGAAACGGTGAACCAGCAGTAAAATTGGTGGTTCCGCTGGTAGTCAGGGTGAAACGCCAGCGCGAGCAAGCCGCGCTCGTTGTCGAGATTGCCGATCTCAGCGCTGAGGTCGAGGAAGACGACGCGCTCGGGCTTGGTCACATCGGGAATGCGGATGATGCGGCCAGTCTGCTCCAGGATGTAAAGGCCCTTCGGCTCGCTCGCAGGGGCGGCAACAATGTCGAGCGGCTTGTCGAACTGCATCTCACCGAGCGCGGGCTGGCTGAGGTAGGGCAACGAAATGGCCGGGGCCCCGCCCCGGCGCCCGCCCCTGGCTCCGCCACGCGCCCCGCCACGTACAGCCTGGCCGCCAGGCTGGGCGGCGGCGGCACCGGGCGGCTGCGCGCCGAGCCAGGCCGTGAGGCCCAAGGCGCAGACGGCCAAGCTGAGAAATGCGAACCAAGACAGGCAGGGAACACGCATGGTATAATGTTACCGAAAGCTTTCCATTCGTCAAGGCAATCTCGAAATCATGTTGATCAATTGTGACATTTTTATCAGTAGAGACGATAAAAACCATCTTGCTTCCACCGTTGCCAACACTGGCCTCCCCAATCGCAGAAAGTGGTTGCGAAAAAGGCCACGGAGAATATACTGTGCTGCCAACCTAATGATGGACACATTTTTTAGGATAATAGGGTGACACTTTTTGGGGTTGAGGAGACGGTGATCAGGCCTTGGCAGACGAGCCAAGCTTCCGCCGCGTGGCGAGCAGGGCGAGGCCGGCCGCCAGCAGCCGGAGCGAAAAACGGAAGCCACGGGGCGATGGGGCAGTTTTCATAGGGCAGACAAGCCGACGGTGGGGCAAAAGGTGCAGTCGGCCCGAAAGTTGTCGAGCGGAATTGCCAATCGTAAAATGATAATCCTGCACCACGGAGCGCAAGGCAGGACAGGCGGGAACAGCGTCGCGTCAGTGCGTCCGGACAAACTCGTCCACCTTGCGGCGGATTTCGCGGGTGTGCTCCGGCGTGCTGCCGCAGCAGGAACCGACAATGCCCACGCCGGCGTCAAGCACGGCGGGTACCTCCCGCGCGGTGTCGGCGGGGAGCTGCTTGTAGACGGCCTTGAGATTTTCGAGGACGGGCAGGCCGGCGTTGGGCTGCACCATGACGGGCAGCGCGCAATGCTCGCGGTAGATTTTGGCGACCATCGCCGCCCCTTTCATGTCCATGCCGGTGCCGCAGTTCAGCGCGATGATGTCCGCCCCGCGTTCCTGCGCAAACTCCGCCGCGCGCTCGGGCGTGACGCCCATCATTGTCACATAAAACGTGCCGTCCGCCGAAAGGTCGTAGGCCAGCGAGGCAATGATGCTCCGCGCATGGGCCGCCTTGGCGGCGTCAATGGCGAGGCCGAGCTCCTCCAGGCCGGTCTGCGTCTCGATGATGATCGCGTCGGCCCCGGCCCGTACGAGCGCGACGGCCTGCTCCTCGAGCGCGGCGCGCGCGGCCTCCTCGGTGAGGTCGCCGTAGGGCTCGAGCAGCGCGCCGAGCGGGCCGATGTCGCCGAGCACGTAGCCCGGCCGCCCGTCAAACGCCTCGCGCGCGAGGCGCACGCCGGCGGCGTTGATCGCGGCCAGCTCCGGCTCGTGGCCATGGCGGCGGAGCATGAGGCGGCTGCCGCCAAAGGTGTTGCTCAGGATGCAGTCCGCGCCCGCCCCGGCGTAGCGCCGCTGAATGGCGAGCACGCGGTCGGGTTGCGTGAGGTTCCATGCTTCGCCGCAGTTGCCCTGCGCCAGGCCGGCGAGCATGAGCTGCGTGCCCATCGCGCCGTCACCGACGAGGCGGCGCGTGCGGATGATTTCGTGAAGAGGAGGATTCAGGGTGGGCATGGCGGAGAAAAGGTTTCGGAGAAAATCGGCGCGGGCAAACGGGCGCAAGCCCAACGGTTGAGCAGCGCGAGCTTCCGCGCGCCGCGGTTCAGAGGCCGGTCGGGTCGGCGTTTTCGCCCGCGGACAAAACGTCCCCATCGAAGACGATGGTGCGCGGCTTGCGCAGGTTGGCCACCGTTGCGAGCGGCGAATGGCACGTGAGCATGAAGCGGCTGCGCCAACCCGGCGCGATGCGGCCAAAATTGTCGCGGTAGCCGAACCGGGCCGAGCCCGCGCCGGTGGCGGCGTTGATGACGGCCAGCGACGACAGGCCCGCACCCTCCATCAGCTCCAGTTCGCGGAGCAGGCCGAGCCCGTGCGCCACGCCGCATGAGCCGGCGTCACTGCCCGCGACGATGATGACGCCCAGCTCATGCGCCTTCACGAGACTCGCGGCGTGCTGGCCGAGGATTTTTTGAAGGTTCCCCGTGACGGCGGCATCCCAACCCATCAGCCCGGCGTGGTCCACCTGCTCCTGCACGGGCGCGAACGTCGGCACCCACGCGGTCTGCCGGTCGCGCATCCGCGCGAGCTGGTCGTCGCGCACGAAATAGCCGTGTTCGACCGAGTCCACCCCGCCGTCAATCACGCGGTCGATGCCCGTGTCGCCCGAAGCGTGGGCGAACGTCTGGCGTTCCCACGTTTTCGCGGCCGCGACGAGCTGGGTGATCTCGTCCGTGGTCATCTGCGGCTCGGTGGTCACTGCGCCAGCCTTGAAATTGATGATGCCGGTCGGGATGAGCTTGATCCGGCTGGCCCCGGCAGCCACGCGTGCCTCGACACACGCGCGTGGCGACGGGTAATCCTCCAGTGCACCCGCCATGAAGCCGCCGTAGCGGCCCCGGTGGAAAATTGCCGCGCCGGGGCTCTCGAAATAGGGCATGAGCGGCTGATCACCGCCCCGGCAGAGGCGGCTGAGTGCGAGGCCGACCCCGTCCTTGTCCCCGGCGTCGCGCACGGCGGTCACGCCGAGGCGGACAAGTTTCGCCAGACGATCGCGGGCGCGCACGAGAAGCTCGGCGGGAGTTTGCTGGAGATAGGCGGCGCGTTTCGCCGGATCGAGCTCGCCGCCCTCCAGAAAAAGGTGGGCGTGCGCCTCGTGCAGGCCGGGCAGCAGCGTGCCGTCGGGCACGTCGAGGTCGGGCTTGGTCTGGCCTTGTCGTAAAATTTCTGTTGGAGGGGTGCGTCCATCCGCACCGACGAACCGGATCGCATCGCAGTCATAAACGACGTTCGCGTTGCGCAACGGCGCGGTGCTGGTGCCGTCGAGCAGCGTGCCGACGCGCAACCAGACGCGGTGCCCGGGAATCGCGGGAGGTGGAAGCAGGTTCATGCGGGCGCGGAAATTTTCCTGGAAAGCTGGGCCTCCTCCCCGGCGGGGGCAAGACGCCGCAGCCAGAACGGCCTGTCGCGCCAGCGCATCTCGCTGGCATAAAAAATCTGCCGATGGTGCAGAAAACGCCGCCACAGCGATTCGTTGAGCGCCGCGTAGCCCGCCAAGGCGCCGACGGCACCAGAAAAAATTCCCCCCAGCGCCTGCCCGGCGCACTGGCCGCTGAACAGCGCATGAAACAGCCCCTCGCCCGAGAGCGGGTCAAACGACTGCGCCGCGTCGCCCGCCGCCACCCAACCGTCGCCATGGCACGCCACGAGCCGGCTGGAATGCGCGGACGTGAGCCTCGGCGCGGGGGCGGCGTCCGACGCCGGATCGAAGGTAGAACGCGACGTCCCGGCCCGATTCGAGTCGGACGAGCGCGCCGGGGACATTGCGCTCCACCTGCCGAGCGCGGGGCGAATGAGCGTGGTTTCGTTCGCGCGTTGCCAGAACCACTCCGCCGTGCGCCAAGCCTGCCCGCCGGGCAGCAGGTCGGCGTCGGTCAAAAACGCCAACACGCGCCGGCCGCCCGGTACACGCGCGGAATACCACCAGCCGTCGGGCCGCGCCTCGATGAGCGTGCGCGCATCGGTGTCCGTCACCGGTGCCGGCGCAGTCACATGGACGGCCACCAGCCGGTCCACCACCGTTCGCGTGACGCCGAGCTGCCGCGCCACGGCGGAACCGCGCCCGGAAGCGTCCACCAGCCAGGCCGCCCGGAAAATTCTGCCGGCGGCGGCAACCTCCCAGCCCCCGCTTCCGTCCCCCGCACGCCGGAGCGACTGCACCGCGACGCCACGCCACACCCGGGCACCGGCGGACTCGGCGGCAGCGAGCAGCATCGCCTCAAATTTGGCGCGATCGAGCTGCCATGCACTCCCGTGCGGGTTGAAGATAAAATTTTTCTCCGCCGGCTCCGGGCCGCCCCAAAGCGAACAGTTGCCCGGCGAGGCGAGGTGGCCGTCACGCAGGAAATTCTCCCAGACGCCGAGCCCCGACAAAATCTGCCGCGCCTCGGGCGCCAAAGTCTCGCCGATTTTCCCCGCGGGGGCGGACTGGCTTTCCAGCACGGCACAACGGCGGCCCGCCCGCGCAAGCATGATGGCCACCGCCGCGCCCGCCGGGCCGCCGCCGATCACGAGCACATCGGTTGCCTCCATGAGATTTCTCGCGCCGCCCCGCTCAGCCGAGACGGGCCTTGCGACCGGCAGTGCGGAGCAGCCGGGCAATCCGCACGAAGGCACCCTCCGCCGCCGGAGGCATTGCCGCCGCACCGGGCCGGTCCTCGGGCAGCGGAAGTGCGGGCCGCGACTCGACGAACATTTGCGCCGGGAGCAGCGCGCCGTCCGTCGCACCGGGGCGCGCCTCGATGAGGCCGAGCTTGTGGTAGCCGGTGACCATGTCGGCGATGTCGTTCTCCACCGGGAAGCCGCGAAACCAGTTGCGACGCCGGGCAAATGCGGCCTGCCGCTGCGCCAGCGGCAGCTTCGGGTCCACGGCGGCGAGGTAATCTTTCTCGGCCAGCACCTGGTTCGGCACCCGCGCGGGCCAGAACGAGGGCAAGCTCGCCGAGGTGCGGAACGTGTCGTAGGCCCAGAGGCAGCTCGCCGTGTCGGTTTGCCATGGCACGGCCATCCAGCGCGTGAGGTCGCCCGCCGCGAGGCCCGCCAGCGGGCCGGGATCGGCGAGCGCGATACGCGGCGTGAGGACGTTGCCATAATCCGGCTCGGCCTGGCCCGCGGGCCGGCGACGGATGCGGAGCGAATCGCCATACAGCGCGCGGCGGCGGATGGGCCACGTGACCTCACAGCCGGGGTGAAAGGCGTCGGCGAGACAAAACGCGAGGGCGGCCTCGTCGAGCGCAGCGGGCTGGGCGGCGGCGGGAAACCCGGCGAGCGTCCCCGGCGCGGGCGCGGCGGTGGCGAGGTCGTTGATGAAATCGCCGTCGGCCCATTTTTTCAGACGGCCGAGCTGCGTGTCCGAGAGGCCGGCCATCGTGTCGGGGAGACGGGTGGTCACGTCCGGCTCCTGATTATTGAGGTAGTCCCAGCCGTCGCCATAGAGAAACGGCCAGAGGGCCTTGCCCAGGTTGCGGTCGGCGGGATTGCGGAACTTTGCGTAGATTTCCTGGCGGAAATTTTTGTTCGCCGCCGAGGCGTCCGCCAGCTTGGGCAAAATTTTCTCCGCGTCGTAGGCCGTGCCGAAGCCAAAGACGCCGGCGAAGCCCTCGTTGACCCATTGCAGGCCGGACAGCCGGCGAAAAATCGGGGCGATGTGCGCGGCAAAGGACACCTTGTCCACCGGCTTGGCAAAGCCCCAGGTGATGGCGAGGTCGTGCAGCAGGTCGTGGAGCGTGCGCACGGTCTTGAGGCCGGGCGCGTAGTTCGGCGGGCCGACGATGACCCACGCGCCCTCGACGGGAAGCTCCGCGCCGTTGAGTGTGACCTTCGCCTCCACCGGACCGTCGCTGATGTCGTCGTGCCAGCCGTTGTTGTTGCAGAAATCCTCCGGCGGCCGGCCGTCGCGCGAACGCGAGAGGCCATGGCCGCCGAGCACCAGCAGCCGGCCGGCCTCGTCGGTGCGCAGCTCGCCGAGCGGCACGGGCAAGTTGAAAAATTTTCCCGTGTCGAACTGATAGGCCGCGCCCGCCACCGACGGGCCCGAGACCGAGCGCGGGCCGGGGTCAATGACGAGCTGCGCGCGCGCCTCGCCTCTGACCTGCGGGTTGCGACGGCGCGCGACCGCCGCGTCCGGCCGCAACGCCTCGGGGCTGTCGAGTGCGAGCTGAAACTCATACCATGCGGCCTTTTTGTTGGCGAGATGCGCCGTCCAAGTGATGGCGGCGTCGGCGGCGGTCAGCTCGCGCACGGCCTCGCCGGCGGCGTTGTAGCCATAGACGCGAAACCGCGCGGCCTGCCGCTTGAGCGCCCCCGTCGCGTCCTTGTAGGAGCCGGGCGGTAGCGACACCTCATCCGGCACCTCGGGGCCGATGAAAAATTCGTCGCGACTGTTGCCCACGCGCGCGACGCCGATGGCGGGATGGATTTTCGCGTGGGTGATTTTCGGGTCGCGGCCCGCGTCTGCGGCGAGCGCGGAGGCGGCCAGCCAGCGGGCGCCCGGCAGCGCGGCCAGAAACGCGAGAAACTTTCGGCGGGTAAGCATGGGGTGAATTGCTCCGGAGAAAAAGTCCGGGTCCGGCAAAAGACAATCCACCTTTTGCGCCCCCGGCTACCACTGGTTACTTCCTCAACTGCGCCAAGGCCGCGCTGACGCTGGTGGCGGACATGGCAGGGGTTGACCAATAAATCATCATCGCGAATCAAAGGCCCAATTTTTTTCGGCAAATTGCGATTGCTCGGTCGGCCTGTGGCAGACCCAACCGCTTCGCTTGCAAGAAACAATCGAGCGCCTCTCGGTGTTGGCCGAGTTCGCCTAAGGTCGCGCCCTTATTGATCAAGGCTTCAGCGGATTCAGGTTTCAAAGTCAGGCTTTGATTGAAGCAATCGAGTGCCTGTTGTGCTCGGTTCAGATGCACAAGGCACACCCCTTTGTTTATCCACGCCTGCGCATATTCCGGGGCAAGCTGTAGCGCTTGGTCGAACAGGGCCAACGCTTCTGCGGCGTGCCCGTGTCCAAGCTGTTGTAGCCCTTTTGCGCAGAGTTGCTCCGGGCTGTCGCTACCAAGCATCTGCTGGCAAAACGCAATCCCGCGTGAGGCATCTGAAATGCCCAGCTTTTTGGCTTCTTCAAAAGAAGCGATGGCCTCTTGGAATCGTTTCAAGTCGATCAAAAGCGAACCCTTATTAAACCAGACCTTCGCGCCCTTTCGATCGATCTCCAAGGCACGATCCAAGCACTTCAGCGCTTCGTCTCTTCGCTTAAGGTCTTGGAGCACACCTCCCTTGTTTGTCCACGCTGAGACGTCGTTAGGGCTCAATGCCAGAACCCGGTCGTAACATTTAATTGCTTCCTCAGTGCGGCGAAGTTCTTCGAGCGAGACCCCCATGCGAAACCAAGCCTTCTCCAATTGGGGGTTGAAAAACACCGAGCGGCGATAGCAGTCGGCGGCCTTCTCGAAATCACCTTTCTCCTGCAGGGAAGAGCCCTTGTTGAGCCAGCCGTTTGCATAATTCGGGTTCAATTTCAGCGCGTGATCAAATGCCGCCAACGCCTCATCTTTTTTGCCAAGCTCAAACAGGACGCTGCCCTTGTTTGCCCAAGTCTTCTCGTTGCGCGGCTGAATTTCCAAGGCACGCTCTTGGCAAGCAAGACCTTGCTGCAATTTGCCCAGCTGTTTTAGCAGAAGGCCCTTATTTGCCCACGCAATCGCAGAGTCGAAGTTAAGCGCCAATGCTCGGTCGTAGCAGCTTATCGCTTCCGCGACGCGGCCGAGATTCTGCAGGGCCGTCCCCCTTGCAATCCATGCGTTAGGCAGGGTGTCATCAAGCGCCAATGCCCGGTCTGCGGAGACTAGTGCTTCCTCGTGCTTACCGAGCACCCAAAGGCTGACTGCCTTCCAACACCATTTTTCAGCATCCAACTTATCACCGACGGCGGGTGTCGGCGGCTTTGATTTTGTCGTCAAAACATAGAGATGTGCCAACGAGCCACGGAGCTCAGAAAAATCTCTGAAGCGATCGGCTGGGTTCTTGGCCAAACATCTCTCGATGATCCGGGCGGTTTCCTTGCTCGCGATCAACTTGGTTGCTGGCTGCTGTGCATGGTGAAGCCGCGCGAAGTCCGACCAAGCCCGTCCCAAAAACGGCAATTGGCCGGTGACCATCTGAAATAGCATCACCCCGAATGAGTAAACATCCGCCCGCACGTCCACATGCTTGAAGTCCACGAATTGCTCAGGAGCCATGTAGGCCGGTGTCCCAGCGGTTAGCCCCGGCTGGCTCAGTCCGTCCGCAGTCGCTGTCGGGGCTGCGGATTCATGGTTGAAAATTCGCTGCCAGAATCCACCGCGTTTGCCATCTTGAGTCGCGGAGGAGGCATCGGTCAGGGCGTCAATGATTTTGGCGAGCCCGAAATCGGTGACCTTCAAGGTGAGATCGTCCGTGACCAAACAATTTTGTGGTTTTATGTCGCGATGCGCCTTTACCCCCTTGGCGAAAGCGTGCGTCATTCCATCGCAGAACTGTATGGCGAAATGCAGGACTCGGCCCAAGTCCTCCGTCAAACGAGGCGTGCCGATCCACGGCATCAAGTCACCGCCGCTGACATACTCGAGGAAAAGGAACGGTTTCCCATTGATGATTTCAACGAAGCGAGCCTGAGCGATGTTTTCATGGACATCGAGATTAACCCAAGCGAGCGCCTCGCGCTTGAATCGCTCAGCCACAATCGGGTCACGAGTGAAGACCTCATCTTGAAATGTCTTCACCGCAAAAACTTCCCGCCAGTCGTGGTCATAAACGATGTAAACAACACCCATGCCACCTTTCAAAATCTGGTGAACCTGCCACCGATTCTGAATCCGATCGCCGATATTCCAGCCCGCAGACATCACGCCTCCCCCTTGTTTACTACAGACCCCTCTTCGTCAACACGTGAACGGAAGCCGCCAACTTCGACCAGTTGCCGCCGATGATCGCAATAACTGACGAACAGCGTGTCCTGTTTGACGTAGTAAATTGCATCCTGCGCATAGTCTTGGCCGAGATCGCAGGCGTGGCGAAATTCGATGGGCACGGCCCAGCTTGGCTCTGCATGACCACTGGAAGGTGAGAAGCCCGTAACCCGCCGAACCCACGGGGCCAGCTTCCACAGTTTTTCCTCCAAACCACGGTCCGCATTTTGGTTTTTCTCATCAGTCCACTTCGCGCCCGTGGGGGCGTAGGCGGTGATGATGGCAAACTGCTTCGGCCAGTCGGCCCAAGGCTTCTCCAGTCGAAAGTGGGTCTCGAAGTAGAAGGCGGGCATTTCGTGGCGAGTGGAGCACGCCGCACATTCCCAGCTAGAAAGATCGGACAGGGCCAGATTTCGATTTGATGCAGGCAGAGTATCCCACGCGGCGTGATTTGTGTGACCTGTGGCAACAACAATTGACGCCTCTGTAGCATTCATAAAAAGGCCCACTGGTTTCCAGCGCAGGGAAGTTTTAGTTTTCGAATTCCACCGAGAGACTGATGCTTCCGTCGTGCCGGGGGCAGCCAGCACTTCCTGAATTTCCCATTGAAATCCTCCGTGTGATGCTCGATAGGTTTTCATCTAAATTCGCGAAGCGGCTTAATCCATAGCTTCCCCTCACTCTGCATATGGCGCGCAGATTTCCATGATTTTTTCGGCCTGGCGGAAACCAGCTTCCTCGGCGCTCTCGCCTTCGGCGCGGCGGCCGGCTTCGAGCGCGGCGCGCAGCTCGGTGACGATCGGGTGGTCCGCCGGGAGCGGCTGCGGCTCCCGCTCGATGTTGGCGAGGGCCATGTCGAGGCCGACCTCGCTGCCGATGGTGAGATAGGCCTGCTCCAGCAGGTCGCGCACGCCCTTGGGCGTACCCCAGGCGAAGTTGGTCAGGCCAACAGAAAAATGGATGCCCTTCAGCTTCGGGTCGGCGGTGATGAGGCGCATCGTGTCCAGGCCGATGTTGACGAGGCCGTAGGTGTCGGCCCCCACCGGGGCGAGGCCGGGGTCAACGATGATGTCCTCCATGGCGCGGTTGGCCTTGGTGACCAGCAGGTCCACGAACTGGAGGACCGTCGCGTAGGATTCCTCCGGCTGGAAACACTGCGCGCCGCCGCCCTCGGGCAGAAATTTCTCCGACGCCATGATGACGCAGCGCAGGTCGTAGTCCTTCACCAGTTGGATCATCTCGGGGAGCTGCGTGCGGGAGGCGGCGAGGGAGTTGAGAATGGGCTTGCGGGCGCATTTGCTGCGGTCGAGCGCCTTGAGGCCGACGCGGTGGTAGTCGTAGCCGGGGTTGTCGAAGCAGATGGGCACGTCGGTCACCGCCTGGATGGCCGGGACAACAATGGGGAGAAACGCGAGCATCTCCTCGGCGCGGACGGAAATGCGCTGCGTGCCGTCAATGTTGAGGTCAATGCTGTCGGCGCCCTTGTCGGCCTGCATTTTGGCGAGCACCTGGTAGCCGGCAGGATCGCGCGCCTCGAAGGCCTTGCGGGCGCGAGCGTAGGCGTTGTTGATCTGGTCACCGATGACTTTGATGGTTTTGACGGACATGAGGGGAAAGGATGAAAAATAAATGAAGAAGGATGAACAGGAAACGCGGCGGGCGGCGGATCAATGCGGCTTCGGCGCGACGGGCTTGGTGGCCGGAGGCTGGGCGGGCTTTGGCGCGGCGGCGGGCGGCGGATTCGCCGGGCGGGTGAAGTGGTCGCGGCCGAGCCAGTTGTTGGCCCAGGACGAAGTGCGGCGCAGGCCCTGGTCCTGCACGACGGGCGTGTGGGCGAGCAACTGGTCCTCCGTTCCGTCGGACTTGAGGCGCTCGTAGGCGCGCAGCCAGATGCAGTCGCCGTAGCCGTCCACTTCGCAGCGGCCGTCGCGCGTGCCGCCGCAGGGGCCGTTGCGCTGGTTTTTCGCGCACTGCGACTCGGGGCAGAGGTAGGCGATCTCGGGCAGCGAGCAGTCGCCGCAGTCCTGGCAGCCAAAGAGCGCGGCCTTGCTGGCGTGCTCGGCGAGCCGCATGAGCCGGGGACCCTGGGCCGGATCGGCCGAACTGGCGCAGAGCTTTGCGCCGAGGCGGGCGACGGTGCCGCCAGGGGTGAACATCACGCCGTGGGCGAGCTTGGAGATCTGGTAGGAGAGGCCGACGTGCCGCGATTTCTCCTCCGGCAGCACCGCGCGCCGCGCCGGGTCGGCGAGGCCGGTGGCCTCATCGCGCGCGTAGAAGAAAAACTCCCCCTCGCGCGAGAACGCGATCTCGCGGGCGAACTGTCTCCAGTCGTCGGGCGCGAAGGTCTGCTCGATCGCCAGCACCTTCTCGACCACCGTGATGTCGTGGACGCCGCCGAGATACGCGCCGCGGTAGCCGAGGCCGCGGCAGATGGCGACCTGCTTGGCGGCGAACTCGAGGAAGAACCCCTTGCCCTTGTCGGGTGACGCGCCGTGTTTCTGGCAGAGGTCATTCAGCTCCCGGCTGACGACCACGCCGGGGATGCGGCCCTCGTGGAACACCTGCGCCACCCGCGCGCCGAGCACATAGACGTTGCCGATAAGCGGGGTGGCACCCATCCCGTGCGACCGCATATAGGCGAGCTGCTCGCTCTGCTTGCGGGCGTCGAAACCGATCTGGTTGATGATGAAATTGGCCCCGGCACGGATCTTCGCCGCAAGCTTGGCGTATTGCGGCATGACCTCGCCCTCGCGGAGCTTGAAATTGGTCGTGACCGCGCCGATGAGGAAGCTGGTCTGGCCCAACCGGGCGCGCTTGCCGCCGCCGCGCGGGTCATTGGGGTCAAGGCCGTCGTTCATCTGGCGCAACATCGAAACGAGGGCGACCGAGTCGATGTCGAAGACGGGCTTGGCCGTGCCGCCCGCGCCAGCAACCGGGAAGTCGCCGGTCATCGCAAGGATGTTGTTGAAGCCCTCGCTGTGCAGCAGCCACGCCTCGCTCTCCAGCGCGTTGCGGTTGAGATCCTTGCAGGTGAGGTGGATCACGACCTCCTTGCCCGCGTAGAGGGCGGGCTTGCCGAGGGCGGTGGGCGCGAGCTGCGGGTTGCCGCCGGCGTTGTCGGTGATGGAGACCCAGTCCACGCGCGGCGACTCGACGAGTCCGCGCAGGAAGTCGCGCGCCTTGAGCGCGCTGCCCTCCGCCATGCCGCCCCGCGTGGAGACCAGCTCGCTGCCAATCAGGAAGCGGCCGGGCGCGGCGAGCTTCTCGCGGAGGGTTTCCATCTTATTTTTCGCCGCGCTTCATCCGCTGAAGTGCGACGGACAACCACACCGCAAGAAACGCTCCCGCACAGGCGGCGATCGCAGCCTTCGCCCAGACAGACCCGACTGCTCCACGAAGCCCCATGAGCGCCCCAAAACCAAGGCACCCAATCAGGAAGGGCCAAAAATATCCGGGGTTGGTGACCTTGGGCATGGTTTGGGCGAAACCGGGCGAGCTTATTTCAACGGCAGCACAAACACCGTCGCGCTGAGCGCGGGGACGGCGAGCGGGGCGGCGGGGTTGATGCCGTCGGTCCTGACGATGTCCACCGCGCGCGGCTGACCGGGAAAGTTGTGGGCGAACTCGTCCTTGCCGGTGAGGTGCCAGCGTGTGCCGTTGCCGGCGAAAGTCGCGCCGGCGAGCGCGGGGCGCACCTCGATGGGCGAGGTGGTGGGATTCACGACACTGAAGGTGACGGCCTTGCCGTCCTTGGTGAGCGCGGCGGCGAAGTCGTAGGGCGCATAGTCCTTTTCGATCACGATAGGTTTCTCGCCGTAGTGCGCCCGATACATGGTGAGCACGAGGCCGGTGGTCTCCATCTCGGCGGCGGTCTTGGTGGTTTTGATCGCGCCGATGACGTTCACCGTCTGCGCGTAGTTCGCCATGTGGATGATGTCGCTCTGGCGATAATACTCGTGCAGGCCCTCGGCGATGCCGAGGCCGTCGGCGATGTCGTAGTTGCAGCCGAGCTCGCCGAAGACGTAGTCGCGGTGCCAGTAGTTCCACTCGTCCATGGCGATGGGCACGATGCGGCCGTTGAGCTGCGCGACGGTGGGCTGCATCTGGCGGTGGCCCTCGGCCTTCTTGCGGATGTTCTCCTTCATCTTGGTCACGGAGAGGAGCAGGTCGCCGCGCTTGTCCTGCACCCACGGCATGCGGCCCTCATAAAAATGCTCGGACATGACGCTCATCTTGTCGCCCGACTGCTCGAGCATGGCCTTGGACCAAGTCTGGCCGGCCTTGACCATGTCGGGGTCGTATTCGGTGTTTACGCGGCCGATATCGCCCACGCCGATGAGGATGGCGGCGGAATCCACCTTCAACATGGCGTCGGCGACGATGTTGTGCTTGATGGTGTAGTTGGCGAGCTGCATGAAGCCGAGCTGCCAGTGGCCATACATCTCGTTACCCACGCCCCAGTATTTCACGCCGTAGGGTTTGTCGTGGCCGTTCTTCGCGCGCCAGCCGCCGGCGAGCGTGGAGGAGTCGGCGTTGCAATACTCGACCCACTGCGCGGCGGAGTAGGCGTCGCCGAAGCCGGTGTTGACGGCAATGAGCGGCTCGGCGGCGACCTCGCGGCAGAAGGCGAGAAACTCGTCGGTACCGAAATCGTTGTGCTCGACGCCGGTCCAGGCGGGATTCTTCTTGGGTGGGCGACGGTCGCGGTCGCCGATGCCGTCGTGCCAGTCGTAGCCGCTGACGAAATTGCCGCCCGGCCAGCGGTAGTCGGCGGCGTTGAGCTGCTTCAGGAGCGCGAGCGTGTCGGCGCGGAGACCGCGGACGTTGTCGGCAGGCATGAGGGACGGCGGGCCGAGGAGAACATCGCCCGTGGCGGGCGAAGTGCGGATCTCAATCATGGCCTTGTCGGTGGCGCGGCCGGCAGTGAACGTGAAGGCCTGCTTGGACCAGCCGGAACCGGTGAACGTGAGGCGGGCGGTCACGCGGTCAGCCGCCGCGTCGCCCCAGATGAGCGTCACCGCGATCTCGGCGCGGCCGGCGAGAGGGTTGACCCACACATAGCCGGTGTAGCCCTTGTTGGCGACGACCCCAAGGTCGTGCTGGCGCACGCCCGCGCCGGCCTTGAGCAGCGGTGAGTGCTCGCCGACGAAGGCGTCCTTCTTCTCCATCCGCACACCGTCGGCCGGCCCGATGATTTCCCACGGCGAGGCGCCGACAACGGGAAACGCGGTGTCCTTGAGATCCTTGTAGGGCGCATACTCCGCCGTGACGGGGAAGTAGAATTTCCGGTCTTCCAGCATCTCGGCCCAAATGCCGCCATAGATGCAGCGGCCGAGGTGCTCGATGAACTGGCCATAGATGAGCGGGCTGATGGGCGCGCCGGTCCTGGCGAGGTCGAGCTTCACGTCAATCGGGGCGGTGGCGGCGGCCGCGAGGGGCAGGGTGGTGGCCAGCAGAAGGCCGCCGAGCAGGGGCAGGGTTTTCATGGGGGGATGAGGTTGGAAAAATCGGGCGGGGCTCAGGGCAGGGCGGCCGCGAGCTCCTGACGGACGGCGGCGGCAACCTCGCCGGGCACGCCGGCCCGCTCCTGCTCATCGCCCCAGCGCAACTCGGCCATGTAGGCATCTCCGGCCGTGAGGCCGAGCCGCTGCGCCTGCGCGTCAATGCGGTCGGCGAAGCGGGTGGGCATGTCGAGTTTCACCTCCTCGAAGTCGTCCCAAACCTT
Source organism: uncultured Opitutia bacterium (assembly GCA_903869955.1). GTDB lineage: Bacteria > Verrucomicrobiota > Verrucomicrobiia > Opitutales > Opitutaceae > CAIYUN01. The sequence continues at coordinate 26,800 of CAIQBC010000023.1, forward strand.
GAGCTGCGAGGGAATGTCCTGCCAATAGAGGATTTGGATTTTTGACTTGGCGCCGGGCGGGCGCGCCACCGGGGAGGCGGGCACGGCATCCTTGACGGTCACGCCTTTGCGCGCATGCGCGACAGGTGCCGGGCCTTTGCCGACGAGATAGAGAAACAGGTCCACCGCGCTGGAGGCGTCCGAGCCGTAGCCGTCGGCCCCGATTTCGTCGGCGAACATCTGGCTGATGGGCGCGCCGCCAATGGCCATCTTGATGTGGTCGCGGCCGGGCCGGTCGAAACCGTCAATGACGACCTTCATGTAGGTCATGGTGGTGGTGAGCAGCGCGCTCATCCCAATGATGTCGGGCTTGAACTCGACGGTGGCAGCCTCGAATTTCTCGATGCTCTGGTCCACGCCGATATCCTTGACCTCGAAGCCGGCCCCCTCGGCCATCATGCAGACGAGGTTCTTGCCGATGTCGTGCAGGTCGCCGCGAACGGTGCCCATGAGCAGCCGGCCGGTCTGGGCGCTCGGGTCGCCTTTGGCGCTGAGGAGGGGCTTGAGCACCAGCATGCCGGCCTTCATGGCGCGGGCGCAGATGAGCACCTCGGGCACATAGAGGATGTTGTGCTTGAAGTCTTCGCCGACGACGCTCATCCCCGCGATGAGGCCCTCCTCGAGGATTTCCTTGACGCTGCGGCCTTCGGCGAGGGCGGCCTGGGTCATCTCGCCGACCTCCTTGGCCTTGCCCTCGTAGAGGCACTGGTTCATCAATGCGTAGTCCATGGTGGTGTAATGACGAAGGTTAGCTGCGGCCGAAGTGGGCCTGGTTGAACTCGGCGAGCGCGGCCTGCATCGCGAGAATATTGGCCTTGGGCATGCCGGGGCTGGTGCCGCCGCCCACGGAGAGGATCATGCCCTTGCCGTCCTGGCCGCCCTTCTCGAGCACGTCGAGCGTGGCGGCGCGAACTTCGTCGGGCGAGCCTCGCACGCCGATCTCCAGGGGATTCACATTGCCCATGAGGCACATGCGGTCGCCGACGCGCGCCTTGACCTCGGCGATGTCCGTCTGCTTGCCCCAGTTGAGGACGTTGAAGCCCACATCGGGCAGGTGGTCGAGGCACGCCTGCACCTCGGCATCGTTGTGGTAGAGCTTGACCCAGTCCTTCGGGAACGCGTCACAGATGCGCTTGAGATAGGGGTGGCAGAACTCCAAATAATGTTCCTCGTTCACGAAGCCGACGATGTCGTCGAGGATGAAGATGCCCTCGACGTCGCGGCCGATGGCCTTCTCCTGCGCCTTGAGCCAGTCAATGATAACGCGGGTCGAGAGGTCGAGGAGCTTGTGCGCCCACTCGGGTTTCTCGACGAGATCAATCATGAAGTCGGTGGTGCTGCGGACGAAGCCGGCGGTGCACATCGGCCCGCGCGACGTGATCATCGGCATGATCTCGCCGGTGTCGAACACGCGCTGTTTCTGCATCTTGATCCGGTGCAGGGTGAGCGCGGCAAAGCCGTCGTTCTCCACCTCGTAGTCGGGGAATTTTTCGAGATCCTCGATGTTGTAGAGCGTGTGGTATTCGCTGGGCGTGTTGTCATCCCAGAACTTGATCTTCGCGCCCAACACCGACGGCTCGGCCGCCATGCCATATTCCATCCACCAGCCAGGGACGAAGGTGATGTCAGGAAACTCCTGGTGGATTTGCAGGTGCGACCTGAACCAGACCTCGGGGTCGAGGAAAAAGTCCATGTGCTTGACGCCGACGTAGCCCGGGATCCACGGGCTGTCCACGATCATGGCCATCGGGATCTTGTCCAGTTTCTCGAGGCGGGCGGCTTTTTTGAAGACTTCCCATTGTTCGCGTTTCATATGCAGTGTGCTGTGGTTTTGAAGGTTTGGTTTTGGTTGAAAATGACCGGCGGGCCGGCGTCACGGGGCGATCAGGATCTCCGTGGCAGTGAACTGGAGCTGCACGCCGGCGGCCTTGGCCGCCTCGGCCAGCGCGGCCTGCAGCATGACGACCGGGTCGCGGCCCACCTCGAGGCGGCGCATGAGGCCGAAGCCTTTTTTGAGGCCAACGGTGAGGTTGATCTTCAGGCCGCGGCGCTTGCACGCCACCCGGACGTTGTCGGGCAGGGCGACGTTCATCGGTTTGATGAACGCGTCAATGTAATGCACGCCAATGCCGGATTTGTCCCGGAACTCAGGGGGCAGCTTTTCCTTGGCGGCTTGGTTGATGTCGCAGAGCTTGATCATGGTGAGGAAAGGGAGGCGGCGGAGACCTGAGTCTCGGGGTGGGCGAGCGTATAGTGAATGGCCTCAAGCGCCAGCCCCCATTTGTGGGTGCGGCTTTCCGCGCTGCAATAGCAACCCGAGGAGGGCGTCTGGGCCCGGGCCCAGTCAAAAATCTCGTTCAGCGGCCGGCCGATCAGGGGCTGCTCGGCCTGGATGGCGCGCATGAGGCCGTCCGCATCGTTCAGGTAGGCGCACATCGCCCGGTAGCCGTCGTCGCCCGGCGCGGGGCGGCAGTCAGCGCGGAGGATGGTACGGCCCTGCTCCGGCGCACTGAGCGCGACATGGTAGTCGAACGCCAGCGGGCGGCCGGAGTTCGAGCAGGTCGTGCCGTCGAACCGGAAACTCGCCTCGACCGAGCCGTCGTCCCGCCGCGCGAGGCGGACGCGCTCGCCCGCCCACTTGCGGAGCGCGCGCACGCTGACGGTGTAGCTCGCCGGGCGGGCAGACGGCGCGGCCGTGGCCCCGGATGGTGAAACCGGGTCGGCGGTGGCGCGCAGCGCGTGCCGGTAGGCGCGACGGCGGTAGGCGCAGGGCGAAAACGCGCAGCTCTCGCACGGCACCGCCGGCCTGGCCCCGGGCACCCGCGCGACGGCGGGCGCGAGGCCGATCACGGCGAGCAGGGATTTTTTCGGGCGCAGCATCCCGCTCGCCAGCACCTCCAGCGGGCCGGGCAGCGGTCGCGACGCGCCGCCGGTGATGAGCGCGAAAAGCTTGTTTTGCTCCGCCACATCCCAGCCCGAGTAGCCGGGGCTGTAGTGGGGCAGGGCCATCAGGCCCGCGCGTTCAGCCAGGTCGCACACGCGGCCGTTGGTCGCGGCGACCAGCTGCTCGACCACTGCGGAGCCAAACATTTCCAGAAAAAAATATTCGTCCGGCTTCGCCTCCTCCCAGAGCTGGCTCGCCTGGACCTCGCACTCGCGGCCCGCGCTCACGGCGACCAGCATGGCCCGCCGTGCGCCGAGCGAGCGCAGATGGCCATGCAACTGTGGCGATTGAAATTCTGTGCCGTCGAGCCGCAGCGTGCCGCCGGCCCCAAGCTCCAGCCCCGCCTCGCGCACATAGACCCACGGCCGTCCCTGCCCGGTGAACCAGCTCCGCGCCCAGGCCGCCAGCTCGGATGCGCGGGCGCCGGGCGTGTGATGGCTGGGGTAACCGAGCAGCCGGCGATACTCGGGCTCCGTCACGCTGACGGCGGGAGCTGCGTCGAAAAGCTCGCGCCCGGGCAGGATGCTGGCCGGCGCGGCGTTCATGGCGCGGGGGCCTCCGGCGGACTTTCCACGGCGGCGAACTGGCAGCCGTTGACGAAGAAATCGAAAAATCCCGGATGCGTCTCCAGCCGGCAGTGCTGCACGCGCCGGACGAGCTGCTCCAGCTCGGCGCGCTTGGCGCGCGAGAGCAGCGCGATGCACGCGCCCTCGACGGAGGCGTTGCCCACCTGCACGATTTTTTCCGCCGGGAGGTTGGGGATGAGGCCGATGCGCTTGGACGACGCGATGTTCAGGTGCCGCCCGAAGCCGCCCGCAAGGTAGAACACGTCTAGGTCCGCATAGCGGATGCCGTATTCGGCAAACGCGATCTGCAGGCCGGCGACGTTGGCGCCCTTGGCCTGCGCCAGCGCGTTCACATCGCCCTCGCTGAATGTGACCGCGTGCCCGTCATGGGCGGCGACGACAAAATCGCCGCTCTCCTCGAAACGGCCCAGCTCGTTCATGCGCCCCGTGCGCAGCAGCTCGCTCATGAGGTCCACGAGCCCCGAGCCGCAGAGGCCCTCGGCGGGGCCGCCGCCGATTACCGTGTTATGCACCACCCCGTCGTCGGCGATGGTGACTTTCTCGATCGCCCCCGGCAGGCCGGGCATCCCATAGGTGATCTGCCCGCCTTCAAACGCCGGCCCGGCCGGGCAGGAGGCGGCGAGCACCTTGTGCCGGTTGCCCACAATCAGCTCGGTGTTCGTGCCAATGTCCATGACGGCGACGACGCGCTCCTCGTTGGCGATGTCCACGGCCAGCATGCAGGCCGCCGCGTCCGCGCCCACATGGCCGCTGATGATCGGCAGGCCATAGACCCGCGCCTTTGGGTGGACGGGCAGGCCGAGCTGGCGCGCCGGCGCGGAGAGGCTGGTCGTGGTGCGCTTGCCCTCCGCCAGCTCCAGCTCGGTGAGCGACTGGTAGGGGCTCTGGCCGATGGAATAGACCGAGAGGCGGAAAAACAGGTCGCGCATCGTTGAGTTGCCCGCAAGGACGACCTCGTAGATTGAATGCGCCGGCACGGGGAATTCCTGGATCGCACGGCCCAGATAGCCGACGAGCGTACGCTGGAGCGTCTTGGTGCGGTCCTCGGTGTCGTATTGGATGCGCGCCATCACATCGGAGCCCCCGAAACGCTGCGGGTTCTCAAACGACGAATCGGCCATGACCTCGCCCGTCTCCAAGTTCAGCAGCCGGATCACAATGGTCGTCGTGCCGAGGTCAATCGCCAGCCCGTGCAGCGGCCCCAGGCTCCGGTCAATCTCCACCCCGTCGAGCAGGACCCGGTCGCCGTCCCGCGTGACCGCCGGGTCGAGCGCCCACGTCCTCGCGCCCGTCGGCAGCTCGAAGGCGTGCTTCTCAATCTTCATCGCGCCACGCCGCATCGTGTGGCAGCGCACGAGGCCGTCCTCCTTCACCACGCGCGTGCAGCACGACAGGCGGAACGCCCCCTTCAGGTGTCGCTCCTCCGGGCCGGGCTTCGACAGGCACTCCATGCCCTCGGTAACCTCGACCACGCATTCCTTGCACTTGCCCTGCTTGTTGCAGGAAGTCGGCACGGGGATCCCCAGCTTTTCCGCGCTGGTGAAAAGCGAGCGGCCCGGCGAGGACTCGCCGGTCTGGCCATTGAAATAGAGTTTGACGCTCATGCCGACCCCGCGCCGCCGACACCGTGGAGGCCGGGGATCAGGGTAACAGGTCACTCTCTGCGGCCGGGAACCCTTTCCGCCAATGGAAATCTGCTCAACGGTTGACCAAGACGGATGGTGAGCTGGAGCCAGAAGGTATGACCGCCGCAGTTGCAGGGGCGCACCTCACGGGCGCAGCAAGACTGCGCCCCCACGCAAGGCCGGTTGTCGGCAGTTTCAAATTGACCCGCGCCAGCGAACGGACGCTCATAAACCTCCCCTTCACCTGCGCACCCGATCCCGCGCCCCAGTTTCGCCTTATCCCCATGAACTCCCCCGTCGTGCACCCCCACCCTGCTTCCCTCCTCCGACTCCCGATCTCCGGACTCCGTTTGTCCGCCTGGTGGGTGCTCTGCTTGACCGTGCTCGCCCCGCTCCCGCCGGCCGTCGCGGCCGAGGCTCCGGTGCCCGGCGCTCCGGGCAGCCCCGCCCCTGAGCCGGCGCATCCCGCCCCCATCCCGCTCTGGGCCGGCGTCGCGCCCGGCTCGGAGGGCAAGCAGGCGGAAAAAGAACAGGTCACCAACAAGCTCTGGGAGGGCATCCACTACATCAGCGTCACCAACATTCACCAACCCACGCTCACGCCCTACCTGCCGGCGAAAGACAAGGCCACCGGTGCGGCCATCATCGTCGCTCCGGGCGGCGGGCACACCAACCTCGCCATTGACACCGAGGGCTACAACGTCGCCCAGTGGCTCGCCGACCACGGCATCGGGGCGTTCGTGCTCAAGTATCGCCTCGCCCGCGCGCCCGGCTCGACTTATTCCGTCGCAAAAGAGTCGCTCGCCGACGCGCAGCGCGCTGTCCGCCTCGTCCGCAGCCGTGCCGCAGGTTGGGGTCTCCGGGCCGACGCCGTGGGGGTGCTGGGCTTCTCCGCCGGTGGCGAGGTGGTGGCGCTCGCGGCGGCGCAGCGCGACGCCATTGACCGCGACGCGGCCGACCCCGTGGACCGCCAAGGTTCCAGGCCTTCGTTCCAAGTCCTCATCTATCCCGGCAACGCACGCAGCATCAGTCCCGACGCCGGCTCACCCGCCGCGTTCATGGTCTCCGCCTCCGACGACAAGGCCATCTCCGACAGCGTAGCCGAGCTCTACCTGCGTTTTCACAAGGCCGACGTGCCAGTCGAGATGCATGTCTTCGCCTCCGGCGCGCACGGCTTCGGCCTCGGCAATTTCAAGTCCACGTTGCCCGTCGCGTGGCCCGGTCTGCTCGTCACATGGCTCGGCGACCGGGGCTTCACGGGTAAAAAATAAGGGGATCGACTGACAAACTCAGCCGGCCCCCCACCCTACTCGGCCACCGTCTCGCTCAGCCGCGCGATGACCGCCGGCAGCAGCGCGTGCTCGGCGGCGTGGATTTTGGCGGTGAGCGTGGCCAGCGTGTCGCCCGGCTCGACGGGCACCCGTGATTGCTCGATGATTTTGCCGGCATCCACTTCCAGCGTGACGTAATGCACGGTGCAGCCTGTGACCTTCACTCCGGCGCGGAGGGCCTGCCCGATGCCGTCCAAGCCGGGAAAACTCGGCAGCAGGCTCGGGTGCAGGTTGATGATTTTTCCCGCAAACACTTCGAGAAAGCCCGGCTTGAGCACGCGCATGAAGCCCGCGAGCACGACCAGCCCCGGTTCGCATGCGCGGATGGCCGCGATCCAACGGGTCTCGCCCTCGCCCTCCAGCTTGGTCTTGAACGGCGCGGGATCCACGAACCGCGCCGGCACCCCGAAGCGCGACCCAAGGGCGAGGATGCCGGCGTCGGGCCGGTCAGAAAAAATCTGCACCACACGCGCGCGGCCCAGCCGCCCGGCCGACTGGGCGAGGAGGATGGCCTCGGCGTTGGAGCCGCGGCCGGAACCGAGAATGACGATGCGCATGGGCCGCGCGCATTATCGCCCACACCCGCGCCCGGCTGGCAAGCCGCAACCACGCGAACTGATTTTCAACGCAAGACGCGAAGGGGCAAAGCTGGAGGAGTTAAGCAAGAAACCATGAAACCAAGAACGGAGGTCTGGCTCGGTTGCGAATTGAAGAGTGCCACGGGGTTTGAGAAGGTGTGCCGTAGGTTTGAGTAAATCGGGCTGGGAGGGAGCGAGGGAGAGGCAGTGAAAGGGGCCGGCACTGGCCGTGCAAGGCCCGTGCAGGGGGTATGCATGGGGTGGGCATGTCAGCTTGAGCTGGCCGGGAGGCCGGGGCACCATGCAGGCATGATCACGAGCCTGTTGCTTTTCGTGCTGATCGGGTTGGTCGTGGGCCTGTTCGTCAAATGGGCCTTCACTGGCCCGTGGTCGCCGCCGTTTGACGGTGACTGAGCGGACGTGAGACGGAGGGTCGGGTTGGTCGCACTGTCAGGATGCCGGGTGCCCGGCCTTAAGAGGAGCTTAAGCGAGGATTAAAGGTCTTGGAGGGGCCATGCAGCGGCGGAACACGATCCGGTGATCGTCGCCTCGCTCTGGCTGGGCTGGTTCCATGCTTCGTGGGCGATGAAACCGAAGAAGCAAAAACAGGTTTTGCGGAACTGCGCGCACTGCGGGCAGCCGTTTGTCGTCGAGCCTCGGGTCGGAAAGCATCATCGCTTTTGCGCTGCGCCGGCGTGTCGCCGGGCAAGCCAGGCCGCAGCGTGGGAAAAGTATCGAAAGAACAATGCGGAGCGCGAGGGGGCGGTGGCGCGCGTGCAGGTGTGGCGCGAAAATAATCCCCGGTATTGGCGGCGGACCAAACGGGCGAAAGTTCGCAAACGGCCGCAATTCCGGCTCACGGAGCATTGGCTCTCGAAAATAAAATTCGATGCGTTACGCGATACGATTGACACGTTTTTCACTCTAGGAAGCGAGATGGCCGCCCGCCTTCCGCGCGTTGCGTTACGCGATACGATGGCCAAAAAGCTGCGGCGGACGATGCTGCGCGGGCATGAAATTTTGCGCATCATCCAAGAGCAATCCCGCCGCTGACCGCGCGCCGCATGGCGTGGTCGCGGCGGGCATGGGCGGGCCGTCCCAGCCTCCGTCCTCACCCCCTGCCACCGCCGCCGCACCCGGCGACGGCCTAATCCCGGTCGCCGCCTATGTGCGGATGTCCACGGAGCACCAGCAGTATTCCACGGAAAACCAGCTCGACCGCATCAAGGAATACGCCGCCCGTCGCGGCATGGTCATCATCGAGGTCTTCACCGAAGCCGGCAAAAGCGGCCTGAGCGTCAAGGGCCGCGAGAGCCTCCAGCGGATGATCGCCACGGTCGAGGCGGGGGAGGCCAAGTTCAAATGTATCCTCGCCTACGATGTCAGCCGGTGGGGCCGGTTTCAGGACGCGGACGAGAGCGGCTACTACGAATACATCTGCAAGCGCGCCGGCATCACCGTCCACTACTGCGCGGAGCAGTTCGAGAACGACGGCAGCCCAACCTCGAACATCATCAAGAGCGTGAAGCGCTCCATGGCCGGCGAATACAGCCGCGAGCTATCCACCAAAGTTTTCCAAGGGGCGTGCCGCCTGATCCAGATGGGGTTCAAGCAGGGCGGCGCGGCGGGGTTCGGTCTGCGGCGCATGCTGATTGATTCGGCCGGCAAACCGAAGGGCACGCTCAAGCTCGGCGAGCAAAAGAGCCTCCAGACCGACCGGGTGGTGTATGTGCCCGGCCCCGATGAGGAGCAGGCGGTCGTGCGGGAGATTTACGCGCGGTTTCTCGACGGCGGGAAGAACGAGCGCGAGATCGCCGATATCCTGAACGGGCGCAACATCCTCACCGACTTCGGCCGGGCGTGGACGCGCAGCACCGTCCACCAAATCCTCACCAACGAAAAATACATCGGCAACAACGTGTATCACCGGACGTCGTTCAAGCTGAAGCGCAAGCAGATGCTGACGATCAAGCGCGCGCTCGGGCCGCACAGCCTGCTGATCGTGGACGAGGCGGCGCGGGCGTTTCAGGCACGGAGCAGTGGCGGGCAGAAGTTCAAGACGTTGGAGTTTATCCGGGAGATCCACGATGCCACGGGGTGCGGGGTGGTGCTGTGCGGCACGAGGGTGTTTAGGGAGAGCATGGAGAGCGCGCAGCACCGGAAGTTCCTGAACCAGTTCAACCGGCGTTGCCTGTTCCGCAAGCAACTGCCGGACGTGCCGACGCGGGGCGACCTGAATGCGTTTGCCCGGCATTACGGACTGGAGCCGGCCGAGGGCGAGGCGCGACGGATGCAGGGGGTGATCGTGGGCGACCACGGCCTCGGGGTGTGGCTGACGACGCTCATGGCGGCGGCGCGGAAGGCGGCCAACGCGCGCCGGGCGATGACGTGGGCCGATGTGCTGCGGGCGCATGCGTTTTTCACGAGGCTGGAGCAGACCCCGGCGGATGAGGCGGATGCGGCGTGATGCGGGCGGAGGTCGCGGGGGGGTGGCCTCGGTGGGTGGGGTGGCGGGGGAAATGGGCGTGCAGGGGCCTTGCAGCGGGCGTGCGCGGGGCTTGCACGGAGCGGGGGGCGTTTGAAGAGGCACCAAGGGCGAGTGGGGGGCGGCGTAAGCCGCGATTCATCTCAAACCTTTGGCACAAAGCCCGGTTTTTGGCGGATTTTACTC
>CAIQBC010000024.1 GCA_903869955.1 uncultured Opitutia bacterium
ATGAGCAGCTTTTGCAGATGCGCCTTCATCACCTCCGCGTTGTCGTTGACGTGCTTGAGCAGCACGGTCTGGTTGCCAAGCGGAATGCCGGCGTCGGCGAGCCGGCCCAGCGCATCGCGCACTTCCGTGGTGAGTTCGCGCGGATGGTTCGAGTGGATGCTGACGAACAGGGGGTGAAACTGCTTCAGCATCGCGCACAGTTCCGGCGTGATGCGCTGCGGCAGAAAAACCGGAATGCGCGTGCCAATGCGGAGAAACTCGACATGCGGAATCGCGCGCAGGCGGCTCAACAGGTTTTCCAGCTTTTCGTCGCTCAACAGCAGCGGATCGCCGCCGCTCAACAGCACGTCGCGGATTTCGGGATGCGCGGCGATGTAGGCGATCTGCTTGTCGTATTCGGGATGAAAATCGTAACCGCTGGCATTGCTGACGAGCCGCGAGCGCGTGCAGTAACGGCAATAGCTGGCGCAGCGGTCGGTGACGAGAAACAGCACGCGGTCGGGATAGCGGTGGACCAGTCCGGGGACCGGCGAGTGCCCGTCCTCGCCGAGCGAGTCGAGCTGTTCGCCTTCGGACACCACCATCTCCCCGGCGCGGGGGATGACCTGTTTGCGAATCGGGCAGTTGGGGTCGTTGTGGTCAATAAGATTGAAAAAATACGGCGTGATGGCGAGGGCGAGCTTCTTGCTGGCAAAGGCGCAGCCGGCCTGCTCGTCGGCGGTGAGCTCCATGTACCGCTCCAATTGCTCGGCGCTGGTGAGGCGGTTTTTGAGCTGCCACGTCCAATCCTGCCAGTCGGCTTCGGGGATGTGCTGCCAGAGTCCCTGGCCTTCAAACCAGGCGGCGCGGTCTTCGGTGTATGGCATGGCGGTGTTGCACAAAGACGGTGGCGACGGCGGGCGCGGTGTCAAACGGGCAGAGTGGTTTTTGCCTAGCGCGCAGGGGGCGGTGTCGCCAACTTTTCCGGCACGCCGTAGTAACGGCGGAGGAGATTGAGCCGCGCGGCCAACGTGGCGGCTTTGTCGGGCTGATTGGAATCGAGGGTGAAATCGTAAACGTCGCTGTAAGCCACAAGCGGCGTGGGCTGGCCCGCATTGGCGATGGTAAGCCATTTTCCGAGCATCATGGATTTGGTCCGCTCAAACCGTCCGTCTGCGACCAAGGCGGTGAGCAAACCTTTGGTGTCGGAACGCTTGGCTGCCTCCACCGCGTCCAAAAAATCATCCCGCCCGAGGCTAGCCCCATCTGTGGTGTAATACCAATCCACGAGAAATTTGGTTTCCGCAACCCCGTGGATCCGCCACAAGGCGCCCATGAGGATGTCTTGGTCTCTTCCGTTGGGGTAAGTGCGCAAAGCGGCACGCAAGAAATCGCCGGCCTGGGTTGGATCCAGCATGGCCTTCAGCTCAGCCGCCGCCGCAACCCACTTCACCGGAGAACCCGAATATTTCACCGCCTCGTCATTGGCCTCGGCCAACACTGCGTCGGCATCCTCTGGCCGCAGCAGTTCGCGGGCGTGCTGGAGGACAATCTCGGCCATGCCACGAAAAGGTTGATTGCGGGGATTGTTGAGGGAGGCGTCAAACCGCAGGTCCGGGTCGTCCATGACGGATTTGTGCTGGAGAAACTGCACGAGTGCCTCCGGCCCGATGGGTTTGAGCGCGGCTACCAGCGCGCTGTCGGAGACCAGATTGCCCGAATCGGACAAAAATACGCCCTGCCGGACATAGAGCAGCGTCCACGCGCGCTCCACCGGCGGCAGGGTGTCAATCTCCGCCAGCACGCGCTGGATGTCGGCCTGATACTGTGGCCGCAGCGGCGAGGTCTGGCGCGTGGCGCGTTTCATCCTGACGAGAAACCAACTGACGCTGCGGTCACGCGCGCCGCGCGCCGCCCAGTAGGGCGCGAAGGCCGCCAACACGTCGGTCGGTCTGGCAGTGTCGCGGTCGCCGAGTCCGCGCACCAGACCGGTTGCGGGCGCAACCACGTAGGCGGCGTCGAGATAGGAGAGCAGCATCGCCAACGCCACATCGCCGACGACTTGGGCAACCGGTGTGACCACGAACTCGGTCTCAGGGCGACGCGGCTCCCGCTGGTCGAACACCGGCCAACTGGCGGCGGTGTCCTCCGCCAGCGATGCGATCAGCGGCAGGTCATGTGCGTCCTCGCGGAGAAAGAGCGCGCCGAGCGCCAGCGTGCGAACCTTGGGGTCGGGGTGCTTGAGCAAGTCACCCAGCGCCGTGCGCTCGCCGCCGACCGCGCGCAGGGCAGCCAGCATTTGCGCGTGCTCCAAGGCGAGAGATTCGGACCAATTTTGATCGTATCGTCCCACGCCACTGAAAACTTTTTGTGGTCCGACACTGGACGGATCTCGATTGGAAATGATGTTGCCGGTTTCGAAATAGTGCAGCCCCTCGGCCAGTTTCTCCAGGCGCTGCCGGGTGGATTCCAAGCTGGACGCGGTGGTGGCGGGGAGTGCCGATGGCGCGGAAGCAACCGACATCGCGATGGTGGACAGGCCGGCGGCGAGCAACAGAGGCAGGAGGCGAGGCTTCATGGAGAAAGGAAACTCATAAGTTCGACGTGCGGTTTCATTTGGGCTTCGGCGCCTTTGGCATGCCCCACCACCATTTGCCGGTTTCATCTTGATAGGCCCAGGCGATATTTGGCGAGCACCACACAAACCATTGGCCTTGCTTTCCGCCGACATACCCGACCGTTGCAACCACGCTCGGTTCCCCCTCCCCATACGACCAGGCGTGAAATGCCCAATTGTCTTCGTTCGCGTTGCTCAGCAAGTCTCTCAAGAAAAGCTGCGTTTCATTTTCAGTCTTGAAACGCTCTGGATCGGCCCATGTCACGGTCAGCGCCGAAACACGCCCGGCTGCGATGTTCGCGAGCGCGCCGGGCTTGATGACAGGACGAGACGCAAAGCCGTTAGTTTTGAGGACGATTTCTGACACCTCAAGATCAAGGCTAAGTGAGGGTGCAACCGGCGGCTTGACAAAGGTGATTTTAATGTCGGTCACGCCGCCCCGCGTATTTGTTCCTCCGCTCGTGATGACTGACGGAGCCATCGGCTCGGCCCACGGTTTGTCGGTGTTGATGTTCATCTCCTGTCCGTCCACCTCCGAGCGGGTAGCCTCGGCCGCGAGTTCCGCCAGCACGATGTCCAGCACCTTCATGGCCACGAGTCCTCCACGTTCTGAAACGGGATCGATCTCGACCACGAACAGCCCGTCTTGGCCGAGCACCGTCCCTCCACCCGAGGCATAGCGGTAAATCACGGCCCCGCGGTAATCTTCCTTGAGCGGATCTGCGGCCGGCCTTTCAAGAAAGGTCTGGACGAGGTATTTTCGTCCATCATCGGATGAGGTGAAGCGGCGGAGAGAGATTTCAAGAGCATTGAAGCGCACCCCCTGCCGGACTAATTCGTGGAGATCGCGGCCGGCATACTCGGGCAGGATAAAGCCGGCGCTGGCTTGTTCCGGTCTTTCCGTTGGCGCCGTGGCCGAGACCTCACCCACGCGCGCCAGTTCCGGAACCTGCGATTCAATTTTTTTCGCGATGGCTTGCATGAGCACGGCGACGCTGCGGCTTGCCGGCTTCGCGGCAGACGCCGAGCCGCCGACTCCAGCCGGAGGAGCCGCACAGCCATGGAGAAAGAGGTCGGCGACAACCAGCGCGGTAGTGACAAAGAGGCGGGGGTTCATGGCCGAGGGGAATTAGTTCGGTGCAGAGCCTAACCCAGAAGACGATGCCAGTTGTCAGCCAGATGTAAAATGTTTGTCAGGAAATTGTCATGGCGACCAGACGGAAGCGAGTGCCAGACGGAAACGCGCGGTGCATTGACGGCACGCAGCGGCGCGGCAGGATGCGCGGACATGCCCGCCCGTTTGCCCAAGGTCTTGCTCGAGGTTCGCGGCCTCACGGTGATTCGCGACCGTGCCACGCTGCTGGACGGCGTGGACTGGCGCGTTGCGCGCGGCGAGCATTGGGCGGTCGTCGGGCCCAACGGCTGTGGCAAAACTTCCCTGCTGCGCGTGTTGGTGGGCTATCTCTCGCCGACGGCGGGCGAGTTTGCGCTGCTCGGCCGCAACTACGGCGGGACTGACTGGCGCGAGCTGCGCCTGCAAATCGGGCTCGTCGCCAGCGCGCTCCAGGCCTCCATCCCGCCGGCCGAGACGGCGGCCGAAACCGTCATCAGCGGCAAGTTCGCCCAGCTGGACCTGTGGGCCGAGTTCACGCGCGCCGACCATGCGGCGGCGTTGCGCTGGCTGCGTTTTGCCGGGGCCGCTGCACTGGCCCTGCGCCCGTGGGAGCAACTTTCCCAAGGCGAGCGGCAGCGCGTGCTCATCGCGCGTGCGCTCATGGCCCGGCCGCAGCTGCTCATCCTTGATGAGCCCTGTGCCGGCCTCGATCCGGTCGCGCGCGCGGATTTTTTGGATTTTCTCGACCGCTTCGCCCGCCGGCGAGGCGCGCCCGGCCTCGTGCTTGTGACCCACCACTTGGAGGAGATCACGCCCGCCTTTACCCATGCGCTCGTGCTGCGCGCCGGCCGGGTGGTTGCCGCCGGGCCGCGCCGCGCGGCACTCACGGCCCGCCCGCTCGGTGCGGCCTTCGGCGTGCCTGTGACCGTCCGCACGCACACCGGCCGCCTACAACTTGCCTTGCGCGCGCGCCGCCGGCGGCAGATGTTTGGCCGGTGAACGGAAGCCGTCGGGCGCGGCCCGCGCTGGCTTTTAAGCGCACACTGGGCGGAGTTTTCTCACGCCGCCGGCGGCTTGCCCAAATGGGCGGCGTGGCTGGCATAGGCGGCGCAGTCGGCGAGCATGGCGTCCATCGCGGCGGCGAGCGGTGCGGCGGTGGCGAGGCCGGAGAAGACGGCTTTGTCGCCGATGGCATCGGCTACGATGAAGGCGGGGCGCTGCGAGAGCCGGTGGGCGTGAAACTCGGTCGTGCTGGCGGCGACGCGTGCGGCCACGGCGGCGGACGCGGCACGGGCGCGAAGTTTCCCGGCGTTGAGTTTCCCGGCCTTCGCCGCCACTGCCACCGCGACGGCCAGGTCGCCAATTTTCTTGCCCTCGCGCATCGCGGCGTTGGCCAACGCGAGGCGCACGTCGTCGCCGGTCGCGCCGAGATCGCGCGCGGCCTCGGCGACATGGTTGGGCGCGCGGTAATCGCCTTTTCTCGCCGGCTCGACCCACCCGGAGTTAAGCATGAAGGGCGAGCGCATGACCAGACCGCTGCGGCGGTAAAACCAGTCGCACTGCTCGCGCGACACCGGAAAATCACCGGCATTCATCAGCGCGATGCTCCACTGAAAATCTACGCGGCCAGCGTAGCGCGCTTTCAGCTCCGTCCACGCTGGCTCGGCCCAGAGACACCACGACGACATGATCTCAAGGTAGTAGGTGACAGTCAGATTACTCATTGATTAATGGCTATTGCCGATTGGCCAATGCCGGAGCTGCCGGAGTTCTGAAATAGCCAGATAAGCGTTAGGCGATAACCGATAAGAATTTTTTCGCCCCTCACTTCTTGCTGCCGCCGAAGAGATCCTTGATGCCGCCGACCGCGTTTTTGGCGGCGTCGGTCGCACCTTTGGCCGCGTCCCTCACTCCGCCCACCACGGCGGTGCCGCCCTTGAGGACGACGTCTTTGCCGACGGTGATGACGCTCGCGGACACTTTTTTCATCACTTCCGTGACGAGCTGGTCAGGGGTGATGCCGCCTTTGTCGGAGCCAAGGCCGTCGAGCGCAAGGTCGGGCATCGGCACGGTGACGGCCGCCACCCCGGCGACGCCGACGGAGACCTGGCCGTTGGTGAGCCGGAATTTTTTCACCTCAAACTTCACCGGCTGGCCGTTCTTGGCGGCGGGTGTCGCCGCGCCGGAGCCGGCGAACTTCTCGATGTTGGCGAGGAGCTGCGCGATGTTGCTGTCGGTAATCTTCGTCTCGTAGTCAAACTCGGGGGCGTCAATCAGCAGCTCGTTGATGACGATGTGGTCGCCCATGATCGAGAACGGCTCGACGCTGAGGTGGATTTTTCCAAGAGAAAATGCGTTGGCGTTTTTCCAGCCGGCCGGGTTGCCGACGGTGAGACCGGTGAGCGTGCCGCTGCCGGAGAGCGGCGAGATGCTCGCGCCGTTGAGCTTCACGTCAGTCAGCGTGAGCTTGGGACCGAAGCTGTTGACCCCAGCCGTGACGATGCCGTCGAGGGAGGACGCAATCACGATGACGGCGACAAGACCGAGGGCGAACACGCCGCCGAGGGACCAGAGGATAATTTTTTTCATGGGTGGGAAGGAGTTCCGCAGCACAATGCGCCAGGGTCCGGTAGGCAAGCCATGAGATGGCATGATGCCCACTCATCCGTGGACGAAAGGCCCGATCGAGGCGAATTTCTCCCAGCTTGCCACGCTTGTGGTCGGTCGAGCCCAAGGGGCTTTTCCTTCCATGCGCGGCCTTGACCTCGCGCGCACCACGCTTTCTGCTCAGCCCCTTTCCCTCCTCCCAACCCTTCCGTTACCCACTCACGCCCATGCCCGCACAAGCAATCAACGACCTCCGCAAAGGTCAGGTCATCAAATTCAACGGCGAGGCGCACCTCGTGATGGAGACGCAGCACCGCACGCCGGGCAACCTGCGCGCCTTTGTGCAGGTGAAGATGCGCAACCTCCGCTACGGCAAGTCGCTCGACCAGCGCTTCGGCTCGACCGACAGTGTCGAGGTGCTCGCCACCGAGAAGAAGACGCTCGAGTTCAGCTACGCCGACCGCGACAGCTACGCGTTCATTGACCCAAACTCGTTTGAGCAGATCGAGCTGCCGGCGACGCTCATCGGCGACGCGAAAAATTATCTTACCGCCAATGGCAAGGTGGACGTGCTTTTCGTGGACGACAAGCCACTCACCATCGAGCTGCCCAGCGCGGTCGAGCTGAAGATCGTCGAGAGCGCCGACGGGGTGAAGGGCGACACCGCCTCGAACGTCCAGAAGCCCGCCAAGCTGGAGACGGGCATGATGATCCAAGTGCCGCTCTTCATCAAAGAAGGCGAAGTCATCCGGGTCAATACGACCGACGGCAGCTATCTGGGCCGGGCTTGAGCTGAGGCTGGAATCGTAGGGCCGGTGGTTTGCCCGGGTCGTTCCGCTCCGGCCTCACCCGCCGAGTACTTGTGCCAGCCGGAGCAGGCCGTAGCCAAGCAGGCCGGTGACGGGCAGCGTGAGCAACCAAGCCCAGATGATGCGCTGGATGACGTTGAGCTTTAGCGCGCTGAAACGCTTTGCGCAGCCCACGCCCATGACGCTGGTCGTGACCGCATGGGTGGTGGAGACCGGCATCCCAAACTGGGCGGCGGTCATCAGCACGCTGGCTGCGGCGAAGTCGGCCGCAAATCCGTTTACGGGAAGAATCTTGACCATTTTCTGGCCCATCGTGCGGATGATCCTCCAACCGCCGGCTGCCGTGCCGGCCGCCATCGTCAAGGCACACACCACCTTGATCCACGGGGCGATGACTTCCTTGCCGTCGGTCGTGAGGACCATCGGGTGGCGAAGGAAGTCGAGCCATTCGGGAAGCTGAGCGAGGGTGCCGGCCTTGACGGCGGCCGCGAGGGCGAGGGCGATGATGCCCATCGTTTTCTGGGCGTCATTGGTCCCATGGCTAAAACCCATGTAGGAACCGCTGAACCATTGCAGCGTTTTGAAGGTGCGGTTGACGGTGCGGGGCCGCCAGGAATGCAGCAGCAGGTAAAGCAACGACATCACCACCAGCCCGACCGCAAAGCCGAGCAACGGCGAGAGGAGCATCGGAATGACCACCTTGTAGAGGATGCCGCTGTTCTCCCACCAATGCGCCCCGCCACCGTGGGCCCAGATAATGGCCGACCAGTTGTCGCCGGCCGAAGCCAGGGTCGCGCCGCACAGCCCGCCAACGAGCGCGTGGCTGGAGCTGCTCGGCAGGCCGAACCACCACGTGACAAGGTTCCAGATGATGGCGCCGAGCAGCGCGCAGATGATGGTGGTGGTGGAGACGAATTGGGCGTCCACCAAGCCGCTGGTGATTGTTTTCGCCACGGCGGTGCCGACCAACGCGCCGATCAGGTTCATGCTGGCCGCCATCAGGAGCGCCATCCGCGGCGAGAGCGCCTTGGTGGACACGCCCATCGCGATGGAGTTGGCCGTGTCGTGGAAGCCGTTGATGTATTCGAACACCAGCGCCACGAGGAGAACCGACAGCAGCAGCAGCATGGTGCAGGCGGGTCAGGAGTGTTTCAGGACGATCTGGACCACGACGTTGCCGGCGTCGCGGCAGCGATCAATGATCTTCTCCGCCATCTCATAAAGATCCTGGAGAATGACGAGTTCCTTGGCGGCGCAGTCGCCGTGGTAGAGCTCCTTGATGAGTGCGAGCATGACCTTGTCGGCCTCCCCTTCGGTCCATTGCAGTTTGTCCTGAGCCTCGGCGATTTTCTCCATATGCGTGCCGCCACGGAGCTGTTTCACCATAAACGCCACCGTTTCGGCGGCGCGAACCATCAGCTCGGTCTGGCGCTGAAAACCTTCGCGCGGCAGCTTGCCGGGATAGATGGAGAGCCGCTCGACGATTTTCTCCACGGTCTTTGGCAGGCGGTAAAGGGCGACAGAGAGGGCCTCGATGTCCTCGCGCTCGAACGGCGTGACAAAGGTCTTGGCCAGCTCCTCGCTGATCTGGCGCATGATTTTTTTGTCCTTGCGGCGGCTCTGAATGAAGTCGTCGAGGTCGCTGGCCGCGACATACGCGGCGCTACGCTGGAGGTAGTTGGCGAGGAGCTTGGTGCTGGCGAGCGCTTCTTCGGCGCTGGCTTCGAGCAGGTCGTGAAATTTGTCCTCATGGCCCAGAAGTTTGCGGAGGGGAGAAAGCATGGCTGGCGCTACGCTGAGGGGGTTGTAACATTTGTAAAATCTATTTTGTACCGCTTGCCAGTTCCGGCGCCGGCGCGGTTTTTCCGCGCAGCCAGACCCATAGCCAGCCGAGGCGCTCGCGCACGGCCCACGTGCTGCGCTGGAGTGCGGCGGCGTCCCAGCCCAGGTAGTCACCGGGTGGCCAGCCATCTGCGCGCGTCACGGCGGTGAAGTCTGCCGGGCAGGGCATCACCCGCACGCCCGCGTGCCGTGCCAGTGCCACCGCGCGCGGCATGTGCCATGCCGACGTGACAAACGCCACCGGCGCGTCGCCCGCAATGCGCCGCAGTTCCCCCGCCTCCTCCTCGGTGTCCCGCGCGGTGTCGATCTGTACAATCCGTGCGCGTGGCACGCCCAGCGCGACAGCGACACGCGTGAGCACCTCGGCGTGCGTCGGCTGACCGGTCCGGCCCGGCCCGCTCACGACTAGGGTGGCGTCCGGCAGCGCGCGCCAGATCCGCACCCCTTCCAAGATGCGGGATTGGGCCGGCAGGCACAGCTGGTTGTTGGCGGAAAATCCTTCCGCATCCGTGTGCCCGCTGCCCAGCACCACGACGAACCGGCATCCGGCCAGCCCGGCCGGCAACGGGGCTCCGGCCGTCAGTTCCGGCACCGGCGGAAACTGCGTCTCAAGCGGGCGCACGAGCAGGTTGGCGACCCCGTTGTTGCTTAGGAGCACGAGCCAGCCCGCGCCCGCCGCGACGAGCCACCGGCGGGCCCGCGGCGCGCGGCGCGCCAGCCGCAGGGCGAGTCCTGCCAGAATGAGCGTCGTGGCCAACGGCACCGGCATCAGCCAGTAGCCGGCGATTTTTTTGAGCAAGAAACCCACGCCGCCATTCCGCTCATCGTGTACCTGAGGCACAACCGAAAACTGTCCGGCGATGAGGTGCGCCGCCGACTATGGGTTTCACCGGCCATGCCAAATGAGGAGATCTGCCGATTGAGAGACCGACCCGGGTGGGGTCCGATGCCCCTGGCGTTGGTGCCTGCGGCCCGGCGGGCGTGAGCATTCAGAATCTTGAGCGGGGAGTGGCTCAGGAGGAACAGTGCCAGAAGCCGGCTTTTTACGCTTGGATAATTGGACCGGGTCAGTCCGGCTATTGCGATTGCCAAGGGGTAATTTCTGATAAATTTCGCAACCGCTTTGTTCCGCCACTCGTATCGTGAGATGCAATGTTACTGGTCAGTGACCCCTCGTTCGGTCCCTGCGGACTCGGCGTGCTCCGAAGGCAGACTGCCCGGGCCGTCGGCTTGACCATGGATGAGACGGCCCCAGCCTCAAGGGACGAGCGCCACCAGGAGCAAACCCGTCTGCTGCTGGCGGTGGCACGCGGAGACCGGCCGGCCTATACCAGCCTCTTCAGCCAATTGGCCGGCCCGCTTTACTGCCTCGCCTACCGATTGCTCGGCGATGCCGGCGATGCCCAGGATCTCGTGCAGGATATTTTTCTTCAGGTCTGGCGCACCGCCGCGACTTATGAGGCCGGTCGTGGCACCGTCTTTGCGTGGCTGGCGACCCTTACCCGCAATCGGGCGATTGACCGTATCCGCATGAAGCGGCGCCGTTCGGAGCTGCTGGCCCATGCGGGGCCGGAATTGCAATTGGCCGCCACGGCTGGGGAAACTGATTCCGCCGGCACGCTCTGGTTGCGTGAGAAAGCCGCTGCCGTTCGCACGGCCCTTGCCGAGTTGACCCCCGATCAACGCCAAGCCTTGGAGCTCGCTTATTTTAGCGGGCTCACCCAGCAGGAGATTGCGGCCAGGCTCAACGAACCGCTCGGTACCATCAAGGCCCGCATTCGGCGTGGTCTTCTCCGGCTCAAGGACCGGCTCCCCGCCCGGCTATGATCACCGAACGCCAGGAAGAACTCGCGGCGTTGCATGCCCTCGGTCTCCTTGAGGGGGCGGAACGAGACGCGTTTATGGCTGAAATTGCCGGTAACGCCGAGCTGGGCGCGTTGGCCGATTCACTGTCCGCCGCCGGTGCTGAACTGGCGTTGGCGGCACCACAACTGGCCGCTCCTGCTGGGTTGGAAGAGAAAATCATGGCCGCCCTCCCCACCCCGCCCGAGGCGGCTTATTTCCCGCTTGCTCGGTTTGCGCCCTGGGCCATGGCCGCTTCGCTCGTCCTTGCCACCGGCTGGCTGACCTTCCAAATCCTGTCGCTGCACGACGAAAACGAGCACCTGCAGGCGGAACTCCGTCTGGCGGAAATTGCCTCCCAGACCGCCAGGAACGAGTTGAGGCAACGCTCGCTCCTGGCGGAGGCCATGATTAAGGATCTTGGCGCCCAATTGCGCCGCACGGAGAATCTCACCCGCCTGAAGGTCACGGCCCTCGTCTCCCTCGCGGGCAACACCAAGGAAGCCCAGGCGATCGCCGTCTGGGATTCCGACCAGCAGGCCGGCCTGCTCACCTTCGACAAGTTGCCGATTACCGACCAAAGCCAGGATTACCAGATCTGGGTTGTGGATCCGGCCTACCCGAATCCGGTCAATGGCGGTGTCTTCCATGTCGCGAAGGACGGCAGCGTCATGCTTGCCTTCAAGCCCGATCAGCCCGTCCGCAAGGCTGATGCCTTTGCGATCAGCTTGGAAAAAAAAGGCGGCGTGCCCAAGGCCGAAGGGCCGATTGTGATGCTGGGCAAGTTGCCCGATACTTGATGGAAGCACCCGGCGCGAGCGCTCTGGCGGGGAGCTGCCGCCTGCAGGATGCGGCGGGCTGGGTCAGGGCTTGCGAAACAGGTAGTGGCTCACCTGCCACTCTTCGCCGGCGTGGAACCACCAGAGCTCGGCACAGGCGAGGTAGAAAACGCGCCAGTAAGCCCACCATTTCGCCGCTTGGTCGGGACCATAGGTTTGGGCAAGGAGCGGCTGGATCTCGGCGCGGTGCGCGTCCATGTTTTGCAGCCAGTGCTCGGCCGTCTGGGCGTAGTGCCGGCCGTTGAGCTTCCAGTCTTGCACGAGCTTCAGGTTATCCTGAAAACGCGGGAACAGGCCGTGTGCGGGCATCATGCCACCGGTGAAGAAATGCCGGCCCATCCAGTCGCTCTCGTCGCGGGCCTCAAAATGGTAGGCAAAACGGGAGTGGGTGAAGACATGGGCAAAAAACATCCCGCTAGGTTTCAGCCAGCGGTCGATGTTCGCCATGAGCTGCGGCCAGTTTTTCATATGCTCGAACATTTCGACGGATACGACGCGGTCGAATTGTCCGGCGGCAAGGTCGAACTCGTTCATGTCGCAGGTGATGATCTCGACGTTGGTGAGGCCGCGTTTTCCCGCCTCGGCGAGGATGTGCTCGCGTTGGGTGCGGGAGTGCGAGACGCCCGTGATGCGCGCATGCGGATAGCTCTCCGCCATCCAGAGAGTCAGGGAACCCCAGCCGCAGCCGAGTTCGAGGATGGCCGATCCGTTGGCCAGTTGCGCCCGTTCGCAGGTGAGGGCGAGCATCCGCTCCTCCGCCTGCGCGAGGGATTCGGTTCCCTGTTCGTAGTAGCCGGAGGAGTATTTCAGGCGCGGCCCGAGGCAGCGCAGGTAAAACGCCGTGGGCACCTCGTAGTGCTGTGCCTTGGATTCGGCGGTGTTGATCGCGATGGGCATTGCGCGCAGCGACTCGGCAAATTGCGCCACCTGTGCCGTGGGATCGGGCCGCGCAATTTCGCGGAGCCGCTGGCGCAGCAGGTGGCGGATGCCGGCGCGGATGAGCCAGTCGGGCAGCAGGTCTTGCGCGAGCAGGGAGTTGATCATGGCATTTTCTTGGGAAACCAAGGGATAAACGCGCTGGTGGTGGCCTGGTAGCGGCGGTAGGCCTCCCCCTTGGAACGCAAAGACTGCTGCTCAGTGAGCGGGATGCCGGTGACGCGCAGCAGCAGGCAGAGGATGCTGGCCGGGCTGATCACCGCGAGCCAGCCCCACGGCGAACCGAGCGCAAAGACGAGGTAGGCGACCCAGATGAGCCATTCGAAAAAATAATTGGGGTGGCGGCTGTGGCGCCAGAGGCCCGTGTCGCACACGCGGTCCCGGTTCGCCGGGGCGCGCTTAAAGGTGGCGAGCTGGGCATCGGCGAGCGTCTCACCCGCGAGGGCCAGCAGCCAGAGCCCGGTACCCGCGACTTCGAAGGGATGCAACGCGGCGACGGGGTTGAGCACCGGCAGCAGGAACGGCACCCCCAGCAGGACGACGGAGACCGCCTGGAGCTGAAAGAAACCAAACATCTTGGGGCCAAAACGTCCCGTCCAGTCCTTGCGCAATTGCACATAGCGGCCGTCCTCAGTCGGATGGTGCGCGGCGACGCGTTTCAGCAGATGCGTGCCCAGTCGCAGGCTCCACAGCCCGGCCATGGTCGCTAGGACCATGCGCCTGGGCGGCCACCCTCCCCCGAGGCTCGCATAGAAAATCGCCAGCAGAACAAAGGCGTAGGACCAGGCCACGTCCACAAAGCCGTAGTTGTCCAGCCGGCGGCACAGCAGGAACAGCGCGGCGAAAGCGGTGCAGAGTCCGGCAAGGGCGGTGACGATGAGCAGCCAGGCGGGCATGGGGAGAAGGGCGGCCGGTCAGGCTCACGCGAGGAGGTAGATGATGATCGAGACAACGGTCAGCATCGCGGGCAACAGGAGCCGGCCCGGCTGGCGGCGGGCGAAGACCTCGGCCAGCGAACCCGAAGCCGGGACCGTGAACAACTGGCCGAGCATGTAGGCGGCCATGGCCATGTTGCCCAGCAGGATGATGGACACAAACCATAGCAACCTGGCGGTGAATCTTTGCTCCTTCCAAGCCACCCAGACGTAGAAAGTGATGAACGCCCAGTAGGCGTCAAAGAGCGTGGCAATCACCCATGGCTCGCGGAAGGTCGCGCTGCGTGCAAACTCACCGAGCGGTTGGTGCAGGCCCGCCCAGCCCGTGACCCCGAGCATGGAGCCAATGACGACCATAAACAGAACGCGCAAAAACCAGATCATGGCGACCGAAGCGTCCGGTTGTTGGCCCGGGAGTGCAACGTGTGCACGACCGAGATGTGCCGCAGGGCGAAGGCGGCCTCGCAGTAGCAGAAGTAGTAGTGCCACTTGCGGATGAAGCGGTCGTCGAAGCCCAGCGCGCGCACCTGGTCAAGCTTGGCTTGGAAACTGGCGCGCCAGAGCCGGAGGGTGCGCGAATAATCCCCGCCAAAGTCATCAAAAGCTTGCAGGACAAAGCCCCCTTTTTCACTGAGCAGCTGATTCAGCCGGTTGACCGAGAGCAGCAGCGAGCCGGGAAAGATGTGCTTTTGGATGAAATCAATGCCGCGGCGCAGGGCGTCGTAACGGTCATCGGGCACGGTAATGAACTGTTGGGCGAGCAGGCCGTCGGGCTTGAGCAGGCGGTGGCAGGCGGTTGCATAGTCGGGCAGATACTTGTGCCCGACGGCTTCGAGCATCTCGATAGATACAATTTTGTCGAATTGGCCCGTGATGTCTCGGTAGTCCTCCAAGCGGACTTCGATGCGGTCCGCGAGCCCGGCGGCGGCGATCCGCTTGATCGCGAGGTCGCGTTGCTGGCGCGAGAGGGTGACGGTCGTTATGCGGCAGCCATATTGCTGCGCGGCATGCAGGCTCCAGCCGCCCCAGCCGGTGCCGATTTCGAGCACGTGGTCGGCAGACTGGAGTCGCAAATGGCGGCAGAGGGCGTCGTTCTTGGCCACTTGGGCCTCGTGTAACGAGGCGTTTTGACGGTCCCACTTGGCGGCGGAATACATCATGGATTCGTCGAGCCAGAGGGCGAAGAATTCGTTCGAAAGGTCGTAGTGTTCGGCGATATTGCGGCGGGCGGTGGCACGGCTGTTGGGCCGCAGGTGGTGGCCGAGGCGGTCGAAGGCACGCAAGATATTCAGCGCCAGCAGGCGGGAGCGGCTGGAGCCGGAAAGCGTCGGCGCGTGCCGGTGATTGAGCACGAACCAGCCTACCACGGCGGTGAGGTCGGGCGTCTCCCACTCGCCGGCGATGTAAGCTTCGGCGAAGCCGATGTCGCCGTGCAGCAGGCATCGTTTGAAAAAGTCCGGCCGGCGCACGCGGATCAAAGCCCGGTTGGCCACGCCCGGGGCCACCTCGGCCGCTGCGCCCGAAGTCTCGCCGAAGAGGCGTTGGGAACCATCGGGCAATTCAAGCTGAAGCCGTCCGAGCGGCAGGTCGGCGAGGGCGGCGAGCACATGACGTTCTGCGAATGGTGCGGGCCGCGGGACGGCCAGGGTGGCGGCGGCGGCGTGCGGGGAGGAAGAGCTCATGTTTTGGGCGAGGAGGCCAGGGAGGTGGCAGACGGCGGGGCTGGCGGGTCGGTGAGGGAGTGGTACGGCCGGTAGAGTTCGCGCTGGTCGGCACCCCGGGCGGACTTGGCGAACCATGGGACGTTTTTCAGCCAGAGCCTGAAGGCGTGCCAGTGGATGAGGCCGATGATGCGCAGGGTCAGCAGCGGATACTTGAGCGTGAACCAAGCGAGCCGGGCGTCGGTGAGCGGACGGCGCGGGCCGGCAAGGGTGCTGGTGAGCGTGCGGGTGGGGCCGAGATGGTCGTCTATCTTGACGGAGAGTTGGTCGCCAGGCACGCGCAGCGTGAAATCAAAGGCGACATCCACCTCGCTGAACGGCGAGACGTAGAAATACTTGGGGACGCGCAACGAAAAGACTCCGTCGCGGCGGGTTTCCGGTCCCAACAGATACGGTTTCATTTCCTTGAAGGTGTTCGTGACCTCGGCCAGCGCGGCGACGGGAGCGCCGGTGCGATCCTGGCAAAAATAAAACGAGACCGGGTTGAAGAGGTAGCCGAGAACACGCGGCAACGTGACCAGCAGCACACGCCCGCCGGTGAGGTCAATCCCGTTGGCTCCGAGATGGGCCATGACCCGTTCCTTCAGGGACAGGCCCGCTGCGGCCGGCAAAAGTGCCGGTCCATTGTGCCGCGGCTCGAAGGTGGGGAGAAAATCAGAGTCACGGAACGAGTAAAGATTGGCGCGCTGGCGGGAGAACAGCCGCAGTTTGCCGTGGAGCGCGTCCAGTTCATCAAGGTCGAGGGCAAACATAAAAATGCGATAGGCGAACCGGTGGGCCTTGGGGGCGAACCGGGCGTGCATGACATGGCACTCGTAGAGACAGGAATTCACCGGGGTTAAATACGCGCAACTGGGTCGGGAGGATGCAAGGCGGTGGCCCGAATGGAACTGAATACTGGCCGGCGCCAATGGCTCACTCCGGCCACGGATCGCGGCCGAGGAGCTGGCGGGAGAGGTTCACGGCGGAAAGCAAACCGTCTTCGTGAAAGCCATAACGGGTCCAGGCACCGCAGAAGTAGGTCTCGGTGGTGCCGGCCGCCGATTCGTTGAGCCGGGGGATCTCGGCCTGGGCGCGGATGGCGCCGAGAGTGAACAGCGGGTGCTCATACGCGATGGTCCTGAGGCGGCGCGATGGGCTGATGGACTCGGGGCGGTTGATGGACACAAAATAGTTCTCCTGGTCGGACACCCCTTGCAGCCGGTTCATCCAGTAGCTGGTCATGGGCGCGATGCGGCCTTGGGCGTCACGGGAGATTGCATAGTTCCAGGCCGACCACGCGAGCTTGGTGCGCGGCATCACGGTTGCGTCCGTGTGCAGGGTGGCCGTGTTCGATTGGTATTGGAATTCACCCAGCAGGCGCGATTCGCTGGCGGTGGCGTCTGCGAGCAAGGCGAGTGACTCGTGGCCGTGGGCGGCGAGGATGACCTTGTCGAAACACTGGACGATGCCATCGGCGGTCGTGACCGACGGGCCGGTGGGATTGCGGCGGATGCGGACGACGCGGTCGTCGCGGCCGATGCGGCTGGCCCAGGGGGCGATGAGGCGTTTGACGTATTCTTGGGCGCCGCCGTCCACGGTCCACCACTGGTGCTGCGTGCTGAGGCCAAGGAAGCCGTGATTATGGAAAAAGCGCAGCAGGGTGCGCGCCGGAAACTGGAGCATTTTGTCCGGCGAGGTGGACCACACGGCGCTGCTCATTGGCACGAGGTAAAGGTCGAGGAAATCAGCGCCGTAGCCGCGGGCGCTTACATAGTCGGCCAACGTCTGCGTAGCGATGGCCGGGTCGTCGAGCGCGGCCACCGCGTCACGGTTAAAGCGGTTGATGGAGAAAAGCATCCGGTAGAAGGACGGACGGAGCAGATTGCGGCGCTGGGCGAAGAGATGGTTGAGCGACGAGCCGCAAAACTCGAGGTCCGTGTCTTCGTGACGCACACTGAAGGACATGTCGGTTTTCTTGACCGGCACTGTGAGCTGTCGGAAAAGACGGGTAAGCTGAGGGTAGGTCTCATGGTTGAATACCATGAAGCCGGTGTCGATGGGCACTGGCCGCCCGGTTCCGGTCTCGCTGACGGTCACGGTGTTGGTGTGGCCGCCGACATGGGCGTTCTGTTCGAAGAGGGTGACGTCAAAGAACGGGTGCAGGAAGTGGGCGCACCCCAGTCCGGAAATGCCGGTGCCAATGATCGCGAGCGATGCCATGCAGAAATAAAGATATTCATCCAAAACAGAGTCGGTTCAAGGGCTGTTACGCCCATGATGCGGGGCCGGATGCACCGGTACATCCAGCAGTTCACCCCCGAGGAGTTGCTCGGGCCGCTAAACCATGTCGAGCAGCAACACAGCCCGCTGGTACGGGCGACTTTTAGGATGCGGTCGTAAAGTAGCCTTCCCAAAGACGGGAGCGATTTTTTCAGGCATTATCCTGGAAGGACTGCGGAAGGTTTTTCCCGCTTGACATACATAACGTTGCTATGCATCATGGCGGCATGATCGGTAAAGAACTAGTCGCCGCCTCGACCGAACCACTGATTCTGTCCCTTCTCTCCAGCGGGGAGAGCTACGGGTATGAATTGATCCAGGAAATCAAGCAGCGCTCCGGCGATAAAATCAACTGGACCGACGGGATGCTTTACCCGGTGTTACACCGCATGGAGGACAACGGTTGGATCAAATCGCGCTGGGTGACGATGGAGAATGGTCGCAAACGCAAATACTACGCGATCAAGCAGGACGGCAAACAAGCTCTCCAGGAAAAATATGAGCAGTGGACCATGATTTCCTCGGTGCTGGGCGGAATCTGGAAAGGCCAAAATGTTTAACTTGGAGGAAGCAATCGTGCAATGGCGCCGGCAGATGCTGGCCGCCGGAATTAGTTCTCCAGTGCCGTTGGAGGAGTTGGAAAGCCATTTGCGGGAGGAAGTGGAGCGGCAGACGCAAGCGGGCTTGGGCGCGCAACAGGCTTTTGAAACAGCGGTGGTGCGGATGGGCCAAGCCAATGCGATCCATCGTCGCACAGCGCCATGATTTCGTCGGGCGAGTGGGTGACATACAGCATCGGAATGGAAAATTCATCGCGCACGCGCCCCAGATAGGGTTGCAGCCGATGCCGCAGAGAGGCGTCCAGCCCAGCCAGCGGCTCGTCGAGCAGCAGCAGCCGGGGCGAGGCCAGCAACGCGCGGCCGAGCGCAACCCGCTGTTTTTCTCCGCCCGAGAGCGTGCCAATGGCTCGGCTGGCAAGGGTGGCAATCCCCAAAACCTCGGTGACATGAGCGAGGGACAGGCCGGCTGGCCGGGCGGGTTGCCGCTGGCAGCCATAGAGCAGATTTTCCTCCACCGTCAGATGGGGAAAAAGCGCCCCTTCTTGCGGCACATAGCCGACGCCGCGCAGCTCCGGCGGCAGCACTATCCCCCTTGCGATGTCAGTCAGCGTGAGGCCGTCAAAGCTGCTGAGAAAATTCTACAAAAACTCCGACATCGGCCGGTTCTCTTGCAGCACGAAGACATCCAAGCGGCTTCTTTACATCGGGCGTGACCTTGATGATCTCAGCCCTTATCCGCAGGTTCTTGAACACTTGAAGAAATTCAGGGGCATCCTCTGCGAGCGCAGGGAAGTGGAAAACGGCGTGATCAAATTCTTCCAGCTTCAGTGGCCACGCAGCGAAGATATTTTCACGGGCCAGAAGATCGTCATCCCGTATCGTTGCGAGGAAAACGCCTTCGCCTACAACGACACGGAATGGTTTTGCCGTTCAGACTGCTACGTCATCACTCAAAAGTATCCGACCTACGCGCTCGGCTACCTCCTCGCCTTGCTAAACAGCAGGCTCTACTTCCAGTGGCTGTTCCATCGCGGCAAGCGCAAGGGGCATTTCACCGACACCACCGTTGACCGACTCATCCGTGACACCACGGCCAAGGGGCAGTATCGTTCCAACTACACCACCAGCGTCAGCGGGAACAAGAAATGGGCTTTCAAGCCGGAGCACGAGTGGGTTGTGACCAAGGTTGACCCGATAGTCTCGGAGGAGCTTTGGGACAAGTGCAACGCGCTCCTTGATGCCCGCAAGACACGCGGGGAGCGCCCCGGCCCGCGCCCCGTCCACATTTTCACCGGCTATGTCCTTTGCGAGTGCGGCAAGAAAATGTATGTCCCGGCCAACACCCCGAAATACATTTGCTACTCATGCCACACCAAAATTCCCGTTGTGGACTTGGACGGCATTTTCCATGAGGAATTGAAAAGCTACCTGCTTGATCCGGCGAAAGTGGACGCCTACCTCAGCCGCGCAAGCGACACCGTGACCGACCAGCAAAAGCTCTTGGAAACGCTCCGCGCCGAACTGCGGCGGGTGAAGGAGGAGATGGAGAGCGCCTTTCGCCTCTTTCATGCCAACGGCATTGACGTTGACGGATTCAAGGCCCGGCATCAGCCGCTTGAGGAGCGCCGGAAGCAGATTGAAGCCGAGATTCCCCGAATTGAGGGTGAGCTTGCTTTCCTCAAAGTTGACGGTCTGACCGCCGAGCACATCATGGCCGACGCCAAGAGTTTTTACGCCCGTTGGCCGAAAATGACGCAGGACGAGAAACGGGGCATCGTCGAATCTTTGGTGAGGAGCATCGTGATTTCCAAAGAGGAAATCGCCATAAACCTTTCCTACGCTCCTTCTTCTGAGAACATGACAGAAAGGCAACGTAGCGCCAGGGGTTCATGGCGGCGACCAGCATGAAGCCGCAAGGCAACGTGACCTTGCCCGCGCTGCGCGAGATGGAGACGTGGCCGTCCTCCAGCGGCTGGCGCAAAACCTCCAGCGCGCTGCGTTTGAACTCGGGCAGCTCGTCGAGGAAGAGCACGCCGTGGTGCGCGAGGGAGATTTCGCCGGGGCCGGGAATCGTGCCGCCACCGAGCAGGCCGACGTCGGAGATGGTGTGGTGCGGCGCGCGCACGGGGCGACGGCCGAAAACGGCGGTGCCGGAGAGTGTCTGCCCGGCGGCGGAGTGGATGCTGAGAATCTCCAGCGACTCGTCGAGGGTGGGGGAGGGGAGGATGCCAGGGAGGCGTTTCGCCACCATGGATTTCCCTGCGCCGGGCGGGCCGATCATGATGAGGTTGTGGCCGCCGGCGGCCGCGACCTCGACGGCACGGCGGAGCGCATGCTGACCTTTGATCTCGGAGAAATCACCGGCGCTGGCGTCGGGCGCGGCGGTGGCGGCGAGGGCCTCGGTGTGCGCGACGGGCGCGAGGAGAATTTCGCCGGCGAGAAAACGTGCCGCCTGATCGAGTGACTCGACGGGAATCGCGGCGACCCCATCCACGAGGGCGGCCTCGTACGCCGAGACGGGTGGGAGGAGCACGCCACGTTTGCCGAGTTTTTTGGCCAGGCGGGCGATGGCCAGCGCACCACGCACGGGTCGCGTCGCGCCGGAGAGGGCGAGCTCGCCCGCAATGAGATAGTCGGCGGAATCGGGCGCGATGAGCTGGCGGGTGGCAATAAGGAGGCCGAGCGCGATGGGAAGGTCGTAGAACGGGCCCTCCTTGCGGAGGTTGCCGGGGGCCAGGTTGATGGTGGTGCGCGTACGGGGGGATTTGCGGCCGCTGTTGTTCAGCGCGGCCCAGACCCGGTCGCCAGATTCCTTCACGGCGGTGTCGGGGAGGCCGACGAGGAAAAGCTTCGGTTCGCCGGCTTCGCCGGAGTTGACCTCGACATGGACAAGTTCGGCCTCGATGCCTTGCAGCGCGGCCGAGGAGAGCGCGGCGAGCATGGGTGTCAGACGGATGCGCAGCTGTCCTCGGCGGCCGCCGCGCGCTCGGTGATGAGGGCGAGGTTGCGCTCGATGGCGTCGAGATAGGGATTCGCCCCGTCGGGGGTGTCGAGCAGGTGGTAGACGCCGCCAAAGTCTTTCTCCAGCTTGGGCTTCACGATTTTCGTCCAGAATTTTGGGGTACGGGTGGCGAGGTCGGGTGCAGATTTGAAGGTGCGGCGCTCCAAGGGCGTGCCGACGAAGTCGTCGGATTCGGTGAATTCCTCGTAGAGAATCCCGAGCTCATCGGGGTATTCGGCTGCGGCCATCTGCGCGAGGTAGTCGGCGCTGGCGACGACGCAGGCGAGAAAATGCTCCTCGTTGTTGCGAAAGCGCGGGCTGGTGCCGACAGGGGAGGGGCCGGTGCGGCGGATCGCGCCGAGCACGAGATCAATCTCGTCCAGGCTGAGGCCACAGCCGGGCAGATAGGACGCGGCGAGCGCACAACTGCGGAGGACATGGCAGTAGGTGTATTTCGCGCCGGTGCCGGCGTAGTCGGCGCGGGCCTTCAGGTAGCCGCTGTCGTGGAACAGCGCCGCGGCGACGCAGAGCTCGAAGTGACGCGCGGTGAGCTGAGGCTTGGCATCGGCGTAGTCGAGATGCGCGGCGAGCAGGTCGGTGGAACAAACGGTGACCTGCAACGTGTGCCGGTAGTCATGATATTTAATGTCCACGGCCTGATAATCGGGCTGCTGACCGGTAAAAAAACGGTCGGCCACGGTGAAGAGGCGTTGCAACGTTGTGTCGTCCGCACCCGGAAAGAGGCCCACGAAGAGCCGCCGCGTTGCCTCGGCAACGTTGGTCGCGCTAGTGGTGTCGGTCGAGAGGGGCATGCCGGGCGGCGGAAAGTAGCCGGAGGAGGGACGCGCTGGAAGGTGTTTGGACGGCTTTTGACTAAGCCGTTGGGCCCTGGCCTGCGCAAGCCCAAAACGGGACGGCCGTAAGTTCCGGCCGGGTGGGCCGATGGCGGAAGGATGCACGGCTTTGTTACAATGGCGTACCAGCTGTCACCAGCCCTGGCGCACGCCTGCCAAGGTCTGATCGGTAACTTACGGGAGCGACGGTACCATCGCGAGCCGGAAGCCAAGTGTGGCGCGGTAGCCGTCGCGGTTGTTGGTCGTGCCCCAGCGGTTCGTGTAGCCCGTGTTGTGCACGCCCTTGCCGCTGAAGCTGTTGCCACGGATGTTGCGGATTTTTTGCGCGCCGCCCGCCGGCTCCGCGCCGACGAAGTCCGTCACACTGCCGCCGGGGAACGGGCCATACCAGTCCTGGCACCACTCCCAAAGGTTGCCGACCATGTCGTAAAAGCCCCACGCGTTCGGTTTTTTCTGCGCGACCGGATGGGCCGCCATGCCGCTGTTGCCGCCGTGCCACGCGATCTCGTCGGGGTTGGCGGGATCAAATTCACTGGTGCCGGCCTTGCAGGCGTATTCCCACTGCGCCTCGGTCGGCAGCGAATAAATGTAACCCGCCGGCAGGCGGCCGGCCGTGCGCTCGCGTTGCGTGAGCCACGCGCAGAAAGCCTGCGCGTCGTCCCAATTCACACCCGACACCGGCAAATTCTCGTCGGGCTTTTCCACGCGACCGGGGTTGCGCCAGCTCGTGCCGGGCTGCTTCTCGTAGGACGCTGCGCCGCCGACCCACGCCCACATCCCCTCGCCGGTTTTTTCCGGTTGCGTGCGGTAGCCGGTGGCGTCGGCGAACTGCCGCCACTGCGCGATCGTGAGCTCGGTCGCACCGAGCCAATATGCCTCGGTCAACGTCACCTCGGTCAAGGTGAGCTCGTCAGATTCCGCATCGTTGCCCGGCGGATGGCCCATCGTGAAGGTGCCTGGCTGCACCTTGATCATGGCTAGGTTCAGGCCCGAAATGGTGAACTGCTTCGCCGCGACGGGCGGCCCACCCGGCGCGCTGGTGCAGCCGGCCCACACGAGCAGGAGACCGGCTGCGACCAGTGCC
>CAIQBC010000025.1 GCA_903869955.1 uncultured Opitutia bacterium
ATGTAGGGCGGGGTCGCCGAACCCCGCCGTCGGGCAATGGATCCGTTTGGAAATTGTGGGACAGGGTTTATCCCCGACACGACGGGGCCAAAGTCCGACCGACCGAGGCATGAGGCGGGGTTCGGCGACCCCGCCCTACATACAGCCGGAGCGCTGGGGATCACTCCTCCTGCTTGATCCGTTTGCCAAAGGCGAAGGGCGGCCGTGAGGTATCCGCTGCGTGCTCGGTGAGGAGCACATCGAGCGGCTTGGTGAAAACATCGGCCGTCGCCGCGCGGGTGAGCGACTCGTCGTAATGCTGCACCAGCGGGTCGAGGCTGGCGATCATCGGGGTGGCGGCGGCCTCGCCGAAGTCGTCATCGAGCCGTTTGAACTCGCCGAGCGTGATGCGGCTGAGCGGCCGCGCGGGCTGGTAGCGGAAGTCGGCCGCGCCTTCGTCGGCGGACGGCGGTACGGGCATGATGAGCTGCATCCGCACGAGACGGTTGAGGCACTCGTTGAGGATCTGCGTCGGCACCTTGAGCATGTCGCCGAGCTGGAGGGCGTTGCAGGGCTCCAGGCAGGCTTGGAAGCGGCGCGCGATGGTGAGCAGCACGAGCAGCGACAGCCGTGTGCGCACCGACCCGGCGAGGCCGCCCCACACGGCCTGGCTGTTGCGAAAATGGACGTTCTGCACCGCGTAGCTGAGCTGGCCGCCGACGAGGATAAAGAGCCAGAAGATGTAGAGCCCCGCCATCAGCACGGGCAGCAGGCCGAGCGAACCGTAGAGGCTGGACTGGAGCGCCACGCGGCGGACGTAGAGAAACGCCAGGTAGTGGTTGAGGACGAGCAACCCCGTGACCACGACTGCGCCGATGATGGCCGCGCGCCACCAGACCTTGGTGTTGGGAATGAAACGATAGAACAGCGTCAGCAGGCCGGCGAGCAGGACGACGGAAAACGAGGGCAGCAGATTCCGGGCGAGCCCCACCGCCGTGGCCGCCAGCGCGGAGTCATGCGGAAGCCACGCCGCGACGGCATTGATGAGCGCGCTGGCGGAGAGGCCGGCCACGGCGGCGAAAAACAGCACGCCGCCCAGCGTCAGCACCGTCCAATAAAACACGACGCGCAGCAGCAGGGACCGGCCGCGCCGCACCCCCCAGATCTCGTTGAAGGCGTTTTCCACCGAGGTGAAGAGCTGGAGCACGATGACGATGAGCGTGAGCGCGCCGACAATGCCCACCGTGCCGCTGCGCGAACCGGCGATGAAGCTGTTGATGAGCTTCGTCATTTCCGAGCCGGTCGTGGTGTCGGTCGCGGCGGTGGCCGGGCCGGCCACGGGGGCGACCGTGGGGGTTTTGTCGGGCGCGCGGTCGGGCAGCGTGGCTGGCGCCGGTGGCGGCGGCACCGCGTGCTGCCGGTCGTATTCGGCGAGCTGCGGGAGGAAACGGTGCAGCAGGCCGTCGAGCTTGCGGGCGGCGAGGCCGGGGTCGTCCTGGTTGTTGAGCACGAAGCCGGCGACGAGCATGACGATGGCGACGAGCGGGCCGAGGCCGAGCAGCGAGCTGAAGCTCAGCGCGGCGGCGCGGCTGGCGACTCGGGTTTCGCGCAGCCCGGAAAGCGTGATTGAGAGCACGCGCAGCACCGAGAAAAACAGTCCGCGCGGCGAGCGGTCGCCGAGGTGCTCCAGCCGCCAGACCTCATGCTGCCAGAAGTGCGAGAATTTTTTCCAGAACGGGGCGGCGCGGGACATGGCGGCGGCGCGCGGCGCGTAAACAGAGGTGCAGGACCAGC
>CAIQBC010000026.1 GCA_903869955.1 uncultured Opitutia bacterium
CGGCAGCCACATCATTTTGCAGACGGAGACGCCGGCGCACCATCGCCTCGCCGTGCCCGACCACAAGCCGCTGCGGCTCGGCACGCTCCAAGCCATCCTCCGCGCGGTGGCGGCGGCCAAGCGCGTCACGCGCGAGGACATCCTCGCCGCGCTGTAAGCCAGAAATCCAGCTTCCTTCGCGGCCGGAAACCTGAAGCATGGGGGTTGTGGCAATGGCGCTGGCAGGTGCCGAGCAGCGAGTAGAAGATGGCGGAGCGCTGGCCGGCGTCGGAGTGGCCGATGAACAGCCAGTTCTTCGCGCCGAGTTTGCTCGGCCGGATGGCGGCGGGCAATTTTTTACAAAAGTTCGCCAAGATCGCCAAGAAACCTTGGGCCAACCCGAATCATTTTAACGCGAAGCAGAACGCAGAGAACGCGGAGGATACACCGGTTTTCTCCGGGTACTTTGCTACTCCGCGTTAAATTTCAGTTCCGAATATTACGGTGAGAAGCCAGGGGAGGCGTCTGGCATCCGAACTCCCCGGTGGTGCGCGCCTGCTTGGGGCGCCTCTCCCAGGGCGACCGCGGACGGCTCGGAGAGCCGTCCCGACCAAATTGACCCACAACCGAAGGAGGAGGCCAGTGGGCCGGCGGGAAGAAGCCGACGGCGTGCGATTCGGGTTGACACCGTTATGTATGACAAAAGATAACGGAAGCCCGGCCGTCACGCGACCCGGGGCCTGCCCGGCAATTTCCTGTTCCGTGGCGGCTAAGAACCACCCGCTCCGCTCCCTCCACCATGAAGTTCCCGCACCCAAAATTCGCCCAATTCTGCCGCCAGCTCCCGCCCGCGCGCCAAATGCTGGCCGCCGCCGCGTTCCTGAGCGCGACGACCGCAGGATTGGCCCAGAACCTTCCCGCCGGCCAGGACGACCTGCAATCGCTCCGCGAGCAGGTCCGCCAGCTCGACCTCAAGATTCAGGCGCTCGAGCGGCAGCAGCAGCAACTGCGGAGCGGGCCGGCGGCCCCGGCGGTCACCGCCGCTCCGGCGCCCGCCACCGCGCCCATCATCACGGCGAGCACGGAGAAGGGCTTCGCCATCGCTTCGGCCGACGGGGCCAACTCGCTGGGCCTCCACCTGCTGGTGCAGGAGGACTCGCGCTGGTTTTTCAGCCAGAGCGCCGGCCTCACCAACAACGACTCGTTTCTCATCCGGCGCGCCCGCATCTTTGTGGATGGCCGGATTAACAACAACATCACCTTCCTGCTGATCCCCGACTTTGCCTTGGGCGCGCCGGCCCTGTTTGATGCCTACGCCAATCTCGAACTGGCACCCGAGTTCCAGCTCCGCTTCGGCCGCTCCCGGTCACCCGTCGGCCTGGAACAGCTCCAGTTGGACGCCTATACTTTTTTTGACGAACGCTCCTTCGTCAGTCAGATCGTCCCCAACCGCGACATCGGCGTCACGCTTTGGGGCAACTTGTTTGACAGCACCCTCACCTACGCCGTGGGGGTGTATGACGGCGTGCCCGATGGACAAAACAACGGCGCCATCGCCGGCACGACGGTCAACTCGGACGCGGACAATTCCAAGGATGTGGCCGCGCGCCTGTTTTATTCGCCCTTTAAGAACGTGCCGGACTCGGTGCTGAAGGGGCTTGGCTTTGGCCTGGCCGGCACGGTGGGCCGCGAGCGGCCCGCCTCCGGCCTCGCCGGCTACAAGAGCGATGCGGCGCAGACCATCTTCAGCTACCGCGCGGCCACCATCATTGACGGCGAGACGGTCCGCATCGCACCTCAGGCCAATTTCTACCACGGGCCGCTGGGATTGCTGGCGGAATACGCGTCATCCACCATCGCGGCGCGTCCTACCGCCACCGGCATCCGGGAACGGCTGACCAACCGGGCGTGGAACTTTACCGTGGGGTATGTGCTGACCGGTGAGGACTCCTCCTATGTCGGGGTCACGCCCAAAACCAGCTTCAACTGGAGCAAGGGCACCTGGGGAGCCTTTGAGCTGGTGGCCCGGTATGATGTGCTGCGCATTGACCCCAAGGCGTTTGCGCCCGACCCCAGCGCGGCGCTCTCCCTGGCCGACCCCGCCGCCAGCACGCGAGGCGAGACCAATGTCGGTATCGGCCTCAACTGGTATCTTAACCGGGCGGTGCGGTTCAATATTGATTTCTTTCACGGACATTTCGACAACCTGCTGCCGGCGGGCGCGCTCACCAACAAGGTGATTCAGCACGACGAGAACGCGCTGCTCACGCGCTTCCAAGTCGTATTCTGATCTCCTCTCCTTGGTCACGGATCAATCCGCCACGAAAAGCCCGGAGCAGAATTTTACACGAAGTCCGCAAAGATCACGAAGGTCAGGCTCGGTCTCCGCGCGCTCCGCGTTTAAATGATTTGGTCTGGTTCGGACTGGTTCCATCCGTGTTTATCCGTGAAATCCGTGGTAACAAACCTACGGCTGTTTCCGCCATTCGCGTCCCTTCGCGTCCCTTCGCGGTTAAAAGTCCCGTTTCCTGTTTCTTGCGCGCACGTTGCGCTTGCCTCGCACCGGCCGGGCGCGACGCTCGGCCTTTTGCTCCCATGAAGCCGCGCGATCTGCCCATCTACGAGCTGGAGTCCGCCATCGTTGCCGCCGTGCGCGGCACCGGCCGGCTGGTCGTGCAGGCACCGACCGGCTCCGGCAAATCCACCCAGCTCCCGCAGATGCTCCTGCGCCACGGTTTCCTCAGTGCGGGCGAGGTCGTTGTGCTTCAGCCGCGCCGGCTGGCCGCCCGGATGCTC
This sequence comes from uncultured Opitutia bacterium, assembly GCA_903869955.1. GTDB lineage: Bacteria > Verrucomicrobiota > Verrucomicrobiia > Opitutales > Opitutaceae > CAIYUN01. The sequence goes on from CAIQBC010000026.1 coordinate 2,776, forward strand.
GCCCGGCGCGTCGCCGAGGAGGTGGGCTGCGACCTCGGGGCGGAGGTGGGCTACCAGATCCGGCTGGAGTCGCGCGTGTCGGCCCGGACCAAAATCCGCTTCGTGACCGAGGGAATTTTGCTGCGGCAGATGTCGTTCGACGCGACGCTGCGCGGGGTGAGCGCGCTGGTGTTCGACGAGTTTCACGAGCGGCACCTCTACGGCGACATCTCGCTCGCGCGCGCGCTGCAAATCCAGCGGACGACCCGGCCCGACCTCAAGGTCGTCGTCATGTCGGCCACGCTCGACGCCGGCGTGCTGCGCGACTACCTCGCGCCGTGTGAGGTGCTCGTCTCCCAGGGCCGCACGTTTCCTGTGCGCATCGAATACCTGCCGAAGGCGGTCAGTTTCGAGCACGACCCGGTGTGGGACGTGGCCGCGCGCGAGTGCGAGCGCGTGGCGGCGGAGACGGACGGAGATTTTTTGGTGTTCATGCCGGGGGCCTACGAGATCAGCCGCACGGTGCAGGCGATCCAGGCTTCGCGCGAGCTGCGCGATTTCATCTGCTTCCCGCTGCACGGCGAGCTGCCGCCCGAGCAGCAGGACCGCGCCGTCGCGCGCTATGACGCGCGCAAGATCATCGTCTCGACCAACGTCGCCGAGACCTCGCTCACGATTGACGGCGTCACGGCGGTGATTGACGGCGGCCTCGCGCGCATGGCGCGGTTCGACCCCCACCGGGGCATCAACACGCTGCTCGTGGAAAAAATCTCCCGCGCCAGCGCCGACCAGCGGGCCGGCCGGGCCGGCCGCACCGCGCCCGGCGTGTGCGTGCGCCTCTGGACGGAGCGCGAGCACCCGTCGCGGGCCGCGCAGGAGCTGCCCGAGGTGAAGCGGCTCGATCTTGCCGAGGTCGTGCTGACGCTCAAGGCCAGCGGCATTGATGACGTGGCAAATTTTCCTTGGCTCGAAAAACCCGACCCCCGCGCCCTCGAACGGGCCGAAATGCTGCTGGCGGATTTGGGGGCGTTGGGAGCGCGACCGCCCCCGGCCGCTCAGGCGGAACTGCGACCGGGGGCGGTCGCGCTCCCATCCATCACCGACCTCGGCCGCAAGATGCTCCGCTTCCCCGTGCATCCGCGCTACGCGCGGATGTTTCTCGCGGCGGCGGAGCGCGGCTGCGTGCGACCGGTCGCGCTCATGGCGGCGCTCACGCAGGGGCGAAATTTTCTGCTGCGCGGCGTGTCGCGCGAGGTGGAAAAGGCCCGCGAGGACGCGCTGGGCGAGGAGCACGCAAGCGACTTTTTCCTGCTCATGCGCGCGTGGCGGCAGGCCGACCGGCATAATTTTTCCCTGGACGTCTGCCGCCGGCTCGGGATCCACGCCCAGGGCGCGCGGCAGGTCGGGCCGCTGTTTGAGCAGTTCCTGGCCATCGCCGCGAAGGAAGGCCTCGACGTCGCCGAGCAGCGCGTGGACGACACGGCGGTGCGGAAGTGCGTGCTCGCCGGTTTCTCCGACCAGCTCGCGCGGCGGCTCGACGCCGGCACGCTGCGCTGCGAGCTGGTGCATGGCCGGCGCGGCGTACTCGGTCGCGAGAGCGCGGTGCAGCAGGCGCGGCTGCTGGTCGTGGCGGAGATCAGCGAGGTCGGCGGGCGCGACGGCGACGTCAACACCATCCTCTCGCTTGCCACCGCCGTCGAGGAGGCGTGGCTGAAGGAGCTTTTCCCCGACGACTTCCGCGAGACCCGGAGCGTCGTCTATGACGAGCAGGCGAAGCGCGTGGTCACGCGGCGCGAGCGACGTTTCCGCGACCTGGTGCTGGAGGCCAAGGCCAGCAGCGACGAGGCCCCGCTCAACGAGGCCGCCGCCTTGCTCACGCAGGAGGTGCTGGCGGGCCGCCTGAAGCTCGATGCCTGGGATGAGAACGTGGAGCAGTGGATCGTCCGCGTGAACCGGCTCGCCGGGTGGTTTCCTGAGCTGGAGGTCAACGTGCTCACCGAGGCCGACCGCGCGACGCTCATCGAGCAGATCTGCTACGGCGAGCTGGGCGCGCGGGCCGTGAAGGACAAGGAGGTCATGCCCGTGCTGCGCGACTGGCTGACCGCCGAGCAGCTCGCCGTGCTCGACGACTACCTGCCGGAAAAGCTCACGATGGCCAATGGCCGCCGCTCGCGCCTTACCTACCACCAGGAAGGGCCGCCGATCCTCAGCGCGCGCATTCAGGAACTCTATGGCATCGAAGGAAAATTCGCCGTCGGCCACGGCCGCGTGCCCGTGAAGATCGAGGTGCTCGCGCCCAACCACCGCCCCATCCAGGTGACGGACGACCTGACCAATTTCTGGCGCGAGCAATATCCGAAGGTGAAGGCCGAGCTGTCGCGGCGGTATCCGAGGCACGAGTGGCGGTGAGAGATTGGTGATTTCTTAAAATAATTTCTAAGAAAATGACGTTTGCCGCGTCTTACTCACCATCCTGCCCTCTCACTGGGCCCGCACCAGGCGGGAATCTTAACAATCACCCTGCCTGCCATGAAAACTCGCTTTCGATATTTTTGGATGGTGGTTCTCGCGGCTCTTTTTTCGCTATCAGCGAAAGCATCCTTCGTCGAGAGCCGCATCATGCCGGATAATCTGGCCCTAATGTCCGCATCCGGCCCATGGAGCTTTGACATCAAGGCCAGCCGGCTGCCGGGCGGGATGGTTGCATTCCATGTTCTCGTCGCAACCTCTGAAAAAGGCGGCACACTGAATTACACAGCGCACCAAAATATCGGGGCCGAGCTCAGATTCATCACGAGTTACGAGCACGCGGGAGGCTCGTCATTCTTTGCAGAACTGCCCGTGAGGAAGGGCGAAAAATCATTGACGTGCGATTTCCAGGTACCGGAAAAATTCTTGGACAACCCGACTCTTTGCTTTGAGCTTGCAGAGTCTTTTCCACCTATGGCGGATGGCGATGGTCAATACTTTGTCTTGCGGGACTTCTACAAACCCGAGGTCTCTGACATGAACTTGGCCAAACCGGAGTCGCTGGCCGTAACCGTCTATGGCAACGACTTGGTGTGGCTCGCTTACACTGGTGGGGCGGTGGGCCTTGTGCTCTTCGGCTTTCTGCTTGGGCGGGTTCGTTGGCGGCCGATTCGACGGGCGCTGTAGGGCGGGGTCGCCGAA
>CAIQBC010000027.1 GCA_903869955.1 uncultured Opitutia bacterium
AGGGCCAGCGCGAGGTCGCGGGCGAAAAACGGGCCGCGGAAAATCATCCCGGTATAGACCTGCACGAGCGTCGCGCCGGCGTCGATTTTTTCGGCCGCGCCCGCCGCATCGGTGATGCCGCCGACGCCGATGATCGGCAGCCGCCCGCCGGTCGCGCGCGCGATGTAGCCGATGATCTCGGTCGAGCGGTGGCGCAGCGGGGCGCCGCTCAGGCCACCCGTCTCGTTGACGGTGGAAAAAAATCCCGGTCGCGCGAGTGTGGTGTTGGTGGCGATGATGCCGTCGAGCCCAAACGCGGCGATGACGCCGAGGACGGCGTCAATCTGCGGCCACGTCAGGTCGGGCGCGATTTTCAGCAGCAGGGGCACGCGCCGCCCGCCCGGCGCGGCGGCAAGGTCGCGGCGCGCGGCGGCCACCGCGCCGAGCAGTTCGCGGAGCGGTTGCTCGTCCTGGAGGGCGCGCAGGCCGGGGGTGTTGGGGCTGGAGACATTGAGCACGACGTAGTCGGCGAGGTCGGCAAGTTGGGCGAAGCTGTCCAAGTAGTCGGCGACGGCCGCCTCCGGCGCGGCGGCCTTGGACTTGCCGAGGTTGATCCCGAGGGGGATGCGCCGCCGGCCCGGCCCCGGCAGGCGGGCGAGACGCACGGCGACGGCGGCGGCACCGTCGTTGTTAAAACCCATCCGGTTGATGACGGCTGCATGCGCCGGGTAGCGGAACATCCGCGGCCGCGCATTGCCCGGCTGGGCGAGCGCCGTGACGGTGCCGGCCTCGACGTGCCCGAAGCCGAGGGCCGCCGCCGCCGGCCAGGCGGTGGCGTTTTTGTCGAAACCGGCGGCCAGGCCGACGGCATTGGGGAACCGCAGCCCGAAGGCCTCGACCGGCCGGAAGCGCGCGGCCGGCAGTTGCGTCCAAGCGGCCAGGGCGCGGCACAGCGGCCCGAACCGGCCGAGCGACGCGAGTGCGCGCACCGCCAATTCGTGCGCGTGCTCGGCATCCTGCCGAAACAACTGCGGCCGCACCCACCGCTCGTAGAAAAGACCCATGGGCGGCGAGCATGCGGGGGGGAACGGGAAAATCAAGGGTGTGCCGCCGGGGCGGCGAGGCCACGCGAATTTTTGCGGGCGATTTCGCCCGCGTATTTTCCTGCGCTTTTCTGCTTGTTTTCGCCCGGCCCACTCGCACGCTGCGCGCAAATTCGCCGCCACGGTCGCAAGTTTTTCGCGGCTTGACCCGGCCCGGGCCGGGCTTTTTTGCTCCGCCCAACCTTTCCCTCTTTTTTCCACACATGGCCAAATCCTCCGTCCTCCTCGACTGGTGCAACGTCCGCCTCGGCTCCGACCACAACTGGTGGGTGGACGAGGTCAGCGACCCCGTGCGCTGGGACGTGGATGGCCTCAGCATCGTGGACCCGCGGCAGATGGCGCACCTCATCGAGCACGTTGAGCCGCTGCGCGACTACGGCTTTGACCAAGAGATGATGGAAGCGGCGTTCATCCCCTTCCGCATCGAGAAAGAGGTGCCGAAGAAGCTCGTCCGGCTGAAGCGGGTGAAGGACTCGTTCTTCGAGTCGGAGGAAAAACTCTTCGGCCTGCCCGACATCCTCGACGAGGAGAACGGCCCCTACGCCGACCTGCTCGACCACCTCACCCGCTGCCGGGTGAAGATGCTCAACGACCTCTTCGCCTTCGAGTCGAAGCTCACGGTGGACGAGCTGGAGGACGAGCTCCGCGAGAACCAAAATGCCGATTATGCCGAGGGCAAGGCCCTCCATGCGCACAACGAGCTCATCGCCATCCTGGACTTCATGCCAGCGGGCTACGAGATGGAGGAGGGCGAGGAGACCCCGCGCAAAGGCAAGGCCAAGGCCGAGGACGACATAGACGACGCCGACCTGCCGCAGCTCGACGAGTCGGAGGAGGAACAGCTCAAAAACGACCAGACCCTGGCGTGGGAAGAAGACAAGGAGAAGGAAGAGGATCCCGTGCCCAAGCCTGCGGCCAGTAAAGAGACGGAGGTCGAGGAAGACTGGAGCGAAGACGAAGAGGAAGCGGAGGAGGAAGAAGAGGACGACGAAGACTCCGAGGACGACGAGGGCGGGGGCGGCAAAAAAGCCGCGAAGAAATCCCCTCCGTCCCCCCCGCGCCGCCCGCGCGGCAAGCGCTGAGCGCGCCATCCCGGCAACCGGGCCTGGCCGCAAGTCCCGCCCGCTCCGATGAGAATGAATCCGCAGCGCGGAAGGGCGCGCCGCGGGGGTGGTCCCCTTGACCAAAGAGTTTGTCCGCCGAGGTGCGGGCAACATCCCGGGATATCCGCGCGTCCGGGTGGAGATCAATTCCAGTCCTTGCGTCTCCGGCTCGGATCCTGCATCAAAAGCACCAATGCCCGCCGACTCCTTTCGCCGCACCAAGATCATCTTCACGCTCGGTCCGGTCACCGAGAGCGAGGAGATGCTGGAGAAGCTCATCCGCAACGGGGCCGATATCGTCCGCCTCAACATGGCGCACGCCAGCCACGAGTGGACCCGCGGGGTAATCCGCCGCATCCGGGCCGTCTCGGCCCGGGTCGGCCGCGATGTCGCCGTCATGATGGACATCAAGGGGCCGGAAATCCGCACGGGGGACCTCGCCGTGCCCATCGAGTTGCAGCCGGGCGAAATCTTTGACTTCACGGTCAAGCCCGGCCTCCCGCGCGAAAGCTCCGAGGAGGTCCGATCGGTGGACGTAAACTACCAGGGCCTGGTCAACGACGTCCACGTCGGCGACACCGTGCTGGTGGACAACGGCCTGCTCCGGCTCGAGGTCCTGGAAAAGCACGATGCGCATATCCGCTGCCGCGTGCTCATCCCCGGCCAGCTCGCCTCGCGCCGCCACATCAACCTCCCCGGCGTGAAGGTCAACCTCCCCGCGTTCACCGCGAAAGACCGCGCCGACGCCACCGTGGGGCTGGAGGAAGGCATTGATTTTCTGGCGCTCTCGTTTGTGCGCGAGGCGGCCGACATCGCCACGTTGCGCGAGTTTCTCAACGGGAAGAAATCCAAATGCCGCATCATCGCCAAGATCGAGGACCAGTCGGCCATAGACAACCTCGACGGGATCATCCGGGCGACCGACGCGCTGATGGTCGCGCGCGGTGATCTCGGCATCGAGTGCCCCTTTGAGGAGCTGCCCGTCATCCAGCACCGCGCCGTGCGCGCCTGCATCGCGCAAGGCCGCCCGGTCATCATTGCCACGCACATGCTGGAGAGCATGATCACGCAGCCGGTGCCGACGCGGGCGGAGCTCACCGACGTGGCCAACGCGGTCTATGAGCAGGCCGACTGCGTGATGCTCTCCGGCGAGACCACGGTGGGCCGCTACCCGCTGGAGTGCGTGCAGATGCTCGACAAAATCGCGCGCCGCATCGAGCGGGAGGACGGCCCGGAGCTGCGCGAGCCGGCGGTCTTCACCAGCGAGCGGATGAAAGTGCTGCACTCGGCGGTGGTGCTGGCCAACCAGCTCCCGCGCTCGCGGCTGCTCGCCTTCACGCGCCACGGCTTCGTGGCGAGCGGCCTCGCGGCGCTGCGCCCCGTCCACTCGACGATTTTCGCGTTCACGCCGTCGCCGGAGATTTTCCGCCAGCTGCGCCTGCTGCGCGCGGTCGAGCCATTCCTGATGCCCTTTGCCTCCGAGCCCAACGCCACGATTGAGAACGCCATCGGGGTGCTGCGCCGCGAGGGGGCGGTCGTGTCCGGCGACAAGCTCGTCGTCGCCACCGACGTGGTCGCGCAGGACAGCATCGTGGACAGCGTGCAGCTGCGGACGGTACGGTGAGCCGGGCCAACGGAGGGAGCGTCGCGTGATGCTGGCTGCGAAGGCCAGATCGGCGGGGAGGCACGGTTGGGGACAGAAACGAAACCGACGGGCGGGCCGGTCGGCGCGGGCCCGGCGGGAAAAATTTCCGCAACTTCTCCTTGCGGGAGGGAACGGCGGGGCCTCAGGCTTTTGTCCCGTGAAACACATCTTTGTCACGGGCGGCGTGGTTTCCAAACTGGGCAAGGGCCTGAAGGCGGCGTCGCTCGGCGCGCTGTTGGTTGCGCGTCTGGCGATGGCCGCCGCCGATGCGCCGGCAGCAGGGAACACGGCGGGGCCGACGACAGCGGTGCCGGTGGTCGGAGTTTTTCTGTTGCCGACCGGCGAGATTTTTAAGTCGTGGGCGGAATATCAATACACCCTCCGGCTGGAAAGCGAGGAACCCGAAGGGCGGGCCTATTTTCAAGGCGTCAAAGTCACCGCACTGGACATCGTCGTCCGCCGCGCCGACACGGGCCGGGCCGTCGCGCGCATTTCTTATTTGGGTAGCTTTCACAACAATCTCAACGATGCGCGGCCCGACCGTGACAAGGTCACAAATACTCGCGATTACGGGTTTTCCTCTGAGCAGGTGAAAGCGCTGGAACAAAATCCTCCCGGAGCATACCTGGTGGCCGTTAATATCAACGGCGTGCGGGCGTCGAATGTGGTGCAAATCCGCATTGATCCCAAGTATGACGCGGCGAAGACCCCGGTTTTGCAGTTGGGCGGCATGGAGCCCGGCCCGCGATCGCCCCATGGCGTGGCCTACTTGTTCATCACCGGTCCGCAACCGGCGGATCCCATTCTGCAAACCCGGTTTCTCCGTTATTCCCTGACCACGGATGGCGTGACCAAACGCTATGATTTGGGGGCGGGCAGCGGACCCAGTGGCCGGGCCATTCCAAGTGGTGAGAGCGCGCGGTATTTTCTGAGTGGCAATCCTTGGTCCAACCAGGGGGTTCTGGGAACCAACCCAGCCAGCGAGCCCGACTGGGGCCAGCCGCATACGTTCACGGTCATCATCAGCGGAACTGCGCAGTTCGGCTTGTCGGGTGAACCGAACCCCTCCGCAACCCAATCCAGCCACTATGAGGCCGGGCCTTTTGTCTTCGACCCGAGAGTTCATCCGCTCGGCGATGCGTGGGACAGGATCAGCCAGAAGGAGCCGCCGACGCCATGAAGTGACTGAAAAACGGAAGGCCAGGCCAAGGCATGGATCAACGAGGGCCTCGTGAAATGACCGGCTGGTTGAGCGTAGAGCACGCGTGCCACGCAGCTTTTTCCTGGCACGCTGCGTTTCCCGGCTTCCGGATTTCCAGCTTCAATTTTCCAGCGCCCGCCGGCTGCGCCCGCCGGCGGAGGAAACTTTCCGCAACTTTTCCTTGCGCGGGCGCGCGGCGGGGCCTCAGGCTTTTGTCCCGTGAAATACATCTTTGTCACGGGCGGCGTGGTTTCCTCACTGGGCAAGGGCCTGACGGCGGCGTCGCTCGGCGCGCTGCTGGAGATGCGAGGGCTGCGCGTCCGCATCCAGAAGTTCGACCCCTACCTCAA
>CAIQBC010000028.1 GCA_903869955.1 uncultured Opitutia bacterium
CAGACCCAAGGCAAGGATGAGCGCTTCCACCGCACCCTCAAGGCCGACCTGCTCGCCCGGCACGACTGGCGCGACCTCGCGCAGGCCCAGCGCCGCTTCGACCGGTATCGCCGGCTCTACAACCACGATCGGCCGCACGAGGCGCTCGGCCTCGCCGTGCCCGCCACCCGTTACCGGCCCAGCGCCCGCACCCTGCCCCGCACCTTGCCGCCGGTCGCCTATGCCGCGCACGAACTCGTGCGCCCGGTCAAAAGCAAAGGCGAGATCACCTTCCGCAACCGCTTTTACTACGTCGGCCAGGCCTTCGCAGGCCTGCCCGTCGCGTTGCGCCCCACCGCCACCGCCGGCATCTATCGCGTCTGTCTCGCCGCCTTCACCCTCGGCCTGCTCGACGCCGCCTCCCCCTCCGATCGCCCCAAGGGCCATTACCATCCCCTCCAGCCTGCCACCTCCAAAGTGTTACCCCCTAAGCGGGACACCTGTTACCCTTGACCCCGGTCTATACACAAGCCTGCGCCCCTACCCTGCCCGATCCCGGCTGTTTCTTCGGACCGGCGCTAATGGCTGATGTCGGCGAGCATCCCGTCGAGCGTGGTGTAGCGACCGAGGAGCCGGCGCGCGGCAGCGCAGGTGGCCGCGGGGGCGAGGCCGGTGCTCTCGGCGAGAAACACGATATAGCCCGCAACGTTTTTGGCGAAGTTGAGCCGGCCTTCGTCGCTGATGGTGTAAAACCGCGCTCGCTGCCGGTAGCCGGCGGCCGTGTGGTCGCCGAGCGCGGATTTTTCTGCGCGGCCGCCGGCGGCCAGCACGTAGAGAAAATTATACTCAAACCAAAACATATGCTCCGGACTCGGCGGCAGCGAGCCGAGCGCGGTGCGCGTGGCGGCCGGGCTGGCGAACACGTCGGCGCCCCGGCCGGATTTCGCGAGCGCGTCGGCGATGAACACCCGCGCCATTTTTTGCTCCGTCGCATCCACGCTGAATGCGCCCAGCACCGCCAGATCCAGCGTGAACTGATACCAGTCGCGCCAGAGCGCCTGGTCGGCGGCGTTGGTGGAGGCGAAGAGCGCGCGGCCCATCTCGTAGGTGTAACGTCCGCTGGTCTTGATTTCGAGGCAGCCGCCGGTGACCTGCCCCATGATCTGGTAATTCTCCGCCGATTTGCCTGAGCCTGAATGGAAACCGATGCTCGCGCCGAATTGCCTACACACGGCCCACTGCTTTTCCGTGAGCGTACGGAGCTGCGCCTGGTCGGGAAACGGCATGTTCTTCTGAAAACCAAACGCAGGCGCGACAAAGTGAATTTTCATCCCGAGCGCCTCGCAGAGCGACAGCATGATCGCGGTCGTCTCCGGCGTCGTCAGGCCGGGCAACTCGTCAATCGAAAGCTCGCGCAGATAGGCGCGGCCGACGTCGGTCGTGAAAAGCTTCGCCCGCGCGGCGGCGTATGCTTCGTCGCGACGTTTCATTTTCACGAGCGAAGGCCAGACATAGGCGAGCAGCTTGGCGAAGTCGGTTTCGTTGAGCGGGAGCCCCACGGCCGCGACCCGCGCCTTCACTTTCACGATGAGATCGGGAGGGACGTTGGCTTTCACCCATCCCGCCGCATCGTCGGCGACCTTGGTTTGGGCCAGCTCCGGCGAGAGATCAAACGTGATGTAGCTCGCGAGCACACAGCCGCAGACGAGCGCTTCCTCGCGCGAATCGAACTTGCCGCCGATGGGCTGGTGATCGGCGTTGAAAGACCACGCAATGCCGCGGCGATGGAAGCCGGTCTTCAGCTTGGAGAGCACGCAGCCGTGGCTCATGCCCTCGACACTCTGGCCCTGGTGACCCTCCGGAACGTTTGTGCCAATGAACGGGAATGGCACCGTGTCGAGCCGGCCCGCGAGCATCACCCCGACGTCATAAACGAGTTCGCGCGGAATGGAGTTCTGATTGGCCGTGAAGCCGAGGCTGAGCGCGCTCATGGCCCACTCGGTCGCGGGCCAGTGCAGGGTGGTGAAACGCGCGCCGAGGCCGAGCGTGCTCCGGCCGAGCTTCTCCGTGGCCGTCGGGAAAATCGTCGAGGCCGGGTGGTGCTCCTGCACGAGGTTTTTCAGGCGCAGGAGATTGGCGAAGGTGGCAGGAAAAATGACCGAAGAGGCCGCCCGATCTCCGGCAACGACACCGTCTTCCAGCAGATCGGTCGGGAGGTTCGCCCCCACGACCCGCCACCCACAATCACCCGTCACCCGATCGGCAAACAGCGTCCAATCGCCGTGCTTCGTTACAAAACAGCTCTTGGCATACCCTTCGATGTCAGCGGCGTCCGCGCCCGCTTTTTTTGCCAGCGCGGGCCAGTCGAGACAGAAGTCTGGCGACACGCAGGGATTGGTTGCGATGCGGAGATTGTGCTGGAGGAGGAAGGCGTTGATGGCGGACATGGCGGGAATGACGCGGTGGAACTGTCCCACGGATTCGCCCGCCGACACAAGCTCGGCGAAAGCCGGGCAAGCCGTCTGTTAGTTGAGCGGGATGACTCCGTGGATGGCGAGCACGGCGTCCACGGACGGCTCGGAGAGTCGTCCCTACCGTTTGGGATTCAGATTTAAAATGCGTCACCACTGCTCAGGCCGAAACCGGCTTGCGCGCATCTCAGCCCAGTCCCATCATCCGGCTGCCGATGCGTTACCTCTTCATCCGATTTTTTGCCCTGCTGCTGCTTGCCTTTCCAATGACCGCCGGCCGGGCGGCTGCGCCCACGCGGCCGCTGATGTTTGAGGTGCGCGCCTATGGGGCGACGGGCGACGGCAAGACGTCCGACACCGCCGCCATCAACCGCGCCATCGCCGCCGCGGCCGCTGCGGGTGGCGGCACGGTCTGGTTTTCCGCCGGCACCTATGCGAGCCACTCGATCCTTCTCCAGAGCAGCATCACCCTCCACCTCGACGCCGGCGCAACCCTCCTCGCCGCCGACCCGCCGCCCGCCGGCGCGTCGGGTGGCTACGATCCCGCCGAGCCGAATGCGTGGAACCAATATACCAAGACTTCGGCCACTCGCACTGGCACAACAGCCTCATCTGGGGAGAAAACCTGGAAAACGTCGCCATCACCGGTCTCGGCCGCATTGACGGACGCGGCCTGAGCCGGGGCAACGGCCGCGTCTCGCTCCCAGTGGGCGCACCCCCGCCGCCCACTCCCGACGGCGAGGTCAGCTTTCCCGCGCAGCCCGACCTCATGCCCGGCCCCTTCAACTATCCCAACGCTCGCGACACGCTCCCCGACGGCATCGGCAACAAGGCCATCGCGCTCAAAAGCTGCCGCAACGTCACGCTCCGCGACTTCTCCATCCTGCACGGCGGGCACTTCGCCATCCTCGCCACCTGCGTGGACAACTTCACCCTGGACAACCTCACCATTGATACCAACCGCGACGGGATGGACATTGACGCCTGCAAAAACGTGCACGTCTCGAACTGCGCCATCAACTCCCCATGGGACGACGGCCTCTGCCTGAAATCCTCGCACGGGCTCGACGAGGCACGAGTGACGGAAAACGTGACCATCACGAACTGCTTCCTCAGCGGCTATGACGAGGGCACGCTGCTCGACGGCACGCGCGCCCGGAAAATCGCCCACCGCGGCGGACCGATGGGCCGCATCAAGCTCGGTACCGAGGCCGGCGGCGGCTTCCGGAACATTGCGATCTCCAACTGCGTCTTCGACTACTGCCGCGGCCTCGCGCTGGAGCAGGTGGACGGCGGCGTGCTGGAGGACATCGCCGTGACCAACATCACCATGCGGGACGTGCCCAACGCCCCGATCTTCATCCGCGCCTGCGCCGCCCCGCCACCACGGAGCCGGGGCCGGTGCGCCGCATCCTCATCAGCAACCTTACCGCGTGGAACGTTGCGCCCGACCAGGGCATCCTCATCGCCGGCCTGCCGGGCCATCCGGTCGAGGATCTTACGCTCACCAACATCCTCATCGGTTTCGCCGGCGGCGGCACGAGGGAGCAGGGCGCGCGCGAGATGCCCGAACTGGAGAAAGACTACCCCGAGCCGATGCGCTTCGGCACGCTTACCGCGTGGGCGGTCTGGGCACGGCATGTGAAAAACCTGGCGCTCGCCCACGTCGAGTTCCGTTTCGCCAAGGACGACCTGCGCCCCGCCGTCATCCTCGACGATGTGGCCGGCGCCGACCTCGACCACGCCAAACTGCCGCACACCGCCGGCACGGCGAGCCTCGGACTGAAAAACGTGACCGGTCTCGCCATCCATAACAGCCCCGGCCTGCCCGAAACGAATCAGATGGAAAAAATCGCAAACGAGAAACTCTGAGCCCGTCCGCGGTCGCCACGGATGTGCGCCCCGACCGCCGGAAGCCCGGAGCAAACTGAAGCGCGATCTGCGGCATCGCCCTTGACTCGGCCAGCGCCGCGGGCTCCGTTGGCCCGGATGAAACCGCCCCTCCCGCCACCCTCGCGTTTCTGGCCGCCGTTTTTGCCGGTGCGCTGCTGCCGGGCAGCACCCCTCCGCAAAGGCCCCGCCGCCCCTCCA
>CAIQBC010000029.1 GCA_903869955.1 uncultured Opitutia bacterium
CACACGCAGTCGCATTCGTGTGCTGATGGCAATTCTGTTGCCTCACTTCCCCGGCGTAAACTCGCTGATGCGCGTGCCCAGCGGCAGGGCTTCCTGAATATTGGAGGTCCGTTGGTTCGTGCCAAATTTGACGAGCTTGTTGTTAACAGACCCTTCGAAAGTTTCGATCGAGCCGTTAGCAAAAAACATGTGCCCGCCCCAGTTGCCGTAGGTGCCGAGGCTCTTCGACCACGCGCCGTCGGGCTGAAGACCGCGCGTCCACGCGAGCGGCGTAGTCGGTGGCAACGCCAGCAGATTGGTGCCGGCTGGAAACAGTGCGACGGCAATGGCCAGCGGCGCGCCTTGGAATTTTGGGTTGAGCGGTCTCTCAAATCCAGCAGTAGACGGTTTGATGATAAATGACGGCAACTCCATCGGTGCTGGAAAAGTTTGGTCAACTTTGGAAAACCACAGTTTCGGGTCAGATATAACTCCTGAACGCTCAAGCCGGGCGGCAAATGCATACACGCTGAGCAAATCTCCCGACGTCAGCGCCACGGGATTCACACTTTCCAAGGTGAGAATCGCTCGGCCGATGCTTCGAAGATTGCTGACTTCCACGTTGCGCTGTATACCGGGATGTGAACCGAGGCCGCCCGGAAGTATTATCGATGCAAGTAGACCGAGCAAAGCGATGACAACCAACCGCGCGACTAAAGACGCCCCGCACTGCGCGCGTCGGCGTTGGCTGGGTGGAACAGGGGCGGGGCTCACGTCGGCAGTCTCGCCCGTTTCCTCTCAGCGTCAAGGCCGCGCGCGGTATCGCCCCCCACGCTAACGCGTCCGGCTCGCGCGCCCCGTAAATCGCCCGCTCCCGGCGGCACGGCTCTGGCCGCCAGTGCGCAGACGCAACGGCTGCCAGTCCCGCGCCACCGTCCGCTTGTTCTCGCGGTACAACACGCCCGTCAAAAGCCCGACGCTGGCCGGTAGCGTCAGTTCTCAGTGGACGAGCAGCGGATTTTTCGAGATGTTCCGAGCATGAGCGAGCGCATTGAATTACTCCGCGAGGTGTTCATGTCCGTGCGCGCCGCCATCGTCGGGGAGTTGCGCCAGATCGGGGAGATTTGACCCATGAGCAAAGTACCCCGCAAGTACTCGGGTCTCCTAAGCGCCGTCATGGTCGTGCTACTCTATTTTTTGACGCTTAGCCCGGCGTTACGTCTTAACCGCAATATGACTGTTTACCAAACCGACCAACTTTATTTCGGATTGTCACTTGTAGTTCCATTGATTCTTGTCGCAATCATTCGCAAAGGATGGATAGCGATTTCATTTGGGGCAGTTTTTCACTGGTTGATTTTAGATATCGGGGCGATGCAAGTTCAGATATTAGACCCCGAAAGAGATGCTCACATGGGCGATTCACTCTGGCATGCCTTTGGGTGGATTCAGGGGCTCATTTTTTCAGCATTTTTATGGATGATAAAGCAGTTTATTTTGTACCTGAAAAACAGACTCAAAAGAAACGCTAACGCGCCCAGCGAACGCCCAAGCTAATTCGCGCCGCAGACGGCGTCCCGCGCCCGTCCGTCCCTCCGCTCCGCGCGTGCGTTCCGCCTCCGGTGCGCTCCGTGTCCGCCCTGCCGGGGCCGCGAACGCTCCCAGCCCCTTGCCTCACGCACTCGCTGCGCGAGACCGTTCGGCACCGCTTGCGCGGCCGGGGCCGGGAGCGTTCACGGCTACGATCCCCGGCAGCGCGGCCTCTGCGCTTCCCGTCAGCTGCACTACCGCGCTTCGCTCCGGGCCAGCCGGTCGCGTGCCGCCGACTGCTCGCCCGTCCCGCTGCCAACGCCTCCACGCCCCAAACCCCGAACCAACTCCAGCGGCGAGCCGGCGCGGGCGGGCTCCGCGACCGCTAACGCGGATGCTGCGCCAGCCCGCACCCACTCGCCAAGCAGGCACAACCGCCGCCCAGCGGCGCGGTGGCCCCGCGCGTCCTCGCCGCCTCGCTGCGCTGGCGGCTCGGCGCGCTTGCGCGCCTCTGACCGCGCCGCAACGTCGCCCCTTGTCGCGCCAAAGCCCCGCGACGGCGGAAACGCCGGCTAGCGCCGGCGGGCGGCAGGGGTTGCGCGCTGTCCTGTTACACCCGCGCGCCTTTCCCGATTGCGCTGGCCCCACCCCCGCTTCAATCTCAGCACTCCTGCCGCCCTTGCCACGTCCCATGTCCAACGCGAATCCCATCCGCCACGCTCGCCACGGCCTCCACCCCCGATTTGGCCGCGCCACCCCGGCATGAAAGCCCGTGCGACAAACCAACCCCGCTGCATCGTGATTGCTGGTGCCAACGGTGCCGGCAAGACCACCTTCGCCCGCGAGTTCCTGCCCAAGGACACTCGCGTGGTTCACTTCGTCAACGCCGACCTCATCGCCAGCGGCCTCTCGCCTTTTCAGCCCCAGCTCGCCGCGCTCTCCGCCGGCCGGCTGTTTCTCGCCGAACTCGACCGGCTCGCCGATGCCCGCGCCAGTTTCGCATTCGAGACCACGTTGAGCGGTCTGGCTCATCTCACCCGGCTCAAGCGGCTGCGGGCCCAGGGCTATCAGGTCGAGATCATCTTTCTCCGCCTCACCTCCACCGCGCTTGCCCTCCGCCGGGTGGCCGCGCGCGTCCGGCAGGGTGGCCATGATGTGCCGCGCGCCGATGTGCTGCGCCGCTTCCGGCGCGGCTGGCAAAATTTTTCCGCCTACCGCGCTGTTGCCCACGCGTGGGCCGTCTATGATAACTCCGGGCCTGCGCCCGTCCTGCTCGCCCGCCACCCATGAAAACACGCACGCCCAAACCTTCCGTCAACGACTTCGCCGCCGCCGCTGGTCGCGCCCTGCTGCGCGCTGCCAAGGTCGCCCGCCAGACCGCCAAGTTGCACGGCACCCCCATCTACATTTCCCGCAACGGCAAGGTCGTCGCCGTCCAGCCCTGAACTGCCCCCGTGTTCTGCCGTCCGTCTCCCCCTCCTGACTCCTGCACTTCATCCCCCTCCTTCCGCCTTGCCCCCGCTTACGCTGCACTTATGGCCCTCTCTCGGAGCGAGCCGTGGCCCGAGGTCAAATACCGCGCCCTCTCCCCGCCGAGCGGATACAGGCCCGCCCCCTGAACGCTACATCAGCAACAGCCGGAACGAGGGGCCGCAATGCCACGCCCCGCCCCAGGCCGAGCCATGGGAGTTGGCGCTGGGGTGATTGCGCCTCAACAGGCACCGTACCGGCGTATTTCCAGACATACCCATTGGGAGAATCAGGCGATCGCCATCCATGCAGGCGGTCATTTTTATGGCAAAGCTGATCGGGTAGCCTGGAGGCGGTCGCTGCGGAAAAAGCCCTCCCGCCCGGCCTTGCTGGCGCAGTCCGCCGTTGACACTGTCACGCCACTTCCTTTTTGCTCATCCTCCCGCGTCGAACCGACGTGGCCCATTTTTCCCAACCTTATTCCTCAATCATGGCCGCAAAATCCAAGAAACCCGTCCAGAAAAAACCCGCCGTCAAGGCGTCCAAAAAATCCGCCGGCAAGGCCCTCAAATGTGTCTATACCTGGGGTGCGGGCAAGGCCGACGGCAACGGCACCATGAAAGCCCTCCTCGGTGGCAAAGGGGCCAATCTCGCGGAGATGACCCGCATCAATCTCCCTGTGCCTCCGGGCTTCACGATCACGACCGAAGTCTGCACCTATTACTATGCCAACAAGCGCACCTATCCCGTCTCGCTCCAAGCGCAGATGGAGGCCGGGGTCGCGAACATGGAGCAGATCATGGGCACCAAGTTTGGCGCCACGGTCGGCACGCCGTTGCTCGTCGCTGTCCGCTCTGGCGCGCGTGACTCCATGCCTGGCATGATGGATACCATCCTCAACCTCGGCCTCAACGACCAGACGGTCGTTGCCCTCGTCAAGGCCACCGGCAACGAGCGGTTTGCCTGGGATTGTTATCGCCGTTTTATCCAGATGTACGGTGACGTTGTGCTCGGCGTGCAAAAGAAGGAAGGCGAGGATCACGAGCCGTTCGAGACGGTGATCGAAGGGTTCAAGCACGAGAAATATCACGCCGACATCGAGGACTCGAAGCTCTCCGCCCTTGATCAGCAGGAACTCGTCCGCCGTTTCAAGAGCCTCGTCCTCGAGCGTACAGGCCGGCAGTTTCCCCATGATCCGTGGGACCAGCTCCGGGGGGCGGCCGGCGCTGTTTTTGGCTCGTGGATGAACGATCGGGCCAAGGTCTATCGCGCGAAATACAACATCCCCTCCGAGTGGGGCACCGCCGTCAACGTGCAGGCGATGGTCTTCGGCAACACCGGTGACACCTCCGGCTCCGGCGTCGCCTTCACGCGCAACCCCGCCAATGGCACCAACGAGTTTTACGGTGAGTTCCTCATCAACGCCCAGGGCGAGGATGTCGTCGCCGGCGTCCGCACGCCCGAGCCTGTCCTCAAGCTCAAGGATCAGATGCCCAAGTCCTACGCCGAACTCCTTCGCGTGCGGGCCAC
>CAIQBC010000030.1 GCA_903869955.1 uncultured Opitutia bacterium
AGGCCGGTCTTGGAAACCCATGTCGCCATTTCCTCCGCATCGGCGGCCGGCACGCCGGCGGCGAGCAGCAGCTCGCGGGCGCGTCCGGCCTGCTTCGTGTAAAGCGAGCGCCGCCACGCGAGGTAGCCGGCCTTGCCGTCAGGAAACGTCGCGCGCGGAACCAGCCAGCGTTCGAGATGCTGGCAGCGGGCGGCGAGCCGCAGCAACGGCGGCGCGTCCGGCACCAGCCGCGCGACCCACGCCTCCATGCGCTCGGCATAGACCAGCTCCGCCGCGCGCCCGTCGGCCGCGCGTGACGGGTCGGCGCCGTGGGTGGCGTCAATGAGCTGGCGGGCCTGAGCGTGAGAATCATTCACGCAGGTGAGTCGAGTGCAACCCGCCTCCATCTGCAAGCCGACCTGATGGCCGCGAAAATTCCCCCTGTCACTTGGTCTTTCCTTCTTTCGCCCCCGGCTCATACCAGTCGCCACGCAGCCAGTCGGCGACGAGGTTGATTTCCTGCGGGCTCAACCGTTTGTCCGCGCCGAACGCCGGCATGCGGTCGTTGTCCTTGCCGTAAAAGCGTGGGTGTGCCGGGTCGGTGATGAACGCGACCAGCCACTCGCGCGAGCCGTAGCCGGTCAGGTCGGGGGCGGTCGCGTTCTTGTCCTCGACGTGAAACTGGTGGCAATCGTTGCAGCGCACAGTGGCGGTGCTGATGAGCCGCCTGCCCTGGTCAATGATAGCTGCGTCGCGCGCGTCGGGGGCGCGCTGGCTTTTCAGCCCGGCCTCGGCGGAAATCGCGACGATCACGCTTTGCAGCTGCGCTTTCTGCTCGGCGGAGAAGCCGGCGACCTCCGGCTTCACAAACTGCGCCATGTCGTCGTCCTTGAATTTCGTGCCGCCGAAATAATGCGGGCCGTCCACCTGCGCCGGGTCGAGCAGCCCCGCCAGCCACTCGCGGCTGGCGAAACCCTTGAGGTCGGACGCCCCGATCTTTCCCTTCGGCGTGCCACCCAGCCCGTCGCCGCCGTCGAACCGATGGCAGCTTGCGCAGTTGGCCGCGAAGAGCCTCGGGCCCTGCGTGAACGCGTCGTTGCGGAGAAGCGTGACCGCGCCCGTCTGCGGGATGCCGTCGGGCGACTGCGCGAGCACCACCACGCGCTCGGCGTCGCGCTCTGCGGCCGCGACGGCGGCGAGGTAGTCGGGGTTGTGCCGGTCCTCGTTGACGGCCAGCCACGTCAGCAGCGCCACGCCGGCGAGCATCGCCCAGAGGAAGCCGACGTTGAAGCGGTGGCCGAGCTTCCATTTTCCGATGAAGGGCATCGCGCAGAGCACCGCCAGCAACAGCCCCGGTATGAACATCGCACCCCAGAACTCCGTGCCGCCAGGAAAATATTTCAGGAGCTGGAACAGGAAGAGAAAATACCACTCGGGCCGGGCGGCGCCGAACGGCTCGGAGGGATCGGCGGGCGCATCTAGCTCCGCGCCATGGTAGCGGACCACAAAAAACAGCACGGCCGCCAGCACCGCGAGGCACGCGACGGCGTCGCACAGCACCTGGCCCGGCCAGAACGGGGCGTCGGAGCTTTTGCGCGGCTCCTTCGGCGTGAGGCCGTGGCGGCGGAACAGCCAGATGTGCGCGACGATGAACGCGATGATCGCCCCCGGGATGAAGCCCGCGTGCAGCGCGAGGAACCGCGTGAGCGTGAAGTGCCCGTAGTCGTTGCCGCCGACGATGAGCTTTTGCAGCGCCGGCCCGACGAGCGGAGTGATGGCCACGATGCTGGTGGCGACCCGCGACGCCCAGAAGCCTTTCTGGTCCCACGGCAGCAGGTAGCCGGTGAGCGAGAGCGCGAGCACGAGCAGCAGCAGCAGCACGCCCGTCCAGAAATTGACCTCGCGCGGGGCCTTGTAGGCGCCATCAATCACGACCTGCATGAGGTGGAGCACGAGCAGCACCGTCATCGCCTGCGCCGTGTAGTGGTGCAAGCCGCGCAAAAACCAGCCGCCCCACATCTCGTGCTGGATGTAATAGACGCTTTCCCACGCCGTCTGCGCGCTGGCGCTGTAGGCCAGCCAGAGAAACAGGCCGGTGACCACCTGGATGGCGAAGCAGAACGTGAGCGTGCTGCCCCACACGTAGCGCCAGCGCGCGCCGCCGGGCACATTCTCAAAGAGCGCCTCGTGCAGGAGTTTTTTCCAGCCGGTGCGGTGGTCAAGCCAGTCGAGCGCGGGTTTCATCAGACGGGCACCCGCTCCTTCTCGCCGGGACGGAAATTTTGGAAACGCACCCAGATTTCGCCGCCGGGGCGGATCTCCACCGGCAAATCGTCGAGGCCGCGCGGCGCGGGGCTCGTGCGGTCTTTTACCTGCCCGTCGAGCTCGAACGTGCTGTTGTGGCACGGGCAGAGGTAGCAGTTTTTATCCGCGCGGAAACCCACGAAGCAGCCCGCATGCGGGCAGGAGGCGTTGAACGCACGCACGCCGCCGTCCGCCAGCCGCTGGAGAAACACCGCGCCGACCCGGACGTTGGGCGTGCGGTTCCACGCGTCCACGTGCGTGGCCAGCACCGGGAACTGGCGCGGTTCGCCGCTTTCGGGCAGCGCCGCCAGCGACGCGACCCACACCGCGCCGCCGCCCTCGGCCTTGCGACGCAACGGGTCGAATAGCACAAACAGCCCCGCAGCCGGCGCAACCAGCGCCAGCGCGCCACCGATAACGACGGCAGCGGCCTGGGCGAGAAAATCACGCCGGTCAGGCGGCGGCGGAACGGTGGGTGGATGGGCCATGCGGAGGGAACGCGGCCGGGTTCGGCCACAGCAGCAGATGACGGCTGGCCGGGAAACCCGTTTCAAGCGCAAAGCGAGCGGCGGCTTCGGTATAGATTCAACCCCGGCCGACAGGCAGGCCAAAGTTGACAGCCACCATCAGGCCTGACGCAGTGGGGACATCCGAGCCAGCGGTTCACCTCGGTTAATCTAACCCGATTTCCGATTTTTTAATGAGCCAAGCAACCCATGCCCCCGGGCAAAATCTGACGCGCCAAAAATTGGCCGGCGTCGTCTTTGCCCTAACCACACCCATTCCGGCGTGGGGGCTGACCAAGGTCTTTGAGCCGGCAACCATGCGTACGCTGCCTTTTTCACCTTGGATCCTGCTCCCGGTCGCCGGATCTGCGGTCAGCGGATTTCTACTCGCTCCCCGGCAAAAATCACGAGGGATTATCTTTGGCGCGCTGGCGGGTTTTGGCAGTTTCTGGCTCAGTTGTGCATGGGCGGCAGGCAGCCGGGCCACCTCCATCTATGAGATTCTTGGCACCAGTTTCGCGGGGGTACTGCCCTCGTTGCTGCTCCACGGGATCATTTTTGGCCGCTCTAGCAAAGCCACGTCCGGGCCGGCGGCGGTACCAGCGGTGCCATCGCCTCCGGTCACCGTGCGATTAATTGTGATCGGGGCCCTCGCCTTCACGGTTCTCACGATTATGGCTGCGTATGAACTGGGAAAACTCAGGCACCACACGGCCGGCTCGGTGCGCATCTGGGCGCCAATCGCCTCGTTCTACGACCGCTTTGGCTACTGGCCTGCTATCTTGTTCACCCCGTGCTTCGGCGCGCTCGTCGTGGCCGCGCTCTTCTGGCGGTTCCGCAAACAGCAACGCGAGGACCAAACTCTTGTCACGCAGAATCAAGCGTCATTGCGTTGAGCCTGATCGGCAGAACGTGCATTAGTTCAGGGGAGCTTTGCAAGAAGCGGTCGGGACGCGAGTTCCCCATCACGCACCCCTCTGAACCGCATGCTGACGCCGGAGGCATTGTGACGGTATCCTCCCCATGGTCATGAGGGTTAACACGCCCTAGGCGGCCGGCCGTCTCACCAGGTGGGGCTCGCCGGTCGAAAAAATCAAGCTGGCTATCCGACACCGGACCCCTTTTTTTGCCCCACCGGCTGTTACCTTGGCCCGCACCCGGCGTCTTTGTTCCCAATCACGCAAACCCTCCCTCCCCCTTTCCCGAAATGAAAACGCACCCGCTCTCCCGTCCCGCCCTGCTCCTCGGCGCGCTCTGCCTCGTGGCCGGCCCGACACTCTCCGCCGCCACTGGCGCGGTGAGCACCCGGGCGCTGTCGCTCGACTCGCTGACGGCCGAGGACAACCCGTTTCTCCGCAGCGGGGCCGTAGATGGCGTCAGCACCAACTCTCCGCTGGAGTTTCGTGGCGTGATCACCGTTGGCGGCGTGACCCAGCTTGGTTTTTACGACCTCGATAAACGGGTCGCCTTCTGGGTGCCAGCCGATGGCTCCGCCACGGATCCTGATCTCACCGTCACCAATTACGACCCCGATGACGACGAGGCGCCCATCAAAATTCTCTACCGGCGGCAACCGGCCCAGCCAGGCCAGCCCGCCCCGCCGGCGCAAACTTACAGTCTCCTGCTGAAAACGGCCCTGATCGTGCGCCAGGCACCTCAAAATGCCAACCGCACGGTGCAGCCCGCCCAAGCAACCACCGCCGCCGCCCTCACCAACCTTCTCACGGCTCTGCAAGGTGCCACTGGTACGCAGGCTGGCGCGGCTGGCCGTGGCGGTGCGGCTGGTGCGGCTGGTGGCCGTGGTGGCCGTGGCGGCGCGGCCGGCGCGGCCGGCGCTGGTGGC
>CAIQBC010000031.1 GCA_903869955.1 uncultured Opitutia bacterium
ATGAGCGCGGCGGCCAGATTGGACATCATCGCGCGGCGATGCTCGACGGTAACGCCGAGGGAGGCGTGGTGCTTATTGTGACGCATTGGATTTGGTTTTTAGGCGGCGCCCGATCGGCAATCCGGTCGCAGCGTGGCGCGACGGCGGACGGCGCGAGCGCCGAAATATTTTAACTGGCTCAGGCTTCTTTCTTGGTGTCGAGGAGACGCTCGTCAAACTTCATGCCGAGCGAGAGGCCGAGGGCCTCGAGTTTCTCCTTGATCTCGTTGAGGGATTTTTTGCCGAAGTTGCGATACTTGAGCATCTCCTGCTCGGTCTTCATCGCCAGCTCGCCGACGGTGGTGATATTGGCGTTGTTCAGGCAGTTCGCCGCGCGGACAGAGAGTTCGATCTCGTTGACCGACATGTTGAGGAGCTTGCGGAGCTTGTTCTGCTCCTCGGAGACCTCGTTCTGCTTGCTGTCGAACTCATACTCTTCCTGGCTGGCACGGTCGAAGACATCAATGTGATGCTTGAGGATGGAAGAGCCTTGCTTGAGGGCGTCGTCGGGTGTGATCCGGCCGTCGGTCCAAATCTCAAGGATGAGTTTGTCGTAATCGGTGATCTGGCCGACGCGGGTGGCCTCGACCGCATATTTCACGAGGCGGACGGGCGAGAAAAGCGAGTCAATGGGGATGACGCCAATAGCCTGCTCATCCTTCTTGTTGTCCACGCCCGGATGGTAGCCGCGACCGGTCTTGATCTCGACCTCGGCCTCGAAGGCGCGTTTGGCGCTGAGGGTGCAGATAAGCTGGTCGGGATTGACAATGGTGATGCTGGCGTCGGCCTGGAGGTCCGCCGCAGTGACCCGGCCGGCCTTGGCGGCCTTGAGTGTGAGGGTGACCGGCTCGCGTTTCGTCGAGACAATCAGGACTTTTTTCAGGTTGAGGACGATGTCGGTCACGTCCTCCACGACACCGTCCACGGATTGAAACTCGTGGTTCACGCCGTCAATCTTGATGGAAGAGATGGCGCTGCCTTCAATGGAGCCGAGGAGGATGCGGCGAAGCGAGTTGCCAATGGTGTGACCGAAGCCGGCCTCGAAGGGCTCGGCGATGAACTTGGCATAGGTCGGCGTGGAGCCTTCCTCGACCTTGGTGAGCTTGTTGGGGAGTTCGAATTTTCCGAGGCGTTTGGGCATGGCAGGAGGAGTGTTTAGGTCTGAAAAAATTGGGTGGTGATGGCCGGGCACCCACCTTCGCCCAAAGGGCGGCGGCGCGGTGAGCCCGCTGGGATCAGAAGCGCGAGTAGAACTCGACGATGAGCTGGTCGTTGATCTCGGGGGCCATCTCGTCGCGCTTGGGCAGGCGGACGACAGCGGCCTTGAACTGCTCGGCGTTGAGGGCCAGCCAGCCCGGGACGGCCCGGGCGCGGTTTTCATCGAGATTGCGCGTGGCGAGCTGGCGGGCGGCGGCGCGATCCTTGATCTCAATCTCGTCGCCGGGCTGGACGTTGTAGCTGGCAATGTCCACCTTGTGGCCGTTGACGCGAACGTGGCCGTGGTTCACGAACTGGCGGGCAGCGGCGCGGGAGCGGGCGAAGCCGAGCAGGTAGACCACGCTGTCGAGGCGCGTCTCCAAGAGCTGGAGAAAACGCTCGCCGGTGACGCCGCGCTCCGACTTGGCGATGGCAAACACGCGGCGAAACTGGCGCTCCAGGACCCCGTAGATGGCACGGAGCTTCTGCTTCTCGTTGAGGCCGGTGGCGTATTCAGAGAGCTTGCGGCGGAGCTTGGGACCGTGCTGGCCGGGAGGAAAATTGCGGCGCTCAAAGGCCTTGCCGGAGCCAAGAATGAACTGGCCAAAGCGGCGGCTGATGCGGGTGGTGGGGCCGGTATAACGAGCCATGGGAGATTTTTAAGTTTAGATTGGAAATTGCAGATCGCGCGGGAGGGGCGGATCAGACGCGACGGCGTTTGCGGGGGCGGCAGCCGTTGTGCGGGATGGGGGTCACATCAATGATGGAGTGGATTTCCAAGCCAATGGCCTGGAGCGCGCGGATGGCGGAGTCGCGGCCCAGGCCGGGGCCGGAGACACGGATGACAACGTCCTTCAGGCCGTGCGACATCGCGTTGCGGGCGGCGTCCTGTGCGACGACTTGTGCGGCGTAGGCCGTGGACTTGCGCGAACCGCGGAAGTTGCACTTGCCAGCGCTGGAGGTGGCGATGACCGCGCCCTTCTGGTCGGTGACGGAGACGATGGTGTTGTTGAACGAGGCCAGAACGTGGACGATGCCGGAGGTGACGTTCTTGGACCCCTTGGCCTTGCGAACCTTGATCGCGCCCATCTCCTCCTTGAGAAGTTCCTCGGCGGTGGGCTGGCGGGCAACGCCGCCAACCAGCTCGACCGGTTTGGCCGGGGCAGCACTCTCGGCGGCCGGAGCCGCACCATCAGCGGGGGCACCCTTGGGAGCCTTGGTTTTCTTTTCGGCCGCAGGCGCGGCCTTCGCCGAGGCTTCGGCGGGCGGGACGCCGGCCGGCGCCGGGGCGGCAGCGGGCTTGGCGGGTTTCTCTTTCTTGGGAGCGGACTTTTCTTCGGCCATGTTGGTGGGTAAGTTTATTTGGTCTCGACGGCCTTGGTGACGCCGACGGTGCGACGGGGACCTTTGCGGGTACGGGCATTGGTGCTGGTGCGCTGGCCGCGGACGGGCAGGCCCTTGCGGTGGCGGACGCCGCGGTAGCAGTTGATCGCCTGCAGGCGTTTCAGATTGCCAGCGAGCTCCCGGCGAAGGTCGCCCTCGACAACCCATTTGTGCTCGGTGATGACGTGGAGGATTTTGTTGAGCTGTTCCTCGGTCAGATCTTGGGCGCGCATGTTCACGTCAAGGCCGACCTCGGTGACGACTTGGTCGGCACGTTGCGGGCCGATGCCGAAGATATAGCGGAGGGAGAACGCGATTTTCTTTTTCGCGGGGATTTCAACACCGAGGAGACGTGGCATGGTTGGTCAGGGATTGGAGATTGGAAAATGGGAGAGGAGGGAAATTGGAAATGGAAAATGGGGAAAATTAACCGGCGATTTGGCCAGGCAAAGGCCGCGGGAGGGTGAGAATCTCGGGACCGCGCCCGGTGGTGAGCACCGTGTGCTCGAAGTGAGCGGAGGGCGAGCCGTCGGCGGTGACCGTGGTCCATCCATCGGCCAGCGTCCTGATCTTGGATCCACCGAGGTTGACCATCGGCTCAATGGCGAGGGTCATGCCCGCCTTGATTCCTTCCGTGTGGTGGCGCTTTTTTTCCACGAAGTTCGGAATCTGCGGTTCCTCGTGCATGGTGCGGCCGACACCATGGCCGACCATGTCGCGAACGACACTGAAGCCGTGGCCTTCGACGTGGCGCTGGACGGCATGCGAAATGTCGCCGATGCGATTGCCGACCGTGGCTGCGGCGATGCCAAGGACCAATGCCTCCTGGGTGACGCGGAGTAGATCGGCGACCCGGGGCGCAATGGGAGCGAGCGGAACGGTGACAGCGTTGTCGCCAATGTAGCC
>CAIQBC010000032.1 GCA_903869955.1 uncultured Opitutia bacterium
CTTTCCCTACACGACGCTCTTCCGATCTGGCCGGCGCACCGGGCTTCGCCGGTGGGCGCGGTGGACGGGGTGGGCGCGGTGCGGCCGGGCCGACCGGCCTCGACCTGACACCCGAGGTGCGGGCGGCGATGAAACAGGAGCCGGAGGCCTATTTCGGCTACATCGTGCACAACGACCGCAGCGTGCTTGAACTGCTCGACAGCGACTATGTTTTCGTCAACGACCAGCTCGCCGCCGTCTATGGCCTGACGGGCATCACCGGCCCCGAGCTGCGGCAGGTCACGCTCCCGCCCGACAACCCGCGCGGCGGCATCCTCACGATGGGCAGCACGCTCACGGTCACCTCGAATCCCACGCGCACTTCGCCGGTGAAGCGCGGCAAATGGGTGTTGGAAAACATCCTCGGCTCGCCGCCCCCGCCGCCGCCGCCGAATGTCCCCTCCTTGGAGCTGGCGCAGGCGAAATTTGCCGCCGGCCATGTGCCCACGCAGCGCGAGGTGCTCGCCTTGCACCGGGCCGACGCGCTCTGCGCCTCGTGCCACGCGCGCATGGATCCGCCCGGCCTCGCGCTGGAGAATTTCAACGCCTTCGGCCGCTTCCGCACGCAGGAGTCCGGCCAGCCCATTGACCCGGCGGGCGAGATGGCCACCGGCGAAAAATTCAATGGCATCGGTGACCTGAAGAAGGCGCTCGTCACGAACCACCGGGCGGAGTTTTACCGCACCCTCACCGGGAAGCTGCTCACCTACGCCCTCGGGCGCGGCCTGGAGTATTACGACGTGCCCACGGTGGACAGCATCGCGGGGCAATTGGAGCAGGAAAACGGCCGCTTCTCCACGCTGCTGATGGGCGTGATCGAGTCCGCGCCGTTTCAGCTCCGCCGGGCGGTCTCTTCCCCTTTGAACTCCGACCCCAAGCCTGCCTTGCTCGTCAGCCAAACTCCCCCCGTCCCATGAACAACACCCACCCTCGCGCCACACCGTTTTCGCCGTCGCCCGACCGCCGCCGTTTCCTGCGCAACCTCGGGCTGGGTCTGGCGCTGCCGGCAATGGAGTCGTTTTTGCCGCGCCGCGCCTTGGGTGCCGCGACCGCCGCTGCCGGCGCCGGGGGGACTGCCGCCACCACCGCCACCGGCGCGCCGCTGCGCACGGCCTTCATTTATTTCCCGAACGGCGCGATTCCTGACGCCTGGACGCCCACCGGTGAGGGCACGGACTGGCAGCTCAACCGCACCATGGAGCCGCTCGCCCCGCTCAAGGACAAGATTCAGGTTTTCAGCGGTCTGGATGACCGCTCGGCCGAGGCCGGGCCCGATGGCGGCGGTGACCACGCCCGCGCTAACGGCACTTTCCTCACGGGCGTCCGCATCAAGAAAACCAATGGCGCGGATTTCCACGCCGGCGTCTCCGCCGACCAGATGATCGCCCAGCAGGTCGGACTCATCACGCCCTTCCGCTCGCTTGAGCTGTCCTGCGACATCGTGCTCAACACCGGCGGCTGCGACACCGAATACGCCTGCGTCTATCAGCACAACCTCGCCTGGAGCTCGCCCACGCTCCCCATGACCCCCGAGATCAACCCGCGGCTGCTGTTCGAGCGCCTCTTTGGCGCCGGCTCGCCGCAGGAGCGGGCCCAAAACCTCCTCGTCCGCCAGCAGCAGCAGCGCTCCGTGCTCGACTTCATTACCAGCGACACCCGCAGCCTTGCCCGCGAGCTTACCGGCCGCGACAAGGCGAAGCTCGACGAGTATTTCACCAGTGTCCGCGACATTGAGCAACGCATCCAACGCGCGGAGCAGTCCCGCGCCACCCGGCCCCAGCCCACCACGGATGTGCCGGACGGCATCCCGGAGAGCTTCACCGATTATGTGCGCCTCATGTATGACATGCTCTTCCTTTCCTTTCAGACCGACTCGACCCGCGTCGCCACCTTCATGGTCAACGGCGACGGCAGCAACCGCGATTTCAAGGAGATCGGCGTCAACGACGGCCATCACAACCTGAGCCACCACAGCAACCGCCCCGACTACATGGAGAAAGTCCGCCAGATTGACCAGTGGTATGTGAAGCAGTTCGCCTACTTCCTCGACCGCATGGAGCAGACGAAGGATGTGGACGGCAGTTCCCTCCTGCACAATTCGCAGATCGTCTATGGCAGCGGCAACTTCGACGGCAACCGGCACACGCACACCAATCTCCCCGTCATCCTCGCCGGTGCCGGTGGCGGCAAGCTCACGCCCGGCCGCTTCGTCCGGCACAAAGCGCAGCCCGTCACGAACCTGTTCCTGAGCATGATGGATCGCGTCGGGCCCAACCCTCACGAGCGTTTCGGCGACTCCACCGGCCGGCTGGCAGATGTGTGAGCGCCATCGTGAACCGCGTATGTTATGCAGAGCCGCCTCGCCTCATGTCAATTGATGACACGCCCTAGGTGATGACAAAATGTTATATATTCTAACGTGTATTATATGCTAACTAATAACAAACGGATATGCGCGATAATTGTATTTATTATCATTTCTATTTTTACGGCAAAATATTTTTTTCTAACCCAGCACCGAATGCTAAATACAAACAAAATGATGAAATGATGTCACATAATTCTGTTAAGTCATCATTGCCAGACAAAGAAAACCAAGAAATTATTGCTAATGTATCTACAAAAATATTAAGATTTGCCACCGGTTTAGGGCCTAAAAATACCGATGACATTATTAGAGAACAATTGATGATGCTACCATCATTATATGACTTGGGGCATATTAACACAAATACATTGAAAGTAATAAAGGACAGGCCTCTGGTGTGTTATGTACTGGCCCATACCTCGTCCCAAGCAACAGACAAAATCGGAGATATTGAAGTTATGGGCAATGATGCTCTATGTTATATGGTTGAAGCGGAAGGAACTCCATTTGCCAACATAACGGTTTTACAAAGGTACGGTTCCTACCGTGGACTCATCAATGTTGGTGCTGCGTCATATGCGGCGGTGTTATCACAGGCGGTTCGTGAATTGATGACAATGGACGAATTGCAATCCGGTTCTTATGAACCCCGCCGCCTAGACTTCAACCCATATTCACCAGTGATTTGGCTTAAGTCTATTTCCGGAGGCTATGATTATATTTACACTATTGGAGCTGTCCCCACCTATAATTTGCCGGCTCATACACTCTATACTGCGGATAAATTTTCTGAAATCGTTTATCCTATACTAAATACTATCGAATCAAACACATCCAGCCCTACCTTGAATGGTAAACCAGGTCGCCCTTCGGGTATTAAGAAAAAACCCGGTGATCCACTTTAACAGTAAGCGTCCTTTCAGCCTTCCAATTACCCACAATACGGCCCCAGTACTTGCGTGAGGACGTTGCAGGAATGTTACGAAGAATTAGCTCTGATGCGATATAATAGCTCTATCGTAGGGGATAAAGACCAACTCAAAATCAATAGGGGCAGCCGAGGAAACAAAGCTATCCGTCCAAACGTAAGGTAAGCGACCGGTGGGCGACCTCCTATCGCTCGGGCGCATGGCCGTGTAAGCTGCGGGGATGGCGAAGGAGGGTAGGTCCGTTAAAGCGCGGGGATGGAAACGATAACCACAGAGCTGATGGCCGACGGCCAGAAGCGGGACGGGCAGGGCGACCGGATCACGACGCCGGCACGGCGGGCGGAACTCGACAGCGCAGCGGACATCAGGAGTTTCGTCGGTAGGTTCCGGTGTGGCCGGGCAGGTGAAAGTGACTTCGCCGCTTTGGCCGGGGCCGAGCAACGGGATCGCGGCGATGACCTGGGCTGCGAGCGCCTTGGGCTCGAAACCCTCGGATTTGGCCGCAGACCCCGTGGCGGTGGTCAACGCAGGAAAGAAGGGCTGTTCGTCGGATGTAGGGCGACCCCGCCCTACAGCATGTCCGTGCTTTGGCGCTCACTCGTCCACGACCGACAAACACCACCCGCCTCCGGCCTTACTTGACGATCAGCACTCCTTTCATGCCCAGCATGGCATGGGCGGGAAAGGTGCAGAGATAATTGTAGGTTCCGGGTGTGGCCGGGCAGGTGAAAGTGACTTCGCCGCTTTGGCCGGGGCCGAGCAACGGGATCGCGGCGATGACCTGGGCTGCGAGCGCCTTGGGCTCGAAACCCTCGGACTTGGACGCAGACGCCGTGGCGGTGTAGGCATCGGTGTCCGTGTCGGCCTTGAGCAAGACCCAGTTATGGCCCATCACATCCTTGGGCTGCGCCCCGTTGTTTTTGAGCTTGATGGTGAGGGTCTGGCCGGGGTGCGCTGCAATTTTAGCAATGCTGAATTTCATCGCGGCGTCGTTGACGGTGATCTCGAAGGTGGCCGGGGCGGCGGGGGCCGGGGCGGCGGCGGCCGGGCTGCTTTCAGCCGGGAAGGCCAAGCTCCCGCCAGCGGCGAGGGCAAACAAGGTGGCAAAGACTTTGGCGGTGGTTTTCATGGGAGGAAAGGGGCGGTGGCAAAGGTGTCCGGACCAGGGTCAGAATGCGATCCAGGCCTCAAGATAGAGGGTGTTGTTGTCGGCGGCGTTGTGCCCGAGCCCGTCGTAGTTGTGGCTGGCGCCGTCGAAGCGGTTGTAGCGGGTATATTGGAGCGACAGCTTCACATTGCTGCGTGACCAGGCCGCCGGGCCGCCGGCCTTGTTGAAGGGCAGATAATTGAGCTGGAGCACCAGGCCGTCGCTCAGG
The DNA here is from genome assembly GCA_903869955.1 of uncultured Opitutia bacterium. Lineage (GTDB taxonomy): Bacteria > Verrucomicrobiota > Verrucomicrobiia > Opitutales > Opitutaceae > CAIYUN01. Next base: position 4,713 of record CAIQBC010000032.1, read on the forward strand.
GGTGAGCCGGCCGCGCTGCCAGCATAGAGCAGCGCGTCGCGGCTGCCGTCGGCGGTGAAAAATTGCACCGCCGCGCCGTAGGTCTTGTCGTAGAGATAATCCAAGGTGAGTTTCAGGCTTTGGAGATGGTCGGCCCGATTGGTGGTGTTGCCGAGCGTCTGGCTCGCGTTCCATGCTTCCCGTTCATGAATCCACGACAGCAGGGCGGTGAGATCGTGGCGGCCAAACGCGGCTTGCACCTGGGCGTCGAAACCGAGATCGAGGAGGCGGTCGGTACCCGCGCTGGCGTCGCGACCGGGATAGGTGCTGGCCGCTAGGCCGAAGGTGCCAAGCTCGACGGAGCCGTTGCCCACCGGGTGAGACCAGGCCGCGCGCCAGTAGGGCGCGAGGCCGGTGACCTGCGTTTCGCCCGTGGGATCAATGCCGACCTTTTGTTGGAAGCGTGCGTCCAGCGTGCGGTAGGCCGCCACGTCGAGGTAGATGGAATCGTCCACAAACACATAGGCCCCCGCGCCGCCGACCTGCTGGGCCAGCCCGCCGTCAATCAACGTCGCGGCCGCGGGGGTCGGCGCGAGTCCGGAACGCGTTAAGGGGAAGCCCCAGGCCGGCGTGCTGTTCCAAGGATCTTGGAGCGTGGGGTTGTTGTTCAGGTAAAAGCCGTAGGTCGCGGGCCGGCCGGCGATTTCGCCGGTGCTGGCAAACCGCAGCTCGGCATTGTCCCAATGCCACGCCTTGGCGATCCCATCGTAGGTGGTTTGGAGGAAAATTCCGAACTTGTTGGCGATTTTTGCCCCGTCTTTGCCGAACAGATCGGAGGCATAGGGACCGAAGAGCCGGCCGGCGTAGAAGAGGCTCGCCTGGGTCAGGGCGAAATTGTTGTTGTCCTTAAACCCGGGGGCGGCACCGCCGGCCTGGCTGAGCTGGGAGTGCGTGAAGGAAGGCAGGAACATCACGGCCAGCGGCGGCAGCTCACTGTTGCCGGCGGCCAAGGTGTAGCCGGTCAGCTTGAACTGCCGGCCGAGATTGTTGAGGAGGGGATACTCGGTATGGCACGCGATGCATTGCATGTCCAATTGCCGGGCAAAGCTCGGCACGGCCTGACTGGCCGACGGGGCCAGCAGCAGGCCAGCCACGAGCCAGACAGGGGCGAAGGAGAAGGAGGGAAGTTTCATCGGGTTCATCATAGCGACCACCATGCGGGCCGGCTCCGCAGTTATTGGCGAAAGCCATGCGGAAATTGCTCAGGCCCTTGTCGCGCTCCGCCGCGCGTCTGCCAGGCACACCACAAGTGCGGGAACGGGGGGTGTGACGAGTTCATGGGTGGTCAGCATGCGCCCGCCCGCATGATGTTTCTATGGGGTGTTATCTCCCGACGCACAAATCAAACTGAGGCGCGACCACAAATTCACATACTCGTCGGGGCCGGTGACGTACGCCAATTTCCCCAGTGCGGCTGCTCGCCAAGGTTTGCTCAAGACCAAAACCCGCGCTCGACATCCGTCGTCGTGCTCCCTTCTCATTTCGGCGCCCTGCCGATCCAACCGTCGTCCCGGAATCCACCCATGCCCAATCCCTTCGTCCATGCCGAGCTCGCCACCACCAATGTCCCCAAGGCCAGGGCGTTTTACACGAAATTGTTTGCGTGGAAACTCACCGACCTCCCGACGCCGACACCCGGCGGGGCCTACACCATGATAGATGTCGGGGAGGGCACCGGCGGCGGCATCATGCAGCAATGTATCCCCGCCGCTCCATCGGCCTGGATGCCCTACGTCCACGTGAAGGACATTACCGCAGCGACGAGACGGGCGAAAAAGCTGCGCGCGAAAATCCTCAAGGGCGTGACCGAGGTGCCGGGCATGGGCTGGCTCAGCATCATCGCCGACCCCACCGGTGCGATGCTCGGTTTGTGGGAACCCAAGCTAGCCGCCCGGCGCCGGAAGGCCGCGCGCAAGGGGGCGGGAAAAAGAAAATAAGCGGCCAAGGAGTAGGGTTGCGTTTCACTTCCCCTCCCTTGGCACCCACGTTCAACCTAAATCCCGCAGATCAGATTGACCACGGATTACACAAATAACACGGATACAAAATATAATGGATCTATATCATGCCAAATTCATTCACCTGCCGGGTGAAAGCTCGAAATTGCATTTCTGATTGATAATCTGTGAACATCCGTGAAATCCGTGGTTTCAACTGCATTCGTTAGGTTCAATCGGTTTTGCAGGCACTTTCTTATGCGTCATCATACCCCGATCCTTGCCCTGGCCCTCACGGCGCTCCTCACCGTCTCGCCCACAGCTGCGGCGGAGCTTCCTGGCTGGGCGTTTCCGCAGGCGGCTCCCGGCGGCGGGGCGCGGCCCGCGCCGGACGACGGCAGTGCGAAGCATGTTCCTGACAGCACGGTGGCACTGACGAAGAAACAGATCGCCGCCCACGGTCCCATCATTCCCGACTGGCACCCCGAGGATCATCCCGCGTTGCCCGACATCGTGGCGAAGGGCCGCGAGCCACAGGTGTTTGCCTGTGGCTACTGCCATCTGCCCACGGGCGGCGGGCGTCCGGAAAACGCCAGTCTCGCCGGCCTCACCCCCGCTTACATCCGGCAGCAGGTGCTGGCGTTTAAAAATGGCGACCGACCCGGTTCCGATCCCAAGCGCGGGCCGCAGACGAGCATGATCGCTGTGGCCAAGGCCGTGACCGACGCCGAGCTCACCGAAGCGGCGGCCTATTTCTCGTCGGTCAAGCCCGCGACCTACATCAAGGTCGTCGAGGCCGACACCGTTCCGAAGACCTATGTCGCCGGCGGCATCCTGGCCAAGTCGCCGGGCGGCGGCACGGAGCCGATTGGCAACCGCATCATCGAGGTGCCCGACGAGTTGGAGCGCTTCGAGCTGCGCGATTCGCGCACGCCCTATGTCGCCTATGTGCCGCCAGGCAGCCTCAAGCGCGGGGCGGACCTCGTCATGACCGGCGGCGGGGGCAAGACCCTGCAATGCGCCATCTGCCATGGCCCGGAATTGCGGGGTCTCGCCGACATTCCCCGCCTTGCCGGCCGTTCGCCCAGCTACCTGATGCGGCAGCTCTACGATTTGAAAAACGGCGCGCGCACGGGCGGAAATTCCATCCTGATGAAGGCCACGGTCGTCAACCTGGCCGAGGAAGACATGGTCGCCATAGTCGCCTACCTCGCCAGCCGCGAGCCGTAGCAGCGGCAGGGCAGGATTTATCCAAACGGGCGAGACGGCGGACGACGGCGGCCAGATGGCAGACGGGCCCATGAGGGGCAGGCTTTTCGCGCCGCCAGCACCTGCCCAACTCTGTGACCCGCAGGCGCGTTCAATAATTTTGCCGCAAACACCGCTTGCTTTGTTCGCTGGCCGCGTTTCCTTGGGGCTGCATTTTGCAACCATTTTGCCCGTGCCTGACACCTCCTCCATTTCCTCCCGCTTCTCCGGTCGCCTCCGCCGCGCCGGGGTCGCGGTCGTCCATTGGTTCGACACCGACTACGCGCCCGGTGGTGCGGAGAAAATCCGCACCGCGCCCGACAAGGTGGACTGGATGCGCTGCATCCCGTTTCTGATCCTGCACGCGGGCTGCCTCGGCGTCATCTGGACGGGGTGGAGCCCCGTCGCGGTCGGGTTCGCGGTCGCGTTTTATTTTGTGCGGATGTTTGCGGTCACGGGGATCTACCACCGCTACTTCTCGCACAAGACCTACACGACCTCGCGGGCCGGCCAGTTTTTTCTCGCGCTTTGGGGCGGCACGGCGGTGCAACCCGGCCCGCTCTGGTGGGCCTACCACCACCGCCACCACCACCAGCACTCCGACGACGAGGAGGACGCCCACTCGCCCCACGTCCACGGTTTCTGGTGGTCGCACATCGGCTGGATCACGAGCCGGAGAAATTTTCCGACCGACTACTCCAAGGTGCGCGATCTCGCCAAGTTTCCCGAACTCGTCCTCCTGAACCGCTTCGACACCATCGTGCCGATCCTCACCGGCGTCGCCGTGTGGGGCCTCGGCTGGCTGCTCGAGGTCCACGCGCCGCAGCTCGGCGTGACGAAGTGGCAGATGCTGTGGTGGGGATTTTTTGTGAGCACGACCGCGCTGTTTCACGGCACTTCGTGCATCAACTCGATGGCGCACCTCATGGGCCGCCGCCGCTTCGAGACGGCCGATGACTCGCGCAACAGCCTCGTCCTGGCCCTCATCACCCTCGGCGAGGGCTGGCACAACAACCACCACCGCTACATGAGCAGCACCCGCAACGGTTTTTATTGGTGGGAAATTGACCCCACCTACTACGGCCTGAAACTGCTCTCCTGGACCGGTCTCATCTGGGGCCTCAAGCCCGTGCCCCAGGCCGTGCTCGACGAGGGCCAGCGCGCGGAGCATGCCGCCAGCGTTGCCGCCGCCCAACGCGCGGCCGTCCACCACGGCGACTATTCCTACGCCACGCTCAAGCGCGTGGTCCCCACCGCCGCGGCGCTCGCCGTGGCCACGGCGACCGCCGCGCAGATCACCATCCCGAAAAAGGCCGACGGCCCCGCCGTCCATAAGGACGTGACCGAGCTCGCGCATGAACTGGCGCAAAACCAGTCTCCGCCCGCGCCGCTCCCGTCGTTGCGCGCGGCGCCCTAGGTGTATTCCCGCCGCGCCTCCAGCGCGCTCTTGAGTGTCACCGGGTCGGCGTAGAGGACGCCGCCGCCGCTTGGCAGGCCGAAGCCGATGCGGGAGACTTTCACCGCGCCGCCCGCCGGCAGATGCTGCGTCACATAGTGGCACGTCGCCTCGCCCTCGACATCGTTGCCCAGCGCGAGGATCAGCTCGCGCACCCCTCCCGTCGCCACGCGCGCGAGCAGCGCCGCGAGGTTCAGCTGCTCCGGGCCGACGCCGTGGATCGGGGAGAGCCGCCCGTGCAGCACATGATACACGCCACGGTATGCGCCCGCGCGCTCCACCGCGACGAGATCGGGCACGTGTTCAACCACGCAGACCACGCCGCCGTCGCGCCGGGTGTCGCCGCACACGGCGCAGAGCTCGGCCTCGGCGAGATGCCCGCAGCGCGTGCACCGCCGCACGTCCCGCGCCGCCGCCTCCAGTGCCGCCACCAAGGCGGGCAGCCTGGCCGGTTTTTCCACCAGCAGGTGCAACGCGATCCGCTCCGCCGAGCGGTAGCCGAGGCCGGGCAGTTGCTTGAGTTGCTGCTGAAGCTGCTCGAAGGAGGACATGGGAAAGGATTTTCGATTGTCTGATGTCGGCCTGCTGGCCTCGGTATGGAATTTGGATTTTGGAATGGGGAACTTCGATTGGCCGCCAAGTTTCCGGCTTTGCTTCCGGCTCCGGTTGGTCTGGCGCACCCAGCCAGAAGCGACCTTCCAAAATCCAAAATCACATAAATCCCGGCATCTGGAACTGCCCCGTGACTTTCTGCATCTCGGCGTCGTGGTGCGCCTTGGCCTGCTTCGCGGCATCCTGCACGGCGGCGAGCACGGTGTCGGCGACGATCTTTGCGTCCTCCTTCAGGAACTCCGGGTCGAGGGTGAGCGCGAGGAACTTGCCCCCGCCGCTGATTTTCAGGCGCACGGCGCCGCCGCCGCTCGTCACCTCGATTTCCTTGGCGTCAAGCTGGGCTTGGAGCGACTCGATGCCGCGCTGCATTTTCTGGGCCTGTTTGAGAAGTTTGCCGACGCCGGCCATGGTGGTGGGGATGGTTGGAGGTTGAGGAAAAGGAAATGCGGATGGTCAGCCAAGCCCGCGTCGCTTCAAGCCATTTATGCGGGCCGCGGTGGGGGCTTATCGTCTGAGTCCGAATGGCTGGCGCAGTCTCCGTTTGTCGGGAAGATAATCCGCGAAATTATTACGTGTCGCGGTCGTTTTCACCAGTGCCCGTGCTCTCCTTTTTTCAGGGACTGGGCGAAGGCGACAAAGAGCTGCACACAGGCTTCCACATCGGCCAGGTCCACGACTTCGCTGGGGGTGTGCATGTAGCGCAGGGGCACGCTCACGAGCCCGGTCGCCACGCCGCCGCGGCCCATTTGCAGGGCGCGGGCGTCGGTGCCGGTCGGGCGTGGGTCGGCGTCGAGCTGGTGGGGCAGTTGGAGCTTTTTGGCCGTCTGGATGAGGCGGGTGTAAATCCACGGGTTGATGTTCGGGCCGCGGCAGATGATCGGGCCGCCGCCGAGCTTCGTCTCGCCAAACCGGCGCTGGTCGCAGTCTGGGTGGTCGGTCGCGTGGCCGACATCCACGGCCAGCGCGAGGTGCGGGTTGACGGCATAGGCGGCGGTGGTTGCGCCGCGCGTGCCGATTTCCTCCTGCGCCGTGGCGACCGCGACGACCTGCGCGGTGATTTTTTTCCTGGCGGCGGCGAGGCGGATGAGGGTCTCGCCGACGATGTAGGCGCCAACCTTGTTGTCGAAGGCGCGGGCGGCACCGATGCTGCCGTGAAGCAGCTCAAAGTCGGAGTCGTAGGTCGCGGTGTCGCCGATGCTCACGCGGGCGAGCGCTTCTTTTTTGGAGCTGGCACCGATATCAATCCAGATTTCGTGAATCTTCGGCACCTTCTTGCGGTCCTCCTCGTCCATAAGGTGGATGGCGCGTTTGCCGGTGACACCCTTGACGGGGCCGGCGGCGGTTTGGATGACAACGCGGCGGCCGGAGATGATGCTGCGGTCGTGGCCGCCGATGGTATCGAAATAAATGAAACCGTCCTTGTTGACGTAGGTGATGATCAGGCCGAGTTCATCCATGTGTCCGGCGAGCAGGAGGACGGGGTCGCCGGCGGGGTTGAGCGTGGCGAGGCGGTTGCCGAGGGCGTCCTTGGCGTAAGCATCGGCCGCCGGCTGGACGTGCCGGTCGAAGACGGCCTGGGCCTCAAACTCGGCTCCGGAGGGTGAGCGGGCGTGCAGCAGCTCGGTGAGAAAGGCGGGGGCGGCGTAGGGCTTGGGCATGGCTGGCAGATGAAACGCAAAGACGCGGATGGGGCAACGCCCAACATGCAACCTTGAACGTTCGCCCTCCAACGGGAGGGCGGCGATACGACGTCGTGGATTCATGCCTTGTCGTAGGGGGCGATCTGGTCGCGCCCTTGGGCGCAGCAAGACTGCGCCCCAATGGGATGCGAAGCGCGCGAGTGGGTGGGGTGGGGCGGCGGCTCCGCTGAAAATTGGCTGTTCAAGGTTGAAGGTTGAAAGTTGCGCGGCGGCCGCGAATGTCTGCGCGATGACGATTTATCCCGCCATAGACATCAAGGGTGGCCGCTGCGTGCGGCTGACGCAGGGGCGCGCCGACCAGGAAACGGTGTATTTTGAGAACCCGGCCGAGGTCGCGGCGCAGTTTCGCGCGGCGGGCAGCACCTGGGTGCATGTCGTGGACCTTGACGGGGCGTTTGCGGGCGAACCGCAGAATCTGGCGAAGGTCGCCGAGATCGCCGCCCTTGGGCTGCAAGTGCAGCTCGGCGGCGGGATGCGGACGCGCGCCATCGTGGAGCGTGCGCTCGCCGCCGGAGTGAGCCGGGTGGTTGTCGGCACCCGGGCGGCGGAGAGTGAGACATTTGTGGGCGAGCTGGTGGCGGCGTTTGGGGAAAAAATTGCCGTGGGCATTGACGCCAAGCAGGGCCGCGTGGCCGTGAAAGGCTGGGTGGACACGACCGGCACCGACGCGCTCGCGCTCGCGCGGCGGATGGACGCCCTGGGTGTGGCCACACTGATTTATACCGACATCGGCACCGACGGGATGCTGACCGGTCCCAACCTCACGGCCCAGGACGCGATGGGTGCGGCGGTCAAGGCGCGGGTCATTGCCAGCGGTGGCGTGAGCCGGCGCGAGGATGTGGCGGATCTTTTGGCCGTGAAAAAACGCCGGCCCAATCTCGATGGGGTCATCGTGGGCAAGGCGATTTACGAGCGGCGGGTGGAGCTGGCGGATCTGCTGGCGCTGGCGCGCGGGTAGGGAGGCCGCCGGATGACTCGCCAGTGACCCGTCGCCGTGCGGCCGGGGGGAAAATACCGGCATCGCCACCATTGACCGCGTCGGACGGCGGGCCAATGGTGCGGGCTGACACCTCCGCATGGAAACCTTCCTCATAGATGTGCCCATCCCTTCCATGGGCGCGACCGTCAGCGAGCTGACGGTGATTGACCTCAAGGTCGCGCCGGGGTCCATCGTGGCCAAGGGGGAAAAAATCGCCGAGCTGGAGAGCGACAAGTCGGTGTTTGAGTTCGAGTCGCCGGGTGCCGGCACCGTGCGCGCCATCCGCTGCCGCGCGGGCGACATCGTGCCAGCCGGCGCGGCGTTTTTCCAGCTCGAGACGGCTGATGAATCGCTGCGGCATTTGCAGGCGAAGGAGGCGGCAATGGCAAAGGAGCCGGGAGTCAGGAGTCAGGAGGCAGGAGGCCGAGCAGTGAGGATGGCAGCGGATGAAGCCCGGGCGGGGTCCGCAGTGGCGGCAAAAGCCAAAATCGGAAATCCAAAATCAGAGATCCAGTGGACGCCGCGCGCCGCCAAGCTCGCGCAGGACGCCGGCCTGGATCCAGCCCTGCTGGCCGGCATTGCCGCGACCGGCCCCGGCGGCCGGGTCTCCGGCGATGACGTGGCGCGTTACCTCGCCGCGCATCCGGCGGCGAACGGCGCGCCGCAAGCCAAAAGCCAAGGTCCAACTCTCCCGGCTGACGAGACCGTCTGCATCGCCGGCGTCGGCCACGCGGTGCCGAAAAACATCCGGCCCACCAGTGAAATCCTCAAGGCGTTTCCCGGCCGCACCGAAGCGGAGATGATCAAGCTCACCGGCATCAAGGAGCGCCGCTACGCCGACGGTGACGAGACGGCGACCAGCCTCGCCGTGACCGCCGTGCAGCACGCGCTCGCGCAGGCGGGCATTCCGGTGGCGCAGATTGACGGGGTCATCATGGCGACGATCATCCCCGACCAGCCCGTGCCGGCGATGGCGAGCGCGCTGGCGCGCGAGCTGGGCATCCCGCGGGCGCTGGCGTTTGACCTCAATGCCGCCTGCTCCGGCTGGCTTTATGCGCTGGAGGTGGGCCGGGCGTTCATCTGCGGCGGCACGGCGAAAAAACTCGTCGTCGTCACCGCTGAGCTGCTCTCGCGCATCACCAACCCCAACGACCACGAGACGGCGTTTCTCTTCGGCGACGGCGCGGGAGCCGCCGTCCTCACCGCCGCGCCCGGCGGCCACCGGCTGCATCGCATGGCGCTCTCGGGCGACGCCAGTCTCTTCGACGCCATCCAGCGGCCCGGCGGCGGCGCGGCGCGGCCCGTCCCGCTGCCCGGCGGCGGGGACCGCGCTGATTTTTACCTCCAGCTCAACGGCGCGGTGGTGTTCAAGAGCGCCGTGATCGCGTTTGCCGACATGATCGAGGCCGTGCTCGCGCGCCATGCGCTGCAACCGGGTGACGTGGCGTGGATCGTCCCGCACCAGGCCAACGAGCGCATCCTGCGCGCGGTGGGCAAGCGCGTGGGCATCCCGTTCGAAAAGATCGTCATCACCATCGGCAAATACGGCAACACCTCAGGGGCGTCGGTCTCGATGGCACTCGGCTGGGCGGCCCAGGAGGGGATCTTCAAGTCGGGGGACAAAATCATATTTTGCAGCGTCGGCGCCGGGCTGACTTTTGCCGGCGGGCTGCTGGTCTGGTGAGATTTATTTTCTTACCGAAAAGGCGCGAGGGGCGGAGACGCAAAGGACAAACCCAGAGACCGTGACGGAGGCCTGGTTTCAAGCCGGCGATACCATTTGCCGTTCGCTTTTGCCTGAATATCTCCGACGGCGGCACGAGGACAAGCGCCGCCCCAACAGTCCCATTGCGACGGCCAATAGGATTAATTCTGATTCTGCAACTCGTGGCTGAGGATGCTGAGCGCGTAGATGGCCGCCGTCTCGCAGCGCAGCACAAGCGGGCCGAGCGTGATGGGCTCAAAGCCGCAGTTTTTGGCAACACTTAGTTCCGCCGGGGTGAAGTCGCCTTCCGGCCCGATGAGCCAGAGGACTTTTTTCGGGGCGCGACCCTGCGCAGACTGAAACGCGGCGAGCACCGCCTTGAGCGGCCTCGCGCCGGGCTGGAGGCTGGCGATGAGCTTGAGCTCGAAGCCGCGCGCCGACTCCATGAACACGACGGTCTTTTGCACCGGGGCGATCTCGGGGAGCCAAGGGTTGCCGCACTGCTTGGCGGCCTCAAGTGCGGCGGTCTGCCATTTTCCCGCCTTTTTGTCGGAGCGTGCTTCGTCGAGGTGGATTTGGGTGCGCTCGCTCTCCAGCGGCACGATGCGCGCCACGCCCAGCTCGGTGGCCTTGCGGACGATGGCGTCCATGTGCGGGCCCTTCGGCAGCGCCTGGCCGAGCGTGATCTCGAAGGGGAGGGGCCGTGCCTTTTGCGCGAAGCGCACCTTGAGCAACGCCGCCCCACGGTTGTCGTCGGCCAGTTCGCAAATCCACTCCGACCCGCGGCCGTCGAACGCGACCACGGTGTCACCGATGGCGGCCCGGTTGACGATGACGAGGTGGTGCGATTCGTCCGCTGAGAGACGGATCTCGCGGGGCTCGCGTTGGGACGGCTGGCAGTGGGCACGAAAGTCGGGCATGGTGGCGGGGAGGTTGGCCAAGTGCATCGCACCCGCTGCGCGGTGCAAGCCTGCGGTTGGTGCGGGTCGTGATGCATTTTGGTCGGGACGTCACTCTGTGGCGTCCGCGGACAGCTCGGAGAGCCGTCCCTCCCTTTGGGATTCAGATTTTAAATGCGTAACGACTGTGGCGCGACCCTCTGGCCGAAGCGTTCGTCACCCATCCGAAGCCGGACTTGTGACGACCCCAGGGTTTCTCAGCGGATTTTTCGTGGACAACCCTTCCCGCCGCCGTATTTTGACGGTCCTTCGCATCGCCCGGATGGCGGAATTGGCAGACGCACGGGACTCAAAATCCCGCGGCCCTTAAAGCCGTGTCGGTTCGACCCCGACTCCGGGCACCAACGATTTACGCTTATTGTAGCTTCGCTCAATACTTGTGCTCTTTCAGAAAGGGCCGAAAAACCCCGAATTACCCCGAATAAGCCCGACCGCCAGCGACTTACGTGAGCAAAATACGTCGTAGAATGGCAGGCCAAAAAGGCACCTTTACTGAATACTTGTGCTCTTTTTTGTGCTCTTTCGCGCGGAGATGAAATCGCGTAAGTGCCTAGCCCATCGAAAAGTCGGCCCTCAAAAGAGCACAAGTATTGAGTAAAGGTGGTCCGGGCGAGTAAAAGTCCAAAACGCGATAATTTTGCTCTAAGCCGTGGATCAAGCGTCGAGCCGGCACTGGCCGTGCAAGGCCCATGCAGGGGGGATGCAGGGATTGAGCATGTGGGCTTGAGCTGGCCGGGAGGCCGGGGCATCGTGCGGGCATGATCACGAGCTTGTTGCTTTTCGCGCTGATCGGGTTGGTCGTGGGCCTGTTCGTGAAATGGGCCTTCACCGGCCCGTGGTCGCCGCCGTTTGACGGTGACTGAGCGGAGGGGATGGACTGTCGGCTGGGACGGTATAAGAGGAGCTTAAGCGAGGCTTAAAGGTCTTGGAGGGGCCATGATGCAAATTAGGGCGCGGTCTTCGTCTCGTCCTTTGTCGGTTAGGATTTTGGCGGGGCGGCGAAGTTGAGGTCGAAATAAAATTCCCCATATTCCTCGGGCTCGAGATGGGGCCGGTTGACACTGAAATTGTCGGGGCCAATCCCCCACACTGCCCGGTTGGTGCGCGAGTAGCGGATCGGCGCGCGGTCAAAGTAATCAAGCGGCACCTCCGGGAGGTAATCCGGCACGAGCTGGGCAAGGCTGGCGGGCAGCTCTACACCCCGTCCGAGGTCAGCCGTATCATGGCGAAGGTCATC
>CAIQBC010000033.1 GCA_903869955.1 uncultured Opitutia bacterium
CCCGGACGCGAACCTGAAAAAAACCCTCGCCGCCGTCGAGCGCGCCGCCAAGTCCGGCGCGAACATCATCTGCACGCAGGAACTTTTCCGCTCGCAATATTTTTGCCAGAGCGAGAACCACGATTACTTCAAGCTCGCCGAAAAAATCCCCGGTCCGACCACGGAGTTGTTCCAGCAGTTCGCCCGCAAGCACGGCGTGGTCATCATCGCCTCGCTCTTCGAGCAGCGCACCCGCGGCGTCTACCACAACACGGCGGTCATCATTGACGCCGACGGCACGCTGCTCGGCCGCTACCGCAAGGCGCACATCCCGGACGACCCGGGCTTTTACGAGAAGTTTTATTTCACGCCGGGTGACACCGGCTTTCGCGCTTGGCCGACGAAGTTCGGCCAGATCGGCGTGCTCATCTGCTGGGACCAGTGGTTCCCCGAGGCCGCTCGGCTCACGGCGCTGGCGGGCGCGGAGATTATTTTCTACCCGACCGCCATCGGCTGGCACCCGCGCGAAAAGAAAAAACTCGGCGTGAAGCAGCACGCCGCGTGGGAAACCATCCAGCGCAGCCACGCCATCGCCAACGGCTGCTATGTCGCGGCCATCAACCGTATCGGACGCGAGCGTCCCGCGGGCGGCGACGGGCTGGAGTTCTGGGGCCAGAGTTTCGTGGCCGGCCCGAGCGGTGAGATTCTCGCCCAAGCGGGCGCGGTGAAAGAAGAAATTCTCCTTACCACCTTGAACCTCGCCCAAGTGGACGACACCCGCACGCACTGGCCGTTCCTGCGCGACCGACGGATTGACGCCTACGGCGGGCTGACGAAACGGTTCATTGATTAAGTGCCGACCGGGAAATCATCCGGGCCAAATGGGTAATTGGCCGTTGCTAGGGTACAGTCTTGCTGCGCCCCACCGTGTCAGAGGTCAGAGAGATGGAATGGTGGTAGTGGCTCAGTTTGGTCGGGACGGCTCTCCGAGCCCTCCGCAGTCGCCTCCAGAGGCACGCATCATCTTGAACTACTGCCCGGAAGGGGTTACGGACCTCAATTTTCGTGCTTTCTGGTGCTTTTTGTGGCCATTGCCTTCTTAGTCGTTTGATCTGACTGCCGGTTCCTTTTGGTACACCATCTGAATGTCCGCTTCTCCCACCTCTCTCCGTGTAAACCCCGCCGCGTTGGGCTACCGCCTGCCCGCCGAGTGGGAGCCGCAGGCCGCCGTGTGGCTGTCGTGGCCGCACCGCCGCGCGACCTGGCCCGGCGGCTTCCGGCCCATCCCAGCGAAGTTCGCCGAGATCGCCGCCATCATCTCGCGTTTCGAGGATGTTCGCATCAATGCCGCCCGCCCGCTGCACGCGCGCATCCGCGCCGCGCTCAACCGGGCGAAGGCCGACCTCGCGCGCGTCACGCTTTTCGCGCACCCGACCGACGACGCGTGGTGCCGCGACCACGGGCCGATTTTTGTAAAACAAGACCGCACCGGCGAGGTCGCTGCGACCGACTGGGAGTTCAACGCGTGGGGCGAGAAATACCCGCGCTGGTCACGCGACAACGCCATTCCCGCCCGCACCGCCCGCGCGCTCGGCTTGCGCCGCTTTGCGCAAGAGATGGTGCTGGAAGGCGGCTCCATTGACTCCAACGGCGCGGGCCTGCTCCTCACGACCGAGGGGTGCCTGCTCCACCCGAACCGCAACCCGACGCTCACCTGTGCGCAGATCCAGCGCCGCCTCCGCGCCGCGCTCGGCGTGCGCGAAATCCTCTGGCTCGGCGACGGCATCGCCGGCGACGACACCGACGGCCATGTGGACGACCTCAGCCGTTTCTACCGCGCCGACGGCATCGTGACCGCCGTCGAGCGCGACCCGCGCGACGCCAACCACCGCGCCCTCCGCGAGAACCTGGAGCGCCTACGCGCCTTCCGCACGTCCACCGGAAAAAAATTCGCGCTCGCGGAGCTGCCCATGCCGCTGCCCGTGCGCCATGGCCGCCACCGCCTGCCCGCGAGCTACGCGAATTTTCTGGTCATCAATGGCGCGGTGCTGCTGCCGACATTCCGCCAGCCGCGCCGCGATGCCGAGGCCGCCACTGTGCTCGCCGGCTGCTTCCCCGGCCGCGCGATCATCCCTGTGGACTGCCGCGACCTCGTGCTTGGCCACGGTACTCTGCACTGCATCTCGCTGCAGCAGCCGGCGTGAGACCGAGGGCGAAAAAGGAGCTGATTCAGAAACCGCGAAACCATGAGCCCATCCGATTGCTGGCTTCCTGCTTAACCCTCCGGCCAAGGGTAAAGTTTGAAAATATAGTGGAAGTGGGACGCCAGGAAACCCGGAAGGAAGCGAAGGACACGCAGGGTGGAGATTGGGCGAGAAAAGCTGAGGTGCGCCGACCAGACAGGCAGGGAAATTCGCAGTTGCCCCTGGCAGAAAAATGCGCGAGGGTGGACGCTTGTTGCCCGCGTCGAGCGCGTCATCCGCGTTCCGCCGGCACTCCTCGCGCCGCCCGCGCATCCTGTGTTGGGCGCGCTTTAACCCAAAATAAACTAAGACATGTCAGATCCCACCACGTCCGGCGGCACGCCGGCGGCCCCGGCCGCCGCCCCGACCGAGACCGCCGGTATGCCGCCTCCGGGCGCGTTCGGCACCAGCCGAGGCACGGGCCTCGTCCGCAGCAAACGCCCCAGCCAGTCCGCCGCTCCGTCCGCGTCCGCCGCCCCGGCGGGCTTTCAGCCCAGCTCCATCGAGGTCATCCGGCCGAAGAGCGAATACAAAAATCCGTTCACGGGCGAAACATCCGTGGACGCGCCCGCCCGCCCCGAGCCGGCCGTCAACGAGCCTGCCCCGCAGGCCGCCCCCGTGCAGCCGTCGGCCGTGGCGAAACCCAGCGCAGATGCTGTTATCGCCGCGCCCGTGGCCCGCGTGGCGCCGGCCGCGAGCACGCCACCGGCGGCGAAACCCGCCCCGGCGCCCGCCGCCTCACCCATGGGCGAAATGTTTCCGTTCACCCCGGCCGCTGCGCCTGCGGCCGGCGCGGAAAAAGCCCGGCTCAACATTCTCCCTCCCACCGAGGTGAAACGCCCCGCGCAAAGCTGGGAGTCGCCCGCCGCCGGACCCACGCCCCGCGAGCCCGGGTTTGGCGGCGCGTCCGCGTCGCAACGCCGCGAGCGCCCGGACGACCGCCCCGTTTTCCGCCCCGAGCGCCACGACCAGCGCGACAGCCGCCGCGATGACCGCGATCACCGCCGTCCCGACGACGCACCGCGCCCGTCCGATTCGCGTCGTGACACCGCGAAGCTCGACGCCTCCGCGCCCCCGGTGCCGGTGGAAGCTCCGTCCGTCGGTTTCTTCGGCTGGCTGAAAAGCCTCTTCGGCGGCAAACCCAAGGAAAAATCTTCCCCGTCCCGCTCCGGCGAGTCCTCGCGCGGCGGCGACGGCTCGTCGCGGGACAGCCACCGCCACGATGGTGACGGTCAGCGCCACCGGCATCGCGGCGGCCGCGACCGGCACGGCGACCGCCCGCATGGCGGCGACAGTTCCCCGCGTGATTCGCGCGATGGCGAGAGTTCCGGCCCCGACGGCCACCGCTCCGGTGAGCACCGTCACGACGGCGGCCGGCGGCGGAGGGGAGGCCGCGGCCGGCGCTCCCGTGAAGGTGGCGGCGGTTATCCGCGTGAGGAACAGGGCCATCGCCACTCCGGCGGTGGCAGCGGCCTCGCGCCCCCGCCTGCCAGTTAAACCTTGCCAAGGCGCGGTGCTCCGCGCGCAGTTCAAAAGCGTCCGCCTCACCTGCGGGCGCTTTTCGCGCTTTTGGCGCGTCTCACCGCAGCCTTGGCGAAGGCGGATTTTTCCGCCCTCCTTTTCCTTTTTCCGCCCACCACCCTCCCGAAAATGTCCGACCTCATCGTCCACGGCGGCA
>CAIQBC010000034.1 GCA_903869955.1 uncultured Opitutia bacterium
ATGCCGCGCGTGGGCTCGTCGAGGATGATGAGCGCGGGCTGCGTGGCGAGCCAGCGGGCGAGGAGGACTTTTTGCTGGTTGCCGCCGGAGAGGTTTTTGATCGGCGTCTCGGGGCCGGGGGTCTTGATGCGGAGCGCGCGGATGTAGTGCTCGCAAAGCTTTTCCTGCTCGGCACGGGACAAGGCGCGCCACGCGCCGCGCTTGGCCTGCAAGGCGAAGATGAGGTTCTCGCGCACCGAGAGGTTGGGCAGGATGCCCTCGCGCTTGCGGTCCTCGGAGCAAAACGCCAGGCCAAGCCGCACGGCGTCGCGCGGCGAGCGCAGCCTGACGGGCCGGCTGTTGAGCCTGGTCTCGCCGCCGTCGGCGCGGTCAATGCCGAAGAGCAGGCGCGCGGTTTCGGTGCGGCCGGAGCCGAGCAGGCCGGCGAGCCCCGCGACCTCGCCACGCCGGAGCGTGAGATCGAGCGGATGAAGCGCGCCGCGCCGGGACAGGCCGCGGGTCTCAAGGACTGCGGGAGCAGTTGAGCCGCCTTCGTCCGGCGCGGCGGGGGCGTGGACGGCCTCGGTGATCTCGCGGCCGAGCATCTTGCCGACCAGCGCGAGCCGTGGCAGCCCGGCGGTGGCGAACTCGCCGACGAGCGCGCCGTTGCGGAGCACGGTGAGGCGGTCACTGACCGAGTAGACCTGGTCGAGGAAATGGGTGACGAACACGATGCCAAGGCCGCGTGCACGGAGCTGGCGCATGATTTTGAACAGCTCCTCGACCTCTTTCTCGTCGAGGCTGGCGGTCGGCTCGTCGAGAATCAGCAGCTGCGCTCGGAGGTCGAGCGCGCGGGCGATGGCGACCATCTGCTGGATGGCAAGCGGAAGCAGGCCGAGCTCCGTGTCCACGTCGCAGGTGATTTCCAGCCGGGCGAGCGCCTCGCGCGCGTGGCGGCGGAGCGCGGGCCAGTTGAGAAAACCCAACCGGCCCGGCTGCCGGCCGAGGCCGATGTTCTCCGCCACCGAGAGCGAAGGGATGAGGTTGACCTCCTGATAGACGGTGCTGATGCCGAGGCGTTCGGCGTCCTTGGGCGAGGCGGGACGGATGGCCTCGCCGGCGAGGCGGATTTCGCCGGAGTCGGCGGGGTGGACGCCAGTGAGCACCTTGATGAGGGTGGATTTGCCCGCGCCGTTTTCCCCGAGGAGCGCGTGAATTTCGCCGGCGCGGACGGTGAAGTCCACGCCGTCGAGGGCGGTGACACCGGGAAATGTCTTCCCGATGCCGCGAAGGGTGAGAAGGGGAACTTCGGTCACAGTGGGCAGGAAAAAGGCGGGGTTCGGCGACCCCGCCTTACAGAACATGGCTGAGACGCGTTGAGGTCAACGCGCGCCACCTCAATACTGGCGCGTGGCCACGGCGGCCTTGGCGTTGGAGGCGTCGAACATCTCGTCCTTGTTGTAGCTGATGCGCGGCACGGGCTGGCCGGCGACAACTTTCGCGACGGCATCATAGACCACCGCGCCGGCGAGCGGGTTGCACTCGACGACGCAATTGATCTTGCCGTCCACGATGGCCTGCACGGCTTCCTTCAGGCCGTCAATGGAAACGACGAGCACGTCGGTGCCGGGCTTAAGGCCGGCGTCGGCGATGGCCTGGATGGCACCGAGCGCCATGTCGTCGTTGTGGGCATAGACGATGTCGAAGTCGCCCTTTTTGTATTTCTTGAGAAACGCTTCCATGACCTGCTTGCCGTTGTCACGGCGGAAGTCGCCGCTCTGCGAGTCTATGATGGTGAGGCCGGTGCCCTTGATCGCGTCGGCGAAGGCGCTGTGGCGGTCGTTGGCGGGGGCGGAGCCGGTGGTGCCTTGGAGCTCAAGGATGCGGCCTTTGCCGTTGGTTTTCTTGATGAGCCAGTCGGCGACCATCTTACCCTCGGTCTTGAAGTCGGAGCCGACGAAGCCGGCGTAGAGGGACTCATCGTCCACCTTGACGGTGCGGTCGGAGATGATGACAGGGATTTTGGCGGCCTTGGCTTCCTTGAGCACCGGCTCCCAGCCGGTCTCCACGAGCGGGGCGATGACGATGGCGTCCACATGCTGGGTAATGAAATTTTTGACGGCGCTGATCTGGTTCTCCTGTTTGCCTTGGCCGTCGGAGAACTTGAGGGTAATGCCGCGCTTCTCGGCCTCGTCCTTCATGGACTTGGTGTTGGCCTTGCGCCAGTCGCTCTCGGCCCCGGTCTGGGCGAAGCCGATGGTGAGGGCCTTGCCTGCTGGGCTGGGGGCCGAAGTGGAGGCTTTGGGACTGCATCCGACCGTCAAGACGGTGAAGGTGAGGGACAGGAGGAGCGCGAGGTTAGGATTTTTCATAGGTATGGCAGATGGGATAAAGGCTGGAAGGCTGGATGCCAGCCATGGCAAGTCAAGCGGGGGTGGCGGTAGTGTCTTAATTTGAAATTCTATCTGAGCCACCAAACAACGTAGGCATCTAAGAATTCACCCATCTCATCAATATCAATGTTTCTGAGCCAGATAACCGGAGCATAGATGATTTTTACCGGAACCGGAAGGCCATCCCATCTGGCGGCAATGTTTGCACCAAATAGTCGAAGCGCGAGGCCAAAGCTCAAAAAATAGAGCAGCACCACCATGAAGGCGATTATGATACTGGAGGTCTTGCGGGTTCTTTACCCATGGTCTGATTCCCCTCGATCGGCCGCTGTTCACCGACGATGGCGGCATGCCCGGCGGTCACTGGCGAGATCACGGGCGAAAGCTGCAAGACGGCTGGCGTACGGCTTCCGGCACCCGTACGATGCGCGGATGGCGTTGGGCATGGGGCGAGCGTGGCCCGTTCCCCTCACCCGGCAACCGGAAATTCAAAAGACCCCGCAACCAAAATTCTGTCGCCTTTGCCCGCCCGTTTCGCATTGTCGGCCGACTTTTGCTCCAAAGAGCATTCCCCTCACCAAGAACAACCCCCTCCATCCATGAGTCCGACATCAATATCCTGTCTAAAATCCAAAGGCGTCACATTTGTTGCACTGTCAATTCTGCTCGTGGTTGGCATGCCAGTGGCGGCCCCCTCGGCTTCAACCTCCCCGAGCGGAGCCATCTCTGGTGCTGCCAACGCCATTCCTGCTCCCGGCTCAAAGCTGCCGGCGACGGACGGCCCGAAGGTCATCACCGCCGCCGATGTGACCGCCGAGAAGGTCGGCAGCTCCATCCCGGTGTCGGCCATCGGCGAGCCGGTCGGCGCCGTCACCCTCAGCGCGCCGCGCTGGGTGGATGACGCCAACGGCGGCTACGGCGTGGTGGACGGGCAGATCCTGCCCGTTGATCCCAAGGGCAAGCCGATCAATTTCCGCGTGTCGCTCCCGGCCAAATGGCAGCGGCGCGGTCTGCAGCTCGGTGGCGGCGGCATGAACGGCAGCGTTCCCGGCGTGACCAACGCGAATGATCTCGCGCGCGGGTTCGCCATGTATGGCAGCGACTCCGGCCACCAGCAGGGCGGCGGGGGTGGCATCCCGGGCGGCGGCCCCCCAGGTGGCGGACGCGGTGGCGCGCCGGGGGGGGCTTTTCCCGGTGGTGCTGGATTCCCGGGTGGCGCACCCGGCGCGGGCGGATTCCCGGGCGCACCCGGTGGCGCGGCCTTTGGCGCCGCACCGGCCCTCACGATGGAAAACTTGAAGGCCGCGCTTACGCTCACCGAGCAGCAGGTCGCCGCGATCACGCCCCTCCTCGACGAGATTAGCAAGAGCCAGCAGACGCTGACCGCCGAGCAGACCAAGGCGACCAATGCCCGCGCCAGCCTGAGCGATCGGATCACGCCCATTCTCACCGACACGCAAAAGCCGCTGCTGGCCCAGGCGCTCAATCCCGTGCCCGCCGGCTTTCCGGGTGGCGGCTTTCCCGGCGGCGCGGGTGCAGCGCCCGGCGGCGCACGCGGCGCACCGGGTGGTGCTTTCCCCGGGGGCGCTCCGGGCGGCCCCGGCGGTGGCGGCGGCAACGACTGGGCCGTGAACGACGAGGCGATCAAAAATCTCGGTTACATGCAGATGAAGAAAACGCACGACGCCGCCATGGTCATTATGGAGCGCGTGTATGGCGAGCGCCCGCGCTTCAATTACTACGAAGGCACGTCCCAAGGCGGCCGCGAGGCCCTCACGGTCGCGCAGCGCTATCCTGCCGATTACGATGGCATCAGCGCCACCGTACCGATCCTCAACTTCTCTACGCTCATGCTCGCGCCCGAACTGATCCGCATCCAGGAGAAGCCGGCGGACAACTGGGTCCCGCCCGCCAAGGTCGCCGCCATCCGCATGGAGTTCATTCGCCAGGCCGACAAGCTCGACGGCCTCGAGGACGGCGTGATCAACAACTATGTGGCCGCGCGCGCCCTGTTTGACCTGTCGCAAGGCGACCCGAAGCGCAACCCATGGGCCGCGCTCCGCGGGCCGGACGGCAAGGACCCGAACCCGTCGGACACCTCAGCCAACGCCAAACTCTCCGACGGCCAGATCGAGACCCTCAAGTTTGTTTACAGCAAATACAAGTTTGCCACCCCGCTCGCCAATGGCGTGACGAGCTTCGGCATGTGGGTGCCCAACACGGATGTCAGCGGCAACGGCCTGATCGCCAACACCCGCTACCGCGGCCAAGAAGGCGCGGCGGACAACGCGCCCATGCACTCGCACCTCGGCATCGCCGGCGTGACCGGCTTCCTGTTTCAGGATCTGTCGGCCAACCCGCTCGACTACGTCGAGGGCGGCAAATTGAACAAACGTCGCGAGGAAATTTCCCAGTGGCTCGACTCCACCAACCCTGACCTCTCCGCCTTCTACAAGCGCGGCGGCAAAATGATCGTCACCATCGGCACCAATGACACGCTCGCCTCGCCCGGCGCACAGCTCGACTACTACCAGTCCGTGCTGGACAAGATGGGCCGCCCGACCGTGGACGCGTTTGCCCGCCTCTTCGTGCTGCCGCAGTACGGCCACGGCTCACCCGGCAACAGCTATGGCACCACCGGCGCGGGGCAGCAGGCGGCTTCGTTCCAGATCCCCAACCAATATCCCAAGCGCGACCTGCTCATCGCTTGGGTCGAGAAAAACGAGGCTCCGGGGAAGACCCTCGTCGTCACCGCCGGCGGCCGCAGCCTGCCGCTCAACTCCTATCCCAATTACTCGAAATACATCGGCGGCCCGCCCGAACAGGCCTCCTCCTACGAGAGTGTCGCGCCCTGAGCGCGCGTCTCCCCCTGCCGCGATCCGAAGCCACCCCCGGACCACCGATGCGTCCCTCCCGCCTGACCGCCACCAGCCTGCTGCTGGCCGCCGCCCTTATCACCGCGTGCGCGCAACTCGCCACCGGCCCCGCCACCGCCGGAAAAACCTTGGTGCCCGCCGCCGGCTGGGATTGCGGGATGCCCGACGGCAT
>CAIQBC010000035.1 GCA_903869955.1 uncultured Opitutia bacterium
GGCGTCGTCGCCGGCCTCTGCAACCGGGTCCAGGTGATGTATGCCGGCCGCATCGTCGAGACGGCCGACACCCGCACGCTCTTCCGCGCACCGCTGCACCCCTACACCCGCGCGCTCCAACGCTCCATTCCTGCGCTCCAGCCGAAAGGCGCGGAACTGTTCACCATCCCCGGCCTGCCGCCCGACCTCACGCACCCGCCGCCCGGCTGCGCCTTCGCCCCGCGCTGCACTTTCGCCGCCGACCGCTGCCGGGCCGAGAAGCCCGCGCTGCACGAGGTTACCGTTGGTCACGCCCACGCCTGCCTCCGCGCCCAAGCCGGGGAGATCTGATTTTTTAACCACGGATTACACGGATGAACACGGATAAAATCCTCCATCACGAACTGAGCGAATCCATCATCGGCGCGGCGATGAAAGTGCTGAACACACTCAAGCCGGGATTGGATGAGAAGGCGTATGAAAATGCCCTCGTCATAGAGCTGCGGAAGCGGGGCCATCGCATCGAGCAGCAGAAGCAGTTTGATGTGCACTACGAAGGCATCGTGGTGGACACGCTCATTCCCGACCTGATCGTGGACGATTTGGTTATCGCTGATCCTAAAGTCACAGAAGACTTCACGCCGACTCACACTGCACAGATGATCGGCTATCTCGCCATCACCCAACTGCGCTCGCCCTGTTGCTGAACTTCAAACACGCCGATCTACGCTGGAAACGGATTATCCGATGATTGATCCATGCCCATCACAGCCCAAACTTAGCAGCCTGATTTTTAACCACGGATTTCACAAATGAAAACGGATAAAGCCTTAAATTGACCAGGCTCAAGATTGGATCGTTTTCCCCTCCGTGTCTTATCCGTGTAAATCCGTGTAATCCGTGGTAAATATCTGCGTTTCGATTATCCCGATGTCCGATCCGATCCTCCAGCTCACCGATCTCCGCGCCCACTTCCCCGTCCATTCCGGCTTTCTCCGGCGGCGGGCGACGGGCATGGTGAAGGCGGTGGACGGCGTCACGCTCTCCCTCGCCCGCGGCGAGGTGCTTGGGCTTGTCGGTGAGTCGGGCTGTGGCAAGTCCACCCTTGCCCGCGCCATCCTCCAGCTCGTGCCGACAACCGGCGGCACGGTCGTTCTTGAGGGCAAAAACCTCACCGCCGCCACCGCCGCCGAGGTCACCCGCGCTCGCCGCGATCTCCAGATGGTCTTCCAAGACCCCTTCGCCTCGCTTAATCCGCGTCTCACCGTCGAGGCGGCGCTCGCCGAACCGCTGCGTGTCCACCGCGTCTGCCCGCCCGCCGAGGTGCCGGCGCGCGTGGCGGAGCTGATGACGCTCGTCGGCCTCGCGCCGGCGACGATGCGGAAGTACCCACACGAGTTTTCCGGCGGCCAGCGCCAGCGCATCGCCATCGCCCGTGCGCTCGCGCTGCGACCCAAGGTCATCATCGCCGACGAGCCGGTGTCAGCCCTCGACGTCTCGATTCAGGCGCAGATCCTCAACCTCCTCGCCGCGCTCGTGCGCGACATGGGCCTCTCGCTCATCTTCATCGCGCACGACCTCTCGGTGGTGAAACACCTCTCCGACCGCATCGCTGTGATGTATCTCGGCAAAATCGTCGAGCTCGGCCCCGCCACCGACGTGATTGAGCGTCCGCTCCATCCCTACACCCGCGCGCAGGTGAGCGCGATTCCGGTGCCCGACCCCGATGCCGAGCGCGCGCGCCAGCGTATCGTGCTCCCCGGCGACCCGCCCTCACCCATCAACCCGCCCCCCGGCTGCGCCTTCCACCCCCGCTGCCCGTTCGCGCAGGAGAAGTGCCAGCTCGCCATCCCGCCCCTCACCCCCGCCGACGCGACCCGCGAGGTGGCCTGTGTGCGGCTGGGGGAAATTTGAAAGCAACAATTACTTCGGCATGGAATCCGCCGCTTTGTTCTTGGCCGCTTCAATTTCCCTGAGCAGCTCTTTGCTGCGCTGCTGCGCCCGTAAGGTCGCATCCCGTCCCAAGCGCTGTTCAACAACATCGCGCGCATCCACGGCAGATTTTCCTCCTAAGCTGGCGGCAAGATTTAACCATGCGTAGGCCTCAACGTCGTCTTTGGGGACGCCGTCGCCGTCGTAATAATTCATCCCTAGGTTGAATTGAGCGTCGGCATCACCCTGTTCCGCTGCTTTGTGATACCATTTGACCGCTTCGACGGCGTCTTTCGTTACACCTTCGCCAAGTCCATATATGCTGCCAAGGCTATTTTGGGGACTTATATACTTGACACACACGAATAGGCGTTTTAACCTCCCTGTATGAAACCCACCAAGTCACAAACCGGAGTCAAGTTGCAGCCCAGCGCGTTTGCCTTCTTCGATACCATCCCCAATGAGGACGCGGCCCGCGATTACCTAGCGGCGGCACGCTGGCCCAATGGGGTCTGCTGCTCGCATTGCGCCAACGATGGGGCGTGGAAACTGCGCGGCGGTCGTCTCTACACCTGCAAAGCGTGCCGCAAGCAGTTCACCGTTCGCACCGGCACCGTCATGGAGGACTCTAAAATCCCCCTGCAAAAGTGGATTTTCGCCATGTATCTCCTGACCGTCTCGCGCAAGAGCGTGTCGTCAATCCAACTGGCGAAGCAGCTTGGCATCACGCAAAAATCAGCGTGGCACTTGGGGCATCGGATTCGTGAGGCGTGCCGCAATGGCGGCTTGCTCACCGGCACCGTGGAGGCCGATGAAACCTACTTCGGCGGCAAAGAGAAGAACAAGCACGCCAGCAAGCGGAAGCACGCCGGGCGCGGGCCAGTCGGCAAGGCCGCGCTGTTTGGCGTCAGGAGCCGTGATGGCGAGGTCAGGACTCAGGTGATTGAGGAAGCGAACGGGGTTGAACTGCGGGCGGCACTAAGCGCGACCGTGGCGACGGGCGCGACCCTTTGCACGGATGAGCACCGGGGTTACCTGACGCCAAGGTTGAATTGAGCTTCGACAATCCCCTGCTCTGCGGCCTTGCGATACCATCTGGCGGCTTCGGCGGCGTCTTTTGCCACACCGTCGCCGTGGATATACATGACGCCAAGATTGTATTGAGCTACACCGACGCCTTGCTCTGCTGCCTTGCGATACCATTTCACCGCTTCGGTAGCGTCCTTCCCCACACCGTCGCCTTGGGAATACGAAAGGCCTAGGTTGAATTGAGCAGCGGCAATTCCCTGATCCGCAGCCTTACGATACCATTTGGCGGCTTCGGCCGCGTCCTTGGCCACACCTTCGCCGTGGGCATACTTTACCCCGAGTTCGTATTGAGCGGCAGCATCACCCTTTTCCGCTTTGGCGCGCAAATCCGGCAGAGTATCAGCAGCCCGCAGCAAAGAGACCCACGCAAAGACGGCGAAGAGCAGCAGCCGGACGATCAGGCGACGGAAAATCACAGCGCGGCGATTGAGCCGCCCGTCACCCCCGCCCGCAAGCCGCAAATGCGCCGGAGTTTTCAACGCGGAGGACGCGGAGGAGAATCGAGCCGGCCATCCCTCCGGACCTCGGATTGGTTTCTCCGCGCCCTCCGCGTTTCAACTCCGTTGCACAGGAGGGAATGGAGAGAACGGAGGCAGCAACCAGAACCAGAGTTTTGCACGAAGTACGCAAAGATCGCGGAGGGCAGACCTATCCACCGGCTCCGACCTTTGCGCCGCGTTGCGAACTTGGCGTTAAAATTCTGAATCCGAATCCGGCATCAGTGCCTATCAGTGTCCATTAGTGGTTCAACCTCTGCGGTTCGTCCCTCCGTGCTCTCGGCTCGTCCTCTCTGTGCCCTCGGTGCCATCCGTGGTAAAATTCACGGCGCAAGGCCCGCCTGCAATTTACCGTTCTGCCAGGATCGGGGCTTGACCCGGCCATTTGGTCTAACATGATGTTAGACATGAAAAGCGCCAGCATCCGCACCGTGCAGCATGAGCTCGCCGCCCTGATCGCCGTTGTCGAGCAGGGTGGGGAGATTGTCATCACCCGGCGGAACCGCCCGGTGGCCCGCCTCTCTCCGGTGGCCTCCGCCGTCAGCCCGGCGAACCGCTCCCCCGCCGCTGTCCGCCGCTACTGGGGCCGCCGCCCGCCTTCGCCGACCGTGCGCTCCACGATCACGCACGCCGAGCTGGTCGCCGACGGACGGGGCGAGGCATGAGCGCGACGGTCTATGCTGACACGAGCCTGCTGGCCTCGCTTTACCTCAGCGACACCAACACCCCGCAGGCGCTCGCCGCCGTGGCCGCCACCGGGCAGCCGCTCATCCTCACCGCGTGGCAGGAGTTTGAGCTGGAAAACGCGCTTCAGCTCCGCCTCTTCCGCCGGGAATCCTCCCGGGCCGACCTCGCTGCCGCCGCCGCGCGTCTGGCCGAGGATCTCGCCGCCGGCATGGTCGTGGCAGTGCCGCTCCCCGTGGCCTCTGTTCTGCCGGTGGCCCGCCAGTTGACGGCCCGGCATACCGCGCTGGTGGGCAGCCGCGCCTTCGATGTCTTTCACGTCGCCGCCGCCCTCCACCTCAAGGCCACACGCTTTCTCACCTGCGACACGCGCCAGCTCGCACTCGCCCGCGCCGCCGGGCTGCGCACGTGAGCATCGGCTTGGGCCGTTTTCGCCCGCCACCCCCCGCCCGCAAGCCGCAAATGCGCCGGAGTTTTCAACACGGAGGATGCGGAGTTCACGGAGGATAATCGAGCCGGCCATCCCTCCGGGCCTCGGATTGGTTTCTCCGCGCGCTCCGCGTTCCAACTCCGTTTCACAGGAGGGGAATGGAGAGAACGGAGGCAGCAACCAGAACCAGAGTTTTTACACGAAGGTCGCAAAGATCGCCAAGGACTGAGGGCCGGTGTTGGTGACAAGCATGGAAACGCGCGCGTAATCCTGCCACGGGGATCCGGGGCAATCCGTGCCAGCCGTGGCGGAAAACCGCCGCCACACCCTTCGCCGGCCGCGCTGTCGCAGGTGCGCGGTCAAGGGAAAGCTGAGCCGGGGCGGGCCTTTCCACAGCCGCCTGCAAATTACGCTTCACTTTTCAACCCCTATCGGGCTTGGTGGGCGACGCGACGGGGCTTTTCCCGCCGCCTTCTTCTCAACCACAACTCCTCCGATTCATTCTATCATGAGCACGCCCGCCCCCGACCTGGAATTCATCAAGAAAAATTTCCCCGAGCCCTCCCCGCGCCCGGTTCTCCCGCTGCTCAAGGGCCAGAAGGCCCTCGTCACCGGGGCCAGCTCCGGCATCGGCAAGGCGGTCGCCATCGCGCTCGGCCGGGCTGGCGCGGATGTCGTAGTCAACTACGCCAGCGCACCCGAGAGCGCCGAGGCCGTGGTCAACGAGATCAAAAAGAACGGTGGCAAGGCCCTCGCCATCAAGGCCGACGTCAGCAACGAGACCGAGGTCAAGGCGATGTTCAAGACGATGTTCGCCGAGTTCGGCACGATCGACATCCTCGTCAACAACGCCGGCCTCCAGAAGGACGCCGCGTTCCACGAGATGACGCTCGCCCAATGGCAGCGCGTGATTGACGTGAACCTCACCGGCCAGTTCCTCTGCTCGCGCGAGGCCATCTGCGAATTCAAGCGCCGCGGCATCGTGCAGAACGTCTCGTGCTCCGCCGGCAAGATCGTCTGCATCAGCTCCGTCCACGATATCATTCCGTGGGCCGGCCACGTGAACTACGCCGCGTCAAAAGGTGGCGTCGCCCTCATGATGAAGAGCATCGCGCAGGAAGTCGCGCCTCTCCGCATCCGCTGCAACAGCGTCTCGCCCGGCGCCATTCGCACACCCATTAACACGGCCGCGTGGAGCACACCTGAGGCCTACGCTTCACTCCTGACCCTCATCCCGTATCGCCGCATCGGCGAGGCCGAGGAAATCGGCCGCGCCGCCGTCTGGCTCGCTTCGGACGACTCCGACTACGTCACCGGCGCGACCCTCTACGTGGACGGCGGCATGACGCTCTATCCCGGCTTCGACACCGGCGGCTGAGCAACGCACGCGGATTTTTCCCCGCCGGCCCGCCTCACGGCGGCCGGCGCTTTTTTTGCGCGATTTTCCCCAAGGGCGCATTTTCGGGCTTTGGTCCGGGCCGTCTAAGCACCACCCTTCGCCATGCCCCCGGAACAAGAATGGCTCGAAACCGACGGCCTCGGCGGCTTCGCGTCCGGTACCGCCACCCTCGCGCGCACCCGCCGCTACCATGCGCTGCTCATTCGGGCGGACGGCTCGCCCGCGCGCCGTTTCCTGCTCGTGAACGGCGCAGACGTTTTTGTGCGCACCCCTGCGGGCCGCTTCGCGCTCAGCAGCCAGCGCTACACGCCCGACGTGCTCACGCCCGACGGCGCGGACCGCATCACGTCATTCACGCATGAGCCGTGGCCAGCCTGGACGTTCCGCCTGCCTGACGGCCGCACGGTGCGGCAGGAAATTTTCATCCCACACGGCCGCGCCGCGACCGTGCTGGCCTGGAACCTTGAGGGCGACCCGGCCGGGTGTGCCCTGGAGGTGCGCCCTTTTCTCTCGGGCCGCGACCTGCACGCCATGCACCACGAGAACGGCGCGTTCGACTTCACGCCCACAAGCGCGGGCGACACGCTGCGCTGGACGCCCTACGACGGCGTGCCGCCCATCGTGGGAAAGTCCAGCGGTGGCTACACGCACGACCCGCACTGGTATCGCAGCTTTCTCTATCCGGAAGAACGCACCCGCGGACTCGACGACACGGAGGACCTCGCCGCGCCGGGAACCTTCGCCTTCGATTTTTCCGACGGCGAGGCGGTGCTCATTCTCGCATCGCCGGAAGACGGCCCGGAATGGCAGGAGCTTACGGACCTCCCCGCACACCGGATCGCGGCGCGTTGGCGCCAGGA
>CAIQBC010000036.1 GCA_903869955.1 uncultured Opitutia bacterium
CAGTCGGAGCTTTTGCCCTCGGCCTGCTGCGTCGAGCTGCCGTCGAAGCCCCAGATGGGGAGCTCGGCAAGCTTCGGGAAGCTGGCAAATTCTTTGATCTGCGTCTTGCTGCGGAGGCTGGCGAGCGGCTGGTAGCCGTCGAGCCAGATGTATTCCAGTTTGTATTTGGCCATGGGAGCGGGCGGGTTGGGTCGGGTGACAGGTTGGGTTGAGGTGAGTGCCTGTCCGCAGGCAGGGCCGGCGGTCAAGCGTGGAACTAGGCGAAAAAAGCACCTAACGTGCCAGTGGCAACCGAAACTTAGTTTTGAATGAATTATTTTTATGGCCGGGCCGCATATGCTGGGTCGGGCCGGAGGGGAGAAACGAGCAAAATGCCCCCTTGCCAGCGGCCCGGCAGCCGCGGATGTTGCGGGCCAGCTGCATCATGCACGAAGTCAAAGACACCGTCCGCGCCCAGGTTCGCATCGGCTACGACGGGCGCGTCCATAAGGCGTTTCGCGGTCATCGGGCGCGGGAGCGGTTCGACCACGAAGTGCGGGTGCTGCGGCACCTGGCGGCGCGCGGCTGCGATTTTGTGCCGCGCCTGCTAGAGACCGACGAGGCCGGCCTGAAGATGGTGACGACCAACTGCGGCCGGCTCGTCGAACAGCTCAATCCGGAGCGCCAGCGGGAGATTTTCGCCGAGCTGGAAAAATTTGGAGTGCGGCACGAGGACCGTGCGCTGCGCAACATCACCTATCGTGTGGCCGACGGGCGGTTTTGCGTCATTGATTTTGAGTTTGCCACCCTGCTCGACGAAGGCGGCGGCACCGGCGAGGTTTCGCTGAAACCATGAGCGGGGCCCAAAAAAATTCCCTGCCGACCGTGGCCGCGCCGCCCAACCTGCGCTGGTCGGGCCTGACACATCGCGGGCGGGTGCGGGCCAACAATGAGGACACCTTTCTCGGCCTTGCCTTTGACGACCGCGACGTGCGCCACCTGGGCAAAACCGGCGAGGAGTCACTCGTGGCCTGCGACCTGGTTTTCGCGGTCAGCGACGGCATGGGCGGGGCGCAGTCGGGCGAGTTTGCCAGCCGCATCGCCATTGACCGCATCACGCGCCTGCTCCCGCGCAGCTTCCGCCGGCCGGCGGCGGGGACGAGGCCGGATTTCGCGGACATCCTCGGTACGCTGGTGGGTGCGATCCATCACGACCTGCGGCACCTTGGCCAAGCCTACGAGGAATGCGCCGGCATGGGCGCGACGCTCAGCCTCGCGTGGTTTGTGCCGGGGCGGATGTTTTTCGCCCACGTTGGCGACAGCCGCATCTACCACCTGCCGCGTCAAGGGGGACTGGAGCAACTGACCCACGACCATAGTCTGGTTGGCCGCTTGCGACGCGCGGGGCAGTTGAGCGAACGCGAGGCACGCATGCACCCGCGCCGCCATATCCTTGAGCAGGTGCTCGGCGCGGGGCAGGACACGGTCGAGCCGCAAATGGGTGCGGTGGACTGGCGGCCAGGCGACATTTTCCTGCTCTGCACCGACGGGGTGACAGACGGTCTGCCCGACAATGCCCTCGTCGAGCTCATCCGCCAGCCAGTGGCCGTGCGGGCCACGCAGCCGCCCGCGCAACGCCTCGTGGAGGAGGCCGTGCTGCACTCGGGCCGCGACAACGCCACCGCCGTGGTGGTCGAGCTGCCGGGCTGATCAAGGCACGGACGCAGCAAGACTGGCCCGACACCGGCAGACGCTATTGGAACAGGCGCTTACGGCAAAAATTGCTCGGGCACACGGCGGACGGTGGTAAACTTGGCGCGGAAAAGCTCATCGAGCGCGGCGCGTGTCTCGGCGGGGATGCGGGCGACCAAGGTTTCGAGCGGAGGGAGCTTGCGGTCGGCGACCGGCGTTTCCCGTGCTGCGGGCGCAAGTAGCGGGGGGCTGCCCGCTTGCTCCGTGGCGAGGAAGGCGGCTTCCTCGCCCGCGCTGGGGCCGATGGGCGCGTCGGGCTCTGTGTCGGGGGACACAGGGACCGATTCCTGGCGCCGGCCTACGGGTCCCTGACTCCGGTCTTCGGGCTGGCGTTCTCCGCCTTCCGTTCGCGGTCCGCCGTCTTCAGCTGCGCACAGCGCGGGGCTGAGCCGGGCCTCCAGCCGGTCCATCAACCCTTTTTTTTTTCGCCGGGGTCGGTGCCGGATGAAGTTTCGTCGGCCAGGGCCGCGAGCTCCTTGATGAGCGAATCAATGGCCCGGGCGCGGCTGGCCTCGACCGCCTTGAGCAGCGCGACCTCGAAATTGATTTTCTCGGTGAGGCCGAGCTTCACGCTGGCCTCGCTTTCGCGCAGGGCGTCGAGCATCCGGGTGAGCTGCTCGGTGGTGAGCGGCGTGCCGAGCGCGGCACTGCGGCCGCCTTGGGCGATGGCGTTGAGCAAGGCGGTGCGGAGGAGGCCCTGCAGGTCGCCGAGCAGGCGCACGAGGTCGCGGCCGGCGGCGTCGCAGTCGTCCACGAGGGCGATAATTTTTGGGTGGTCACCGGCGGCGAGGGCGGCGGCGAGGGCGGCGATTTTATCGGCGGCGACGAGACCATAGACATCGAGCACGTCGGGCTCGGAGATTTCCGCACCACAGAAGGAGATCATCTGATCGAAGATGGACTGGGCGTCGCGCATGCCGCCGTCGGCCATGCGGGCGATGCAGGCGAGGGCTGCGTCGGTGACGGCGATTTTTTCCTCGGCGGCGATTTTCCTGAGGCGTTCAACGATGAGCTCGGGGGAAATCGGCTTGAGGTCGAAGCGTTGGCAGCGGGAGATAATGGTGGGCAGAACTTTCTGCGGGTCGGTCGTGGCGAAGACGAACTTCACATGGGCGGGCGGCTCCTCGAGGGTTTTGAGCAAGGCGTTGAACGCCTGCGCGGAGAGCATGTGGACTTCATCAATGATGTAGACCTTGAATTTCCCTTGGGCGGGGACGTATTGCACGGTTTCGCGAAGATCGCGCACCTGGTCCACGCCGTTGTTGGAGGCACCATCAATCTCGATCACGTCGAGAAAGGAGCCGTTGGCGATGGCGACACACGCGGGGTCGGCGGGGTCGAAGTCGGCGGTGGGGCCGCCGGTGCAGTTGAGGGCCTTGGCAAAGATGCGGGCGAGGGAAGTTTTACCAGTGCCGCGCGGGCCCACGAGGAGGTAGGCGTGGGCGATGCGGCTGCGCGTGATGGCGTTGCGGAGCGTGCGGACCACATGATCCTGCCCGACTAGGTCGGCAAACGTCTGCGGACGCCACTTGCGGGCGATGACTTGGTAGGACGACATGGAAAAGACTGGAGGACTGAAGGCTGAAAGAACGGGGAAATCCAGCCTGCGTTTCAGTTTTCGGGGCCAGTCAGAAATTCAGCCGCTCCGTTTTGACCCAAGGGGGCCGTCTTCGGCCGCCGGCGTTCGTCACGGCACCTAAAAAAAGTGGCCGGGCACTCCACGGCACTGGTAGGACGTCGTTGCCGTTGCTGCCTTCCGGCCCTGGCGGAGTTCACGCGCCTGCCCATGTATGGCGCCCGGCCGGTGGAGACAGTGGGCGGGACGAGCGGCGGCGCAACTCAAAACCCACCGGAAAACCGCCCGCAGGCCAAGACTGGCGGCAGCTGGACGAGGCGGGCAGACAATTTACGGGGCAGCGGGCCGTTTGTTCGGATCGCGCGTAAGGCCGATGCACAGGTTGGCCCTGCGCGAACCATGGGTCCCATTCAGCCTGCAAGCCGCGCAAGCTGGCGGAGATAGGCGGCGGGAAGTTTGTTCTCGCGCGCGCCGGCCAGCACTTCGGCGAGGTAGGGGGCGGAGGGGGTGCCGAGATCGGCGCGAGGCGCGAGGTAGAGCATCGTCTCAACGCGCGGGCCGGCGGGCGTGACGACGCGCCGCGTGAGGCGGGCGTAAAATCCGTCGGCCACCTGTTCAAACGCGTCGAGCGCAGGCAACCGCGCCGCCGGCACGAGCCAGAGCACCCCCCAGACGGTCGAGGCCGCGTTGGGCAGCGCGCTGGCGTAGCCGTGCCACGCGATAACGGGTCGGTGGGCTTCGAGCCGCGCAACGCCGAGCCAGTCCGCGCCGGGGCAGAGCTGACGAAATGCGTCGCGCCGCATATTCATCCCGTAGGCGAAATAAAGAAACTGGCCCCCGGGCGTCGAGGCACGGGCGACGGGCGTCGGGGCAATGGGGACGGCGGCAGGCGGGTCCATGCGCGTGCATTCTCGGCAGGCCGTGCGGGGCAAGGCAAACGTAGAAGCGCGCCACGGCGCGACGGGAGAAAAACCAATCCTGTCGCCTCGCTTCCAAGTCAGGACCGTGCTGCGCCCTACGGCCGATCGGCCGGTCCAGGCGCGGGGGCCGAGTTGCTAACGGTGACGGAGGCCCCGCTCCCATTGCGGCGGCCCGCACCGACGAAAGGGGCGAACGGTGGGCTGCCGGGCCCGCCACGCGGGCCGCGATCCGGACCGTTACCCTTCATGCCATCAAACTGGGCGCGTCGGTTTTTTTGCATTTCTGCGAGCCTGGTCCGCTGGGTTTCGGTCAGCAAGGCCGAGACTTCCTTGTCCAAATCTTCGCGAATCGTGAGTGTTTCGGCCCGGTTTTGCTTAGTCAGATCGGCCAGCCGTTTGGCGGCCTGCTCAATGAGGGGGCTGATTTTTCCCTTTTGATCCGGTTCGAGCGCTAGCAACTTGACGTAGCGGTCCAGCTGCGCCGGCCCATACTGGTCCACCGTGACGATGCGCGGAGCCGACACGGGTTGGGCGGTGCGGACTTGCTGGGCTTTTTCCACTCCGACGCGCAGCGCCACGATGCCGCCGGCGACGGCGCCGGCGACAAAGATGCCCGTGAAAGCGAGCAAAACTTTGGCGGTTTGCGACATGACGGGCGGCGCGGCTCAGGTGAGCGAGAGCACCTCGGCGACCGGGTCGCTGATGGCGAGCGGAGTGTCCTCTGCGGGGTTGAGGATGGGCTTCAAGTTGGCGGCCACGCTGACGAGGGCGATGAGCGCGGCGGCGGCGAGCGCGCGCCAAGAAAACAGCTCGCAAAGGGTGGCCAGCGAGACGGGCCGGCGACTGAACGCCAGTGCGGCGACGCGCGTGGCGAAGCCGGGCGGCGCGACGGCGGCATCGGGCGGTGGCGCAAGGCGGGCGGCGGCAAGGAGCCGGCTCCAAGCGGTTTGGGTCGTGGGGAGTTTCATGTGTGTTCCTTTTTCTTTAGTTCCTCGAAGAGTTTTTGCAACTTTCGTCGTGCGCGGAAGGCGCGGACTTTGATGAGCGTGGTGTTCCAGCCGGTGAGCTGGCTGATCTCCGCCAGCGATTTCTGTTCCAAGTCGAGCATCTGGATGACGGTGCGATCCTCGGGCTTGAGCAGCGAAAGAAGCTTCTCGACGAGTTCGCTGGAAGCGAGGGCGTCGCCGGCATCCACCTCGCGCTCGTTGGTGAGCACATTGTCGAGCACCTGGGCCTCATTTTCCGAGAGGTCGGCCCAGCGGAACTCGGGGCGGCGCTGCTGCGCGCGCAGATGGTCAATGCAAGTGGTCACCGCGATGCGCGACACCCAGTGGGTGAAGGGCACGTTGCCTTGGTATTGGTCGAGGCGGGTGAACATTTTCAAAAAGATGTCCTGCGCGATGTCCTCTTCGGCCACGCGGCGCGGCCGGCGGGTGCGAATGATGCGGAGGACGAGCGGGTAGAGGTGGTTGACGAGATCCCGCGCGGCAGCTTGGTCGCTCGCCCGCACGCGGGTGAGGCAGCCGGCCAAGTCGAATGGCTCGTCGTCCGCGTCAGAAGACATTGGGCGATGGAAATCGCGTCATACACAGGAGGCAAGACGTGCCTGTGCGGGGCAGGGTTACGTTTTGCGGCTCCGGAACCGGCCTTTGACACGCAGAAAATAAAGGCCTGGGAGGGCTTTTTTGGTTTTTTTGGAGGGGGGGGGGGGGAGGAAAACATTTCCTCTGCCGTGGGTTGAAACCCGGCGGGGGCCAATGCAGGCTGCGGCCTGCTACATGGTCGAACCACGCCTGATCCACTTCTATGTCTCGCCCGGCCACAATTTCTTTGGCCGGCATGGGCTCGCGCCCGGCACGCACCCGGCCGAGGAGCGCGCGGAGGTCGTTTGCGCGGCGGGGCGCGGCCTCGTGGGCGACCGGTTTTTTGCGCACGAGCCGGGCCACAAAGGGCAAGCGACGTTTTTTTCCGGAGAGGTCTTTGCCGGGCTTTGCCACGAATTCGGCGTACAGGACCGGCCGCCAGCCGTGCTGAGGCGCAACATCATCACGGCCGGCCTGGATCTTGACGCGCTCATCGGCACGGAGTTCGCCGTGCAGGGGGTGCGCTTCCTCGGCCTGGGGGAGTGCAAGCCGTGCCACTGGATGGACCGCGCGTTTCACCCCGGGGCCGAGGCGTGGCTGCGCGGACGCGGCGGGCTGCGCGCGAAAATCTTGTCCGACGGCACGCTGGCGCTTGGCCCGGTGCGGCTGGAGGTGCGGACGGCGGCGGGGAACACATCGTCTGCCACCTGAGCTGCACGCGAGACGAAGCCTTTCAACCAGTAACGCCCTGGGCGGCGTGGTTGGGCGCGGTGTCAGTTCATCCAGTGGCCGCCATGGCCTGCATCTGCGCCGGAGAAAGTCTCCTCCGCGAGTTCCTCGGGCGGCAGTTCCTCCAGCGGCGCGAACCGCTCCGAGGTAAAACCGAGCTCCTGTTTGCCCGCATGGAACGGGTCGGGCGCGTTGACCAGCTCGACCAGCAGCAGGCCGACGGTCGCGCTGTCGCCTACCTTCACGATTTTCTCCCGCCCGAGAAACACCTCGCGGATCGTGTAGGTTACCCCCTTCACCGGCAGCTGCTGGTAGAGCGTGCGGATGAGGTCGGGGAAGGTGTCGTTGATGCAGACGACTCGCTGGCCTTTGATCATGGGCCGAGTGTGGCCCACGGAACCCGCGGATGGCACGGAAATAGTTCCGGGCAACGCGGGCCGACTCCCTACTCGATCCGCCCCTCGTCGAAATCAATCAGGTCGGGCACGCTTTTGATTTCGCCGGCGCGGTCGGCGCAGCCCATCGCGGTGAGCGCCTCCTTCAGAAATTCCTGTCCGGTGGGCGTCAGGCCCTTTTGCACAAGCTCGCGGTTCCAGCTGGCGGCGCGCACGTCGGTGGGGAAAAGCGCTTTCAACCGGGCCTCGGCCTCCGCGTCGGAGGCGGATTCGTGGACGATTTTTTCCACCGCCGCCGGGTCCACCCCGAGGTGCAGGCACAGGAAACGGTCGAGGCCGCGCTTGTAGTTTTTGGCGTAGCTGGCGGGGAGCGCACCATGCCGCCGCACATAGCGGCACTTCGCCAGAAAACGCGGCAGATAAAGCAGCCCGGTCGCGGGATGCGGCAGGTAGGGCGATGGCAGGCAGGTGAGCACCTCGCCGGTCGAGCCGGGGATGGGTTTGGACGGCATGGGCGCGAGTGTTGCGCCCGGGCGCGGCGCGTCAACGCGGCAACTGGTCGGGTGGATCGCCCCACGAGATGAAACCGGGTCCGCGATGATGTTGGGGGGCTTGGCCGGACACGCTCGCCGAGCAACCCCGTCCGCGCTTCGCCGCGAACCAGAAACACCTTCCGAATCTGTAATAATTGCACCACAAGATCGCAATGGCCGCGAAGCTCGGAACAGATGGAATTTGCGCCTTCTGCAAGTATCCGGTTTGAAGCCGCGAGAAATTTTCCGGCTTGGTTCTGGCGCAAAAAATCCTCAGTGTTCGTTCGCCGAATGTATTTCCTGCTTCACCGTTTTCGCCATGCACAAGGGCTGCTGGTGCAGCGAACTAACGCGCTTCATCAAAAATGAAGTTTGCACTCACAATTTCGGCGCTAACAGGACTTGCTTGGAGCTTCTTAGCCGTCCGGCTGATGGGAGGCCATGCAGAAGACAGCTTTGACGTTTCGTTTTTGATAGCTGGCATTGCAGCGGGAATCGTGGCCGGTTTTCACACGATTAAATCAAGAAGAAAAAACGGAGGAGCCGAGGGGATTGCTGGCATAGTATGCTACTACGTTGCAATTGTCATCTATTGGGCTGTCTGGGTCGTGGTAGAAAGAGTGACGATGAGCTTCGAATTTGGACGGTGGACCGATTTTGATTTCCACGATCACCTGAAGCTCCTTTGGGTCTACCTGCTTTACGGAACCGCTCCCTATGGAGTGGTGCTGATTCCCCTTTGCTTCTTGAATCGTTGGCTTGTCTGGCGTGTGTTCAATTTTAAGGTAAAATGACGAATGACCAAGCCGACCTTAAGGCCGGCCCCGCGACCTCACTTCGCCAAGTCGTAGAGCGCGTAGCCGGCAAAAAAATTTGGGGCGAAAGCGCACGGCCGCCTCCAGTCACCGCGCAGCAGCGCGCGGCGGACGAGACGGTAGCCTTTCGCCGCGCAGAAGTGCTCAAAGTCGGCCACGCTTACCGGGTTGCTCGGGCGGCTCTCGAACCATTCGCTGGTGTAGACATCATTGCGGGGCTTGCGCCCGTGCAGGAGCACGTCGAGGCGGTTTTTCCAGTAGCCATGGTTTACAAAGCCCACGGTTACCGCGCGGCCGACGCGGAGCGCCTCAGCGATGACGGCGGCAGGATCGGCGACCTCCTCCAGCGTGCGCGAGCAGATGACGCGGTCAAAATGTCCGTCGGGAAACGTACGCATGAATTCGAGCATGTCGCCTTGGTAGGCGGTGACGCCGTGCTGCACGCAGGCGGCGATCTTGTCGAACTCGAGGTCCACCCCGACAGCGAAGATGTCCTTCGACTGCACGAGTGAGTCGAGCAGGGCGCCGCGTCCGCAGCCGAGATCGAGCACGCGGGAGCGCGGCTCGACCCAGTCGGCGAGGATCTGCATGTCAACGGTGCGTTTGACGGCGGGTTTGATCATGGGACTGCCACTGAGAGTGAACGCGGGCCTGCCGCCCCCCGTCAAGCGTCCCGCCGTACCGGCGTTCAATCACGTCCCAGCCGGACGTCGAGCCAGACGGCCAAGACCAAAACCACCCCGCGGGCGATGAGTTTTTTCTCCGGGAGCACGCCGTCCAGGCCCATTCCATTGAGCAGGGTGGTCATGATGAGCGTGCCGAAAAGGACGCCCCAGACGGTGCCGCGGCCGCCTTTGAGCGCGGTGCCGCCGATGACGCAGGCGGCGATGGCGTCGAGCTCCATCAGTTCGCCCACCGACGCGCCGGAAGAGCCTTGGAAAGAGGTCTGCATGAAGCCGGTCAGGGCGGTGGCCGCGCCCATCAGCAGATAGGCGCCGATGAGCACGCGATCCACGTTGATGCCCGAGAGACTGGCGGCTTCCTCATTGCCGCCGATGGCGTAGAGATAGCGCCCAAACGGGGTGTGTTGGGTGAGAACATAGACCGTGAGCGCCGTCGCCGTGAGAATCAGCAGGGTGACCGGCAGTCCATTGAAATTATTGCAGAGTACGGTGACCAAAAAAATGCCCCCGGCGGTGACGACGAAGCGCCCGAACGCCCGCGCGGTCGTCGGGACCGGCAGGCCATGGGTGGCGCGCGCCGCGCGCGCCCGCCATTGCAGGAATCCCACCGCCACGGCCAGGATTAATGCGAGCACGAGCCCCGCGTTCACCGGCAGATAGTAAGTGGTGATTTGCGAGTAAAGATTCTCCTGCGCCCCCTTGACCTGGATGGTGACGCTGTGAATGACGAACCAGAACAAACCGCGAAAAATGAGCAGGCCGCCCAAGGTGATGATGAACGAGGGGATGCGTTCCTTCACGATGAGCGTGCCCATGAGCGACCAGAGGAGCAGGGCGGCCGCAAACGCCACGAGCATCGCCGCAGGTGCGGACCAGGCGTGTTCCGTGACCAGCACGGCGGTGATCCCTCCGATCAGCCCGACACCGCTCCCGACGGACAAGTCTATCTGGCCGGTGAGCAGAATCATGAACATGCCCAACGCGAGGGTGCCGATGATCGAAAACTGAACGAGCAACTGGGTAAAATTGCGCGGGCTCAGGAAGGCGGGCTGTTTCAACGCAAAATAGACGCAGATAGCTGCCAACGCGATCGGCATCGCGAGGGTTTTGAGCAGTTGTTTGCGGTTCATGGGACGCGGAAGAGAGTCAGGCAGCGTGGGCGTGGCCCATGGCGGCGGCGAGGAGTTTTTCCTGCGAGAACTCCGCGCGGGCGAACTCACCGCCGATGACGCCTTCGTGCAGCATGATGACCCGGTCGCTCATGCCCATCAGTTCCGGCAGCTCGCTCGACACGAGGATGACGGCCTTGCCCTCGGCCGTGAGACGGTTGATGAGCTCATAGACCTCCAGCTTGGCTCCGACATCAATGCCGCGCGTCGGCTCATCGAGCATGATTACGGTCGGCCCGGTCATCAGCGCCTTGCCGAGCACGACCTTCTGCTGATTGCCGCCGGAGAGCGTGCCGGCACGCGTATGCTGGCCGGGTGCCTTCACCCGGAGGGAGGTGTAGAAGTGCTGGTTGCGCACCTGCTCGGCCGGGGTGTCAATGCGTCCGCCGAAGCGGGTGAACTCGGGCAGGCTCGAGAGCGAGAGGTTGAAGCCGATTTCCTGCGCGAGGATGAGCCCGTAGCGGCGGCGATCCTCGCTCGCGAGCACCAGGCCGCGCCGGATGGATTCGCCGGGCGAGGGCCGCGCGTACGGCTGGCCGCGCAATGTGACCTCGCCACCGAGCCGTTGGCCCCACGCGCCGAAGAGGTGCATGAGCAGCTCCGTGCGACCTGCGCCCATGAGACCGCCGAAGCCGAGCACCTCGCCGGCGCGCAGCTCGAACGAGAGGTCGCGCAGGAAGGCGGGCCTGCCTTTGGCGGGGGCGACGCTGAGGCCGCGCACAGAAAGCACGTCGGCCAGCGGAGCGGCGGCGACCGCGCGGGATTTGCGCGGAAACAAATCCGTGATCTCGCGGCCGACCATATGTTTGATGACGACGGGAATCGTGGCGTCGTGCGTGGCCAGCGTGGTGATGCTCGCCCCATCGCGCAGCACGGTGATGCGGTCGGCGATGGCGAAGACCTCGTCGAGCTTGTGCGAGATGTAGATGCAGGTCGTGCCCAGCGCGCGGAGCCGGCGGAGATGGGTCAGCAACACCTCGACCTCTTGCTCCGTGAGCGCGGCCGTCGGCTCGTCGAGCACGAGGATGCGGGATTTTTTGTCCATCGCGCGGACGATCTCGACGAGCTGCTTCTGCCCGATGCCGAGGGTCCGAACCGGGGCGTCGGGCGCAATGTTAAGGCCAAAATCGGCCAGCAGCGCGGCGGCCCGGCGGTGCATTTCCGGCCAGTCCACCCGCCAGCCCAGACGCGGGGCCCGGCCCAAGAAAATATTTTCGGCCACGCTCAGTTCGCCGACCAGGGCGAATTCCTGGGTGATCACCGAGATGCCGGCGTGCTCGGCGTCTCGGATGCCGCGAAACGTCACCGGCCGGCCATCCACCTGCAGCTCCCCTTCGTAACTGCCATGCGGATAGATGCCGCCGAGCAGCTTGATCAGCGTGGACTTGCCCGCGCCATTCTCACCGCACAGCGCATGCACCTCGCCGGCACGCAGGTCAAAGTTGACGTTCTTGAGCGCGACGACGCCGGGAAATTTTTTGACCAAATCGCGGACAACAAGCAGCGGGGCGGACATGGACGAATGAATAACCGGGCGAACCCACAGATGAGCCGCAATCGGCAGGCGGCCCGGTCCGGCAAATTTATTTCAGGTCAGCCGCCTTTTGAAAGCCGTCGGCGACGACCGTGGCCATCATGTTGGCCTTGTCGACCGTGATGACATTCTCGAAAATAAAAGGCACTTTTTTGAACCCATTGTCGATGGTGGCGGTGACCACGGGGGGCTTGCCTTGGGCAACGGCAACCGCGACCTCGGCGGCATGGGTGGCCAGGGTTTTGAGGGGCTTGTAGATGGTCATGGCTTGCGTGCCCTGCATGATCCGCTGGCAGGCGGCCAGCTCAGCGTCCTGCCCGGTGACCAGCACTTTGCCGGCCAGCTTTTCCTGCTCCAGCGCCGTAATGGCACCGCCCGCGGTGCCATCATTAGAAGCGAGGACGGCATCAATATCGCGGCCCGCCTTGGTGATGGCGGCGTTCATGATCTTGACGGCCTCGGCGGGCTTCCAGCCATCGGCCCAGTCCTCGTGGACAACCTCGATTTTGCCCGACTTGATCAAAGGATCGAGGATGTGATCCTGCCCTTCCTTGAACAACGTCGCGTTGTGATCGCCCTTGTAGCCGTAAATTCGCACGATCTTCGCCTTGCGGCCTTCCGGCAGATGCGCGACCAAGTATTTGGCCTGCTCCTCGCCGACCTTCACGTTGTCGAAGGTCAGGTAGTAGTCAATGTTGGTCCCGAGGATGAGCCGGTCATAGGCAATGAGCGGAATCTTGGCGTCGTTGGCATCTTTGACGGCGGTGCTCAGCCCGTTGCCGTCGAACGGCACGACCACGAGTACGTCCACCCCGCGGGTAATCAGCGTCTTGATATCCTGGACTTGGACCGTGTTATTGCTGTTGGCGGCCTGAACCACCACCGTGGCCCCAAGTTTTTCTGCGGCGGCGACAAAAATGTCCCGGTCATGCTGCCAGCGTTCCTCCTGCAGCGTGTCGAGCGAGAGGCCGATGACGATTTTCTTGCCGGCCGGGGTGACGGCTCCCCCGGTGGATGCGGCCGGCCCCGATTTGGAGCAGGAAGTGCCGGCGAGGCCGGCAGAGAGGGCCAGCGCCACGAGCGCGAGGCGGGAAGGGAGACGGAGCGAGGTCATGTTGGGATGGGGGTGAAACGGGAAAAACGATCCGTACGCTAGAGCCCGGGGCCAGATGTCGGCAACACCCGTTTTGCGTAAAATCGGGGCACGCTCAGGCGAGAAAGCCCCGCACCAGCTCATAGAGCTGCGGCGACTCCAGCAGGAACGAGTCGTGGCCGAGGTCGGTGTCGAGCTCGGCATAGCTGGCGCGCTTGCCGGCGCGGAGCAGCGCCTGCGCGATCGCGCGGCTTTGGCCGGGCGGGAAGAGCCAGTCGCTGGTGAAGCCAAGCACGAGTGTCTCCGCCTCTACGCGCGTGAACGCCTGCTCCAGCGAACCGTAGGCGGCCTCGAGGTCGAAATGGTCAATGGCGCGCGTGATGTAGAGGTAGGAGTTGGCGTCAAAGCGGTTGATGAAGCTCTCGCCCTGGTGCTTGAGGTAGCTTTCGACCTCGAACTGCACGTCAAACGTGTAGGCGTCGCCCGTTGCGCCGTCCTTTTTCTTGCGCCCAAATTTCCGGTCCATCGAGGCGTCGCTCACGTAGGTGATGTGCGCCATCATGCGGGCGATGGCGAGGCCGACGCGCGGTCCGCCGTCCTTCGGGTAGTTGCCGCCGTTCCAGGCCGGATCCTGCATGATGGCCTGGCGGCCAACCTCGTTGAACGCGATGGCCTGGGCGCTCTCGCGGGCCGTCGAGGCCATCGGCAGCAGCCGCGCACAGAAACCCGGATACTCAATGCCGAACTGGAGCGCCTGCATCCCGCCCATCGAGCCGCCGAGCAGGGCGAAAAGTCTCTTCACGCCCAGCGCGTCGAGCCAGCGTTTTTGGGCGCGCACCATGTCGCGGATGGTGACAAACGGAAAGGCGATCCCATAGGGCCGCCCTGTCGCCGGGTCGGGCGACGACGGCCCCGTCGAGCCCTGGCAGCCGCCGGGGACGTTGGCGCAGAGGACGAAAAACTTGTCCGTGTCCACGGCCTTGCCGGGGCCGATGAGGTTGTTCCACCACCCGGGTTTTTTGTCCGCCGGCGAATGGCGGCCCGCGCAATGGTGGTCGCCGCTGAGCGCGTGACAGATGAGGACGGCGTTGTCGCCGGCGGCGTTGAGCCGGCCGTAGGTCTCGTAGCGCAACGCAAAGCCGGGCAGGGTCTGCCCGCTCTCAAAGGTGAACGGCTCCGCGCTGACGAAATCGCGCGGCTCGACCAAGCCGGCCTCGCCCGGGGCAGGCGTGGCGGTGGCGGGGTGGTCCTCGGCGACATTCATGGCGGAAAGAGAAACCACGAACCGGCGCGGAGGAACACTAATTTTTTTGGGGCATGAACCGCACGACCGGTCCCTGCTCGGTGCGGGGCCGTGGAATGCCTGCCGCCCCGGCTGGTGAGCCGGCTTCCCGTGCGACCCGGCGTTCGTGGGCGAAAAGGAACTGTTGGGCCAGCCCCGCGAGTGGGCCGAAGTGCGCGCGGCCAAACTGCGCAACTTGCGCCGGCTTCCAGCCGGCGAGGCCGTAGCGCGCCGCCATGGCCTGCAGGATCCATGTGTCCACCGGAAACGCCTCCAGCCGGCCCGCGCCGAAGAGCAGTACGCAGTCGGCGATTTTCTCCCCCACGCCGGGAAGCTCGCGCAGGCGGGCCTGGGCGGCGGGGTAGGGCAGGGCCTCCGTTTCGTCAAGCCAGCCAGGATGGGCGGCAATAAAGCGCGCGGTCTCAGAGATAAAGCGCGCGCGGAAGCCGAGCTGGCAGGCGCGGAGTTCTTTTTCCGGGATGGTGGCGAGCGCTTCCCACGTTGGCAGGGCGTGGAGGGGCGCGTGCAGGTCGGCTGGCGGGAAGGGGCCGCCCTGTGCCGGGGGCGAGTTTTTCGGCGTCTGCAAGCCTGACGCCCGACCGATTGGTCTGCCGTGCCGCTCCGCGAGCAGCGCGAGCATTTGCTTGATCTGGACGATCTGCTTGGTGGCGCTGCACAGGAAGCCGAGGAGTGTTTCGCCGAAGGGCTGGCGCAGAATCCGCAGGCCGGGAAATACCGCGAGACCGCGGGCAAGATGCGCATCGCTGCGCCACGGGAGCGAGTCGGTGAGCGCGGGCCAGTTGCGGTCGGTGACGAGATAGCGGGGGAGCTCGCGGGCGACCTGCGGGGCGAGCGCCGTGGAGGCGGAAAATTCGAGCGCTCCATCGGCGGCGGGGCGCAGGCGGACGACGCAGCCGGACCACTGGCCGAGCCAGATTTCGGAGGCGAAGTTGGGCGGGGCCCCCCCGCCTGCCTTGTTTTGTGGGGTACGGTGCCAGCGGAAGGCTTGGCCGCCGTCGAGAATTTCGGACAGCACAGCAGGTGTGAACGGCGGCAGGCCGGCCACGGGGGCGAAGGGAGTCCAAGTGTTTTCAACCACGGATTTCACGGATTAACACGGATCAATTCAGAAGCCATGAAACCAAGAAATGGCGGCGGTTGGGCAATAAAATTGGACCACAGAGAACACGGAGAGACCCACCCCAGGGCACGGAGGAATTGCTTCGTGTCCTTTGTGCCGGTTTGTTCTGCCATCCGTGAAATCTGTGTTTAAGACTCCCGGCCAGCTCACTTCTTTGCCGGGACGGGTTTGGCCCACAGGAAGCTCTGCTCGCTGGCGAGCACCGTGCCGTTGGCGGCGAGCACGGCGAGGTGCCACGCGACGGGGGCGGTCTTTTCGCCGGGCCAGTCGGCCCCCGTCACACCGGCGAGCGTGACGTGGCTGCCAGCGGGTACATCGGCGGTAAGGATGAATTTTTTTGCCTGCTCGACGCCGGGCAGGAGGACTTGCAGCTCGACCCGCGCGCCGGGGATGGCGGTTTTGGCTTCGGTACGGACAAGAAAATATAGTCCCGCGCGCTCCGTCGGCTGTGAGCGAAGGATGGTCTGGCCGCCGCTGTTTTCCACGCCGCTGAAAAATTCGCTGATGCGGGCAAAGGAATCTTCCGTGCGCCACTCGGGCCAGACGCGGACGAGCTTGAGGTCGGTGGCACGGAGCGAGGGAACAGCGGCGAGCAGGGCGAGGAGCAGGGCGGAGGCGAAACGCATGGGCAGCAGCGTGGACGGCAAACTCGACCGCCGCAAGCGGCGGTTTGGGCGCATCTACACAGACCGGGCGCCGAGTCACCCTTGGCACGAGGGATTGTAGGAGGTCGAGATTCGAGACCGTGAGGCCGGCAAAAATGCCGATGATCGCGAGGACAACGAGAATTTCTAGGAGGGTGAACGCGCGGCGGGCGGCGCGGAGCCGAAGGATTGGGGCGGAGTATTCATGGGAGGGAGGGAGCGAGGGCGGTGTTCAGCGCAGGATGACCACAATGGCGAGGACGGCGATCATCTGCGCGCTGGCGATGGCGAGGAAGGTGTAGAGCTTGGCGTTCATAGTTGAATTGGGTTCAAACATGGAGACGCCCCCAGTGTTAGCGCCGTGTGTGCGCGGGTGGGGAAATGGTTAAGCGGGTGTAAAGCCGGGTCCGCGACCGAAGCAGGGCAATTTGCCCAGCGGAAGACCCGGTGTCCGGGCAGGAGCAATTAAAAAGGC
The DNA here is from genome assembly GCA_903869955.1 of uncultured Opitutia bacterium. Lineage (GTDB taxonomy): Bacteria > Verrucomicrobiota > Verrucomicrobiia > Opitutales > Opitutaceae > CAIYUN01. Next base: position 16,304 of record CAIQBC010000036.1, read on the forward strand.
GGGCGGGAAACAGGCGCGAATGCCGACGTTTGATCCCCGGCTTCCTGGCTTCCTCTTTCAATTTTCGGCCGCAACCTGCTCACTCCAGCGAGATGAGCTGGTAGCGGTGCAGGCCGAGGATGTTGGCCGCCCAGCCCTTCACACTCGGATCAATCAGGAAGACGCGCGCGCCGTGATAGATCGGGATGATCGGACCCTCGTTCAGAAGGAGCGTTTCCGCGTCGCGCTGGAGCGACTGGCGCTTCGCGGTGTCGAGGGTGCGTGCAGCCTCAGTCACGAGCTGGTCGTAAGCCGTGTTGCCCCAGCCCGTCCAGTTGTTGCCGCCGTTGGTCAGCCAGAGGTCGAGGAAGGTGTTGGGGTCAACGTAGTCTCCCACCCAGCGCGCGCTGCTGATCTGGAAGGCCTGCGTCTGCTGGTTTTGCAGCCAGGTCTTCTGCTCGAGCGGCACGAGGGTGATGTTCACCCCCAGCTCGCGTTGCCACATCTGCTGGATGGCCTCGGCGATGGCGCGGTGGTTGTCGTCGTTTTTAATCTGCAACTCGAAGGTGGGCAGGCCCACGCCGCCGGGAAAGCCGGCTTCGGCGAGCAGTTTTCGCGCGGCGGCGAAACCGTCCGGCACGCCGGCGGGCGGCATGTAGCCCGCCGTGCCGGGCGGCGTGAGCGCGTGCGCCGGCACGACGCTGCCGCGCAG